>JAZQSV010000027.1:0-44450 GCA_045630265.1 Acutalibacteraceae bacterium
ATTTAGTTCTACATAAGGTTGTTTTTGTAATTAATCTTTCTTTTTGCTTTATGATGGCAAAAAATTAATAATAGAGAAAATATGGGTTGAAATATGTGGTTAGGTATAATAAAATAAGAAAGGTGCAAGTTTATTTTAGGAGATTTTTATATGAGCGAAATTTTAAAAAACAGGAAGATATGTTCACCATTCGGAATATTTTTTCAAATACCCGTGTTTATTGTAGCAATATTTGGCTTATATAACTTAATGGAAAAAGTTTTTTACAGCCTCACCAAATTTAATATGTTAGAAAAACCAAGATTTATAGGACTTGAAAATTATTCAAGCATTTTTAAAGATGAAATTATTCAAAAATGTCTTGGCAATACGGTTTTTATGGTTTGTGCTGTTGTATTATTGCTTATGTTTATAGCTGTTTTACCTGCGATTTTTACGGCAAGACTTAAGTTACCGTTTGGACTAGGTGTTATGTGCGCATTTTCTCTTATAAGCGTTTGCACTATGCTACCTAATTTTTTAAATGTGTTTTTTAGCGCTGACAGTTACGGAATGCTCAATTCTTGGCTTTTAAGTAAATCTATTATAAATGAACCTATAATATTTAAACAATCACACGCAACGGTATTGGCGGTAATTATACTTTGGCTTTATTGCTTGGCACCTGTATTTTCAATTACATATATTGCCGCAAGAATGAAGCACAGTTTTTTAGGAACTGCAATCGCAGTTTGTTTAATTCCTGTGTTAATGTATAGCGGCGGAAGTATTGTAACCGGTATTGTTGGCTCTCCATCAACGGATTATTCTGCAGATTGGCTTTATACGATATTTCAAGATTATCTTATGGTGAGGTTGGATGTGGGCTTTGCCTATGCGATTTTGATTATAGGCTTAATAATGCTTATCGGTTGGTGTGTGCTGGTTTGTTCTGTTGCTTTCGGCTTTTGGACACTTTGCAAAAACATTAATTCTAATCCTATGACGTTTAAGGTGTTAGGATTTATAACCTTTGCCATTGCCTTGCAATTGTTCGTTTTAGTTTTGATTTTTATCATAATGTATTTATCAAAAGCGTTTATGCCACTTGAGGAATTATTTCTTTTTCCTAACCCTATTTTACCGATAAGGCCAACTCTTCAAAATTTCTTTGATTTAGGTGAATCGACATCAAATTTTGGTGTTTCTACTTCCCGTTATCTTGTTAATTCTTTGGTTGCTGTACCGTTAAAGATAATATCAGTCTGCTTTTTGGTTGCTCTTCCTTCGGGTGTGGGATTCGGCCTATTTAAAGCTTTTAACAAGCAAAAGCTATTATCACTTTGCTTTATACCATTTTTATTTGTTTCGGGTTATATTACTTTTAGTAAACTTGGAATAATTAATAGTTATTCTGTTTATATGTTTAAATTTTTATCAAGCTTTGAGCTCTTAATAGCTATATTTACAGTATATCTTGCGGTAAAACTTGTTTTTTACAACCGCAAACCCCGCATAAGCGGTATTTTGTTGGGTAGCTTTTTTGTGTTATCATCATTTTATGCAATAGGCGCAATAAGAGGTATATGGTATGGCGGTGGTGGTTGTATATATGATGAAAAACTGAAAATCTGGAGTGATATATCCGCATATATATCTTCAGGTGGAATAGCGAGATGCGGTGTTGCTGCCGCAAATGATATGTTAATGTTGCTTGCAACGATAGCAGTTGTAATTATTCCATTAATTTTGTTGCTTGTACTTTATCTTTTGTATCGAAAAAACTCTAACAATTTGACAAATAATGAAAGAGCGAGAAAGTAAAAGGATATACGCTGAGAACTAGGGACCTTAACCTTTAAGAATGAGGACGTTTACCTCGTAATAACCATAGCAGTCAATAAAAACGCCTCTCTTGGCTGAGCGATTAAGTTCAGCCAAGAGAGGCAATTTTTAATTATTTTATAACAGAGTATAGAAAAAGCCATCTTAACCACAAATAAACTTACCTTTTAGACAGCTTTTTATTTTCTATCCCTTACACAATGACCTTTCTCAGCCATTCCAATGTGCAGTTTACCATATGCTTACCGGTTTCCTCACTCGCTTCGGTGGCGCTTTCGGCAAACCATTCTGTATTACGCTCACAACGGCTGAGGTCTACAAGCTCGGGATAGGTTCCCATCATAAGGCTTGTTTCCCATTTTTCTGCATGGTCAAAGCCACCGCACTTAATTTGTGCGTCTGCGCCGATTAGGGGGATAACCTTAATATAAGAGAATGGGTCATCTTCACTACCCATATCCTCATAATAGGAGGCATAAGCATCACTGCCCCACCAACCTTTTCCAAGCTTTTCCTCCATATATTCCATAGTTACCTTTTTGGCAGCTTTATGGCAAGCGATGGTCATAGGCATAAGCCCTGCTCCTTCGGTCTGATGATGAGCCACAAGATATATATTCTTATGCCCTGCGTCAATCATAGACTTAAGTATGTAGTACAGATAGTTTGCATAAGCATCCTCGTCTACGTGAAAATGGCTGGGCTTAGGAGCACATACTGCGTATGATGCCACACCATACCAGATAGGAGGACAAACAACAATCTCCTTTTCCTTTTCAAGCTCTCTCAGGCAACCGGTAATAACTAGTGTATCAGTTCCGCAGGAAGCATGGCGGGCGTGGTACTCCAGCGTACCAATCGGAATAACGAAGGGGACCTTTCTATCCACTGCGTCTTGGATTTCATCATATAACATTTCAAGCATTTGCATGGTTTTTTCTCCTATTCCTTTTAATATATATAAATATTATACGCGAAATAGCGTAAAAGTCAAGAAATCTGAAGATAAAATCCAAAGTACTTAATGTTTTATCAAAAATCTATTGACAGTTGGAGTTGGTAGTGATAAAATAACAAGTGTTATATATCAAAAGCTATATTATGGAGGTAAGCTATGCCGCCTAAAGTAAAAATAACGAAAAAGGACATTATAAATGCCGCTACGGATATTGTAAGAAATAGCGGCGCAGACTCAATAAACGCTAGAAATGTTGCCCTTGCGCTAAACTGTTCTACACAGCCGATATTTTCTAATTTTTCTACAATGGATGAACTGCGACTTGCCACCATAAAAAATGCGGATATTCTATGCAATGAATATATGCGCAAAGAGGTTGAAAGCGGCATCTACCCCCCTTACAAGGCAAACGGTATGGCCTATATACGCTTTGCAAAAGAAGAAAAGGAACTGTTTAAACTTTTATATATGCGAGATCGTTCGGGTGAACAAATCCCCGAAACCACCGAGCAGACCGACCAAATGGCCGATATTATTCATAAAAATACAGGGCTTAATAATACCGATGCAAAACTGTTTCACCTTGAAATGTGGGCATTCGTTCACGGGATTGCTACTATGTTTGCCACCGGATTTTTCGATATTGACTGGGAACTTGTGAGCAAAATGCTCACCGACGCCTATGAGGGGCTTCGCAAGCAGTATAATGTGGAGGGCTAGTGATGGATGCTATAAAAATAGAATCTTTAACCAAAAAATATAAAGACGTAGTTGCGGTAGATAACCTTAGTCTTACCGTTAAAAAGGGAGAACTCTTTTCCCTGCTTGGTGTAAACGGCGCAGGCAAAACCACTACCATTAAAATGCTTTCTTGCCTCACCCGTCCCACAAGTGGAGATGCATTTTTAAACGGCAAAAGTATTTGTAAAGATTTTGACTATGTAAAATCAATTATTGCGGTTTCCCCGCAGGAAACTGCAGTTGCACCAGGACTTAGCGTTTATGAAAACCTTGAACTTATATGCAGCGTTAACGGTTTTAAAAAGGATAAGAGAGACGAAAAAATCGCAGAGATTACCGAAATGCTTGGTATAGATACTGTAATAAACAAAAAAGCAGGTAAGCTTTCTGGTGGCTGGCAAAGAAGACTTAGTATTGCTATGGCCCTTATAAGCGAGCCTCAAATTCTTTTCCTTGACGAACCAACCCTTGGCCTTGACGTGCTTGCCAGAAGCGATTTATGGGATTTAATTCGCGCTTTGAAGGATAAAATTACAATTGTTCTTACCACCCATTATATGGAGGAGGCCGAAGCTCTTTCCGACCGCATTGCTATTATGAAAAACGGCAAGCTTCTTATTTGTGATACCGCCGAAAACATTAAAAAGACGGCAGGGACCGATAGCTTCGAAAAGGCCTTTATTAAATTCGCTAAGGAGGTAGCAAGATGAAAATGCTCGCCTTTGCAAAGAGAAACACAAAAGAAATACTGCGCGACCCTTTAACCCTTTTCTTTGGGCTTGGCTTCCCCCTTGTTCTGATTTTACTGCTAAGCGCCATACAAGCAAATATACCGGTAAAACTATTTGAAATCAAACATTTGGCCCCCGGTATAACCGTTTTCGGCCTTTCATTTATGACATTATTTTCGGCAACCATTATAGCAAAAGATAGGAGTAGCTCTCTTCTTCAGCGCCTATACACAGCACCGCTAAAACCCACAGATTTCATTCTTGGTTACACTCTGCCAATTATTCCGATTTCTGTTGCCCAGTGCATTATCTGTTACATTGCCGCAGTTATTTTAGGGCTTGATATTACGGTTAATATTTTATATGCGGTTATTTTTATTATCCCCGTTTCCATACTCTACATCGCCTTGGGACTTCTTTTTGGAAGCGTACTGAGTGATAAGCAGGTGGGCGGTATATGTGGAGCACTCCTAACCAACCTGTCGGCCTGGCTTTCCGGTGTATGGTTTGCCCTTGACCTTGTGGGAGGCACATTTAAAAAGGTTGCCTATGCCCTGCCATTCGTTCACGCGGTAGATATGGAAAGGGCTGTCCTTTTAGGAGATTTTAGCGGTGTTTTTCCACACCTCTTTTGGGTGCTTGGGTATGCTATAGTACTACTTATGTTGGCAGTGCTTATGTTCCTTAGACAGATGAATAAGCAATAAATTCAAATGCTACAAAAGTCAACAATATTAAGCGGCGAAGGGTATAAGCTTATACCCTTCGCCCTTTAATTTTGCATATACCAAATTTCTGCTCCTCCACAAATTTTCACCTTCTCTATTGACAAAAACCATACTTCGTGATATGATGTATTACGCAAAAGGAGGTATGGTATGGATATTCAGTTAAAACGTGGTCTCTTGGACGTTTGTGTATTGGCCGCAATTAAAAACGAAGATTCATACGGTTATAAGATTATTAAGGATTTAAAGCCGTATATTGAGCTTTCCGAATCTACCCTATACACCATTTTAAAACGCCTTGAAACGGCAAATATGCTAACCGTTCGCACCGCCGAGCACGACGGTCGGCTTAGAAAATACTACCGAATTACCGATATAGGCGTAACCCGCATTGAGGATTTTAAAAACGAATGGAGAGAAATACTATCCATATACAAATTTGTAACTAAGGGGGTTGAAGACAATGAATAAGCAAGAATTTTTAGAAAAGCTAAGATTGGAGCTTGGCGGACTGCCGCAGGACGAAATAGATGAACGCATTAATTTTTACAGCGAAATTATAGATGATAGAACCGAGGATGGCCTTTCGGAGGATATGGCCGTTAACCAGATAGGTCCCGTAGAGGAAATTGTAAGGCAAATAGTAGCAGACATTCCCCTTACCAAGCTTGCAAAGGCAAGAATAAAACCCAAAAGACGATTAAGGGTGTGGGAAATTATACTTTTAGTGCTTGGCAGTCCCGTATGGCTTTCCCTTTTAATTGCCGCAGTGGCCGTAATTTTTTCCCTTTACGTATCCCTTTGGGCTATAATTATTTCCCTTTGGGCGGTCTTTGGCGCTCTAATTGGTGGTGCCTTTGGCGGCGTAGCGGCGGGAGTTGTCTTTGCCCTAAACGGCAATATCTGGAGCGGTGCATTTATGCTTGCCGCGGGATTTATTTGTGCAGGACTTTCAATATTTATGTTTTACGGTTGCAAAGCAGCAACAACAGGTACTTTGTTACTCACAAGGAAAATAGCAATACGTATTAAAAAATGCTTTGTCAAAAAGGAGGAAGCACAGTGACTAAAATAACTAAAGTATGGCTTATTATAGCAACCTCCCTTATACTTGTAGGGTTAATAATTTTCGGAGGTACAATGATGGCGCTTAACTGGGATTTTAGAAAACTGTCAACAAAAAGCTTTGAAACAAACAGTTATGATATAAACGAAGCTTTTAAAAATATATCTGTTATTACTAATACTGCAGATATAGTTTTAAAGCCATCTGAAAGCATAGCTACAAAGGTTGTTTGCTATGAGCCAATAAAGGAAAAACACCTTGTTTCGGTAAAGGATAATACCCTTATTATTGAAGTGATAGACACGCGAAAATGGTACGACTATATAGGCATTGATTTTGAAACCCCAAAAATTACCCTTTATCTGCCAAAAGGTGAATACGGTGAGCTTTCCATAAAGGGCGACACCGGCGATGCAGAAATAACAAATGACTTTAAATTCGAAAAAATTGACATTTCGCTTTCAACAGGAGATGTTAAAAACCTTGCATCGGCTACACAAAATATAAATTTAAATACAAGCACGGGGGATATTTATACAAGCGATATTTCTGCCGGATCCCTCTCCCTTTCTGTTTCAACCGGTGCAATTACCCTTTCTGATATAAACTGTGTAGGTGATGTAAAAACAAAGGTTTCTACGGGAAAGACCTCTGCTACCTCTATAAACTGTAAAAATTATATATCAAACGGAAATACGGGTAGTATATCTTTAAAGGGTGTTATTGCTAAAGAAAATCTTTCCACTATAAGAACTACGGGTGATATTAAAATGGATAAATGCGACGCCGCCGAAATACTAATAGAAACCGATACCGGTGACGTTACTGGCACTCTGCTCAGTGATAAAATTTTCATAGCAAAGACCGATACCGGCCGCACCGACCTACCAAAAACAACTACAGGCGGCAAATGTGAAATAACTACCGACACGGGAGATATTAAAATTAGCATAACCCCTTGAAATTGAGTGTAAATAGTTTTATAATATTTACTAAACTTAAATTAATATAAAGCCAGTAAAGGAGTTTTGAATATGAGAATTGAAACAAAATGTATTTTGTCCGGCTATCAGCCCAAAAACGGTGAGCCCAGAATGCTCCCCATAACACAAAGTACAACCTTTAAGTATGATTCTACCGAGCATATGGGCAAGCTTTTTGCTTTGGAAGAATCGGGCTACTTTTACACCCGCCTTGCAAATCCCACTAATGACAGTGTTGCCGCAAAAATTTGCGACCTTGAGGGTGGCTTCGCCGCAATGCTAACCTCTTCGGGACAGTCGGCAATGTTTTATTCCATTGTAAATATTTGTTCCGCAGGTGACCATTTTGTTTGCTCTTCTGCCATCTACGGCGGTAGCCACAATCTTTTCGGCGTTTCCCTTAAAAAGCTTGGAATTGAGGTTACCTTTATAAGCCCCGACTCTACAGAGCAGGAAATTGAATCAGCCATCAAAGAAAATACCAAGTGTCTATACGGCGAAACTGTTGCCAACCCCGCTCTTGCAGTTTTTGATATTGAAAAATGGGCAAAGGTAGCCCATAAACACGGTATTCCCCTTATGGTAGATAACACCTTCCCCACCCCCATTAACTGCCGTCCTATTGAGTGGGGCGCCGATATTGTTATTCACTCCACCACAAAATATTTAGACGGACACGATATGGGCGTTGGCGGATGTATTGTTGATAGCGGCAATTTTGATTGGGAGGCCTCGGGCAAGTTTCCCGGCCTTACCACTCCAGACGCAAGCTACCACGGTGTTGTTTACACAAAGGACTTTGGCAAGGCCGCATTTATAACCAAGGCCACCGCACAGGTTATGAGGGATTTTGGAGCAATTCAGTCGCCAATGAATGCATTCCTTCTTAATATTGGTGTTGAAACACTGGCTCTTAGAATGGAGCGCCACTGCTTTAACGCTCAAAAAGTTGCAGAATATTTAAGTAAGCACCCCAAAATTTCTAAGGTTAGCTACCCCGGTCTTAAGGGTGATAAGTACTACGACCTGGCACAAAAATATATGCCGAACGGCACATGCGGTGTTTTGATATTTGAAGTTAAGGGTGATATGGACGCAACAATTAGGTTTATGGATAGCTTAAAGGTTGCTATGATTGCGACCCACGTTGCAGACGCCAGAACCTGCGTGCTCCATCCTGCAAGCCATACCCACCGTCAGCTCTCTCCCGAGGCAAGAATTGCGGCAGGTGTTACCGACGGACTTATCCGTTTCTCGGTTGGTATTGAAAACTACGAGGATATTATTGAAGACCTAGAACAGGCGCTTGAAAACGTATAAAAAATTAAGGGCGGCAAATTGATTTGCCGCCTTTTGAATATTTTTATTGCATTGGAGTGATTTTCTTGAATATACAAATTAAAAACGCCCTGCCAAGCGATGCTTTAAGTATACTTAACTACTTAAAACAAGTGGGCTCTGAAACAGACAATTTAACCTTTGGGGCAGAGGGTGTTCCGTTTTCTGAAAAGGAGGAGGCCGAATATATAGCAAGGTTTGAGGGCTCTAAGGACAATGTTATGCTGCTTGCAAAAACAGAAGAAAAAATAATAGGCATAGCAACACTAAGTAGGTTTGGAAATAGAATGAGTCACCGCGGAGAATTTGGAATTTCGGTTTTAAAGGAATATTGGAACAAAAAGATAGGCAGTGCACTTCTAAAAGAAATTATTGATTTTGCCAAAGAAAACTCTTTTGAAATCATTGACCTTAACGTTCGCAGTGATAATTATGCGGCTATACATTTATATGAAAAGTTCGGCTTTGAAAAAATTTGTACATATCCAAACTTCTTCAAAATTAAAAATGTATCAATAGACTTTGATTTTATGCGCTTAAGTATTAAATAAAAAAGCAGCCAACAAGTAAAACTGCTTGTTGGCTATTTTTATATCTATTTTATTCTACAAGAAAACATTATATCACTTTCCACTTTGCCCAAAGCCAAAATTTCATCGTTTTCCTTTTTTATATGTATCCTAAGCATATCGTCCTTTAGCACTTCTTTGTGGTAATCTATTTGAAAATAGTTAATATTTAAACCGTTTTCGTTTTGCATAATGGCATCTAGGACGTAATCTGCATACTTGGTATTGTTTACATGCCCGTTTATATCTATATCCGAAAAGCGGGGTAAAATCCTAAATCCATCATCGAAAGTTTCAAAGTTTGGTACCTTTAACATTTTATCTTCAAAATTCAAATCAGTAAGATACTCATCGTCGGTTATATTATAAATTCCATCGCCAAGGGTTATGCGCCTTTTAATTTTGTCAACTACAACCCATTCAGTGCTACCTCTTACAAGCGGATTTCCATCTAGGTCGGATAATAAACATTCGCGCCTGAAGGTTACCCTTGAGGGTTTTAGCGGCCAGGTTTTAACCCTTACAGTCTGGTACATTTGTGCCTTGCCTACTATTTCAAATCTACTTTTAACCACAACCCAAATAAGCCCCTTACCGGATAGGTCGTGTATCCCCGCCCCCATAACTACGCTATGTCTGCCCGCCGCATCTTGAAAAATATCCAAAATTGCAGATGGCAATAAATTTTCATTTTGGTCAAAATCACTCGGTCTTAAATCGTAATCCTTTTCAAAAACTGCCTTCATATTTATTCTCCAAATTTCTTTTGCAAAAAGTTTGCCTTATAAAAGGTTGACTGCTTTTGAAGCTCTGCATCTAAATATCCCTTACCAAGACGTTCTGCCACCGTCTTTTCGGCGGAAAACAGGTTGGTGCCAAGGGCAAGTCGTTCGCCCTTAATCTCATACCCCATTGCCGCAAGGGTGGTCGGGAACATATCCATAGGGGTGAAAACTCTGTTTTTAGCATTTTGTGGTGCTACTGCAGAATTTATAACACAATTATACATTCTGCGATCATAATCGGCGGGAACGTTCCTTTTAAAATATTCCGAGTCCATACTGCGGTGGTCGCCTACCACAATAATGGTTGTGTTTTCGTAGAAATCCTGCTCTTTAGCCCAACTTATAAACTCACCTAGTTGTCTGCTGGCGCAGGAAATAACGTTTGAATACTGCTCACTATAGGCATTTTTACACTCACTACAAACATACCCGCCTATATGGTGTGTATCCACCGTTAGCATCGTAAATGCAAAGGGCTTATCACCCTCGGCCAATTTCAAAATTTCCTGTTTTGCATATCTGTAAAGGTGCTTATCCTCCATACCCCACCAAGCATAATAATCTTTGGGGATTATTTCGTCCTCTCTTGCCGTAAAAAGGTCATACACCTTATCTACACCGTGTTCCTTATAGTACATATCTCTGCTTCCAAAAGTGGCATCGGAGCCAACCATAAAAGCTTGATAGTACCCTTCCTTTTTAAGTATATCACCCAGTGTTACGGCACCCGGCAAGTGCCCTGCAGTGTAGCCGGCGCCCGCCTCTTCAGTGGTCACCGTCATTCCCGAAGTTTGTGCAATAAGGGAAGCAATAGTCCAGTTTGTTCTGGCGGTTGCGGTCCAACCGCCTACCTCACCGTTTTGAGAAAAATTTACATTCTCTTTAGCAAGACCGTAAAGCTCGGACACAAGATTTTCATCCATAGCTCCGCCCTTATCCTTATCAAAATAGGTGGTTTCCATAGACTCTAAATATATATAAATAAGATTTCTTTTGTTTTCAGGAGCTACTATTTCGGTCTTTTCCGGGAAAACATATTCATCCTCGTAAAGGGTGGTTTTTTCTACGCTATAAAAAAGCCACTTTCCAAAACCGACCGAGGTTGCCGCCGTAAAGAGCATAACAAAAGAAACCACAAGCGAAATTAAAGTCAAAACCCAACCCTTAAATGGGTAAACTGTACGCTTTTTGCCTTTAATATTAATAGAAAATACCTTTTTAGGCGTATAAAAAAGTATAAAGCAGATTAAAGCCGCGGTTAAAACGGCGGGCAAAAGTCCATTTAAAAGGTAACTGTAAACAAGACCCTTTTCTACACCGCCCACCTTACCAAAAAGGGTAAAAAGAATAGAGTCAAAACCCGTTTTTCCATAAATTCTAATATACCATGCTGCAGCAAAGACGGTAGCACTGCTTATTAAAATAAGTAGTGCCCACAAAATTTTTGTAAATTTTTTCCCGCTTTTTTTACTCATAGTAAACCCTCTTTAATGCTGATTCAAATTTAAATGCTTAGGCTAGCTAATCCTATAATGACCAACTATATCATCTCTGCCTTCCAGTATATCTTCTTCATAATGTGCCTGATATGGATTTGCATGATGTATTATAAAGGCAATGCCCTTTTTGTTTCGCTTGTTTGATACAATGCCTATGTGCTTTTCAAAAACTATAATATCCCCGCCCTGCCACTGCTCGGTATCATAAATATCGGTAGTAAGCTTTACGGCATACTTTTCAAAATATACTTTTAGGTTTTTAACACGGCGAAAATCTATATTCTTGTCTGCCTTTTCTACACCGTAGTCATCGGGATTTTGCATAATATCCTTATTCACAAGCTCCATTAAATCATATCCCGCACCTTTAAGCCCATTAGCCACAAGGTCGGTACAAACACCGTAACCGTCGTTTGGGTAACCCGTAGCATAATACTTACTTTTGTACTTTGGTTTGGTATCTATATATTTTATAACATTTTCTAAAATGTCGGTCTGGTCATCTATGCCGTCGCCGTCCTTATCAGTGGCACTTTTGTAATCATCAAATCCAAAATATGCATTATTGTAAGCTTTGGGTCGGATAACGCCAAACCATTTTAATGTAAAAACCAGTGCGCAAACAATTAGCAAAAAAATGCATACTGAAAATAGTAAGCTCTTTATTTTACCCACAACGCGCACCCCCGTTCATTTAAATAATTATATAACTTTTCCGGTCTTAAATCAAGGTTATAAATGTAAACTTTGTTGCTTGAATATGTCGCCCTTATATGTTAAAATGTATATAGTAGGTAAATTAAAAAGTTAGGAGCCGCTTATGAAACTTAAAAATCTATGCGAAAAAATCTCCCTTACCCCTCTTAATATAGATAGTGAAAGAAATGTAGACAGCGTTTACTGTTGCGACCTGCTAAGCGTTGTAATGGGCAAGGCGCCAAGTGACAGCATTTGGGTTACAGTTATGGCAAATATAAATGCCGTAGCGGTGGCATCGCTTGCCGAAATCGGTGCTATAGTATTTGCAGACGGTGTTAAGCCCGACCAGACGGTTTTGGAAAAGGCAAAGGAAAATAAAATAAATATTTTGCTTTCAAACGACAATATTTTTGATACCGCCCTTAAAATACACGAGGCGCTTAAAAATGATTAATATTTCCTACGACTTTCATATACATTCCTGCCTTTCTCCCTGCGGCGATAAGGATATGACTCCCGCTAACATTGCGGGTATGGCCTTTGTAAACGGGCTGGACGCCATTGCTCTGACTGACCACAACTCGGCAAAAAACTGTCCCGCCCTTAAAAAGGCGGCCGAAGCTTACGGTGTTGTGTGCCTTTACGGTATGGAGCTTACTACCTTGGAGGAGGTACATACGGTATGCCTTTTTGCCGACCTTAGCAAAGCACTCCAGTGGGACGAATATGTTTATTCACACCTTTTAAAAATCAAGAACGAAGAGGCAATATTCGGCGAGCAGGTTATTATGGACTCTGAGGATAATATAATAGGTAAAGAAGAAAATCTACTTATAAATGCTACCGATATTTCCTTTGACAGCGTCTTTGCTCCCGTATGGGAGCTTGGCGGCATTGCCTTTCCCGCCCACGTGGATAAGGACTCCTATTCCTTGCTTTCTAACCTAGGTTTTGTTCCGCCCGAGTGCGATTTTAATATAGCCGAGCTAAAGGATCTTACAAAATCTGAGCAAATTATTACAGCTCACCCATATTTTAATAATTGCCGCCTTATTTCAAACTCCGATGCGCATTATTTGGAGCAAATAAATACACCTCAAAACTTTTTGGAAATTGAAGAGCTTTCTGCCCACTGTATTATAGATACGCTAAGAAAAAAATAAAAAATTTCAGTTTTTTAAAAAAATATCTTGACAAACCTCAGGATGTCGTGTATTATAATAATAGTAATCATTACTATTAAGGTGGTGCGAATGAAAAGATATTCAAAACAACGCGAAACTATTTTGGAGATTCTAAAAAACACAAAATCACACCCCACCGCCGCTTATATTTATGATGAAGCGCGAAAAACAATACCAAATATAAGTCTTGGTACCGTCTACCGCAATTTGTCAGAGCTCGATAAGGCGGGCGCAATAATTACACTTAAGGTGTCCGATAAAGGCGACCATTTTGACGGACACGCCGTTTCACATCCCCATTTGTTTTGCAATAAGTGTGAGAGAATTGTAGATTTAGATATCCCCTTTGTTGATGAGTTTGTAAAAGATAGCTCTGCCAAAAGCGGGGCCGAAATAACATCCCACAACATTTTATTCTTTGGTATATGCGCCGATTGTAAATAACTTACGTCGTGCATAAAAATAAAATATAAAAATTAAAAAGTAAATTTAAAATTTGGAGGAAAATTTTTATGAAAAAGTATGTATGTATGATTTGCGGTTATGTTCACGAAGGAGACTCTGCTCCCGACGCTTGCCCTATTTGCCGTGCAGGTGCTGAAAAGTTCAAAGAGCAGGCTACTGAGAAAACTTGGGCCGCTGAGCACGTAGTAGGTATTGCTAAGGGTGTTGACCCCCGCATTATTGAAGGCCTTAGAGAGAACTTTAACGGTGAATGCAGTGAGGTTGGTATGTACCTTGCAATGGCTCGCGTAGCACATAGAGAGGGCTATCCCGAAATTGGCCTTTACTGGGAAAAGGCGGCTTATGAAGAGGCAGAGCACGCAGCAAAATTTGCTGAGCTTTTAGGCGAGGTTGTTACCGATTCTACTAAGAAAAACCTTGAAATGCGCGTAGATGCCGAAAACGGCGCTACTATGGGCAAATTTGAACTTGCAAAGCTTGCTAAAGAGCTTGGCCTGGACGCTATCCACGACACCGTTCACGAGATGGCTCGCGATGAAGCTCGTCATGGCAAAGCATTTGAGGGTCTTCTTGCAAGATACTTTAAATAATTTAATAGTAATATTTAAAAACTTTTGTTAAATACTACCACCGAAAGGTTGTGTTTTAAATGGATAAATACATTTGCCCTTGCGGCTATGTTTATGACCCCACTGCAGGCGACCCCGAAAACGGAGTTGCACCGGGTACCGCTTTTGAGGATATTCCCGAAAATTGGGTATGCCCCACCTGCGGTCTTGACAAGGATTTTTTTGAAAAAGAATAATCTAAAAATTAAAATAGCCGCCGCTTTGCTGCGGCGGCTATTTTAAAATTAACGGAAGATAATTGTAGTCTTGCCGCTATACACAGGAGTGAAATTATGTTAGATAAGAAAGTAATAGAACTTTTAAACGACCAAATAAACAAGGAATTTTACAGCGCATATCTTTACCTAGATATTGCAAACTACTTCATTGACAATGACCTTGACGGTTTTGGCAACTGGTACACAATTCAAGCACAAGAAGAGCGCGACCACGCACTACTCTTTATGAAATACCTTCAAAACAATGGTATTAAGGTTGAGCTTAAGGCCATTGATAAACCGAGCGAGGAGTTTGAAAATGCACTTGCTCCCCTACTAGTTGGCGCAAAGCACGAAAGATACGTTACCGAGCTTATCCATAATATCTACGACGCCGCTTACAGTGTTAAGGATTTCAGAACAATGCAGTTTTTAGACTGGTTTGTTAAAGAACAGCTTGAGGAAGAGGAAAACGCCGATAAGCTTGTAAACAAATTCAAGCTCTTTGGCGATGACCCCAAAAGCTTATATCTTTTAGACCAGGAACTATCCGCCAGAATCTACACCGCACCAAGTTTGGTGTTGTAATCCTAAAAAATGCACTCCCAAGGTTAAACACCTTGGGAGTGCATTTTTTATTGCATATTTAAATAAGCATTTTTTCTAATATCCCAAACTTGAATTATAACATCAATAAAACACATTAACTCTCCAAAAAATCTTCTACACTTTTTAGGGCAGTTTTGTCATACTCCTGCTTCCACTCTTTATATAATTTCAGAACCTTTTCCTTATTTTTTAAACAATATTCAATCTTTTCGTGAATTTTAATCACATCATCCGCCTCATCTACAACCACATAGTCCTTAAGCTCAGTTCCCTCCCAATAATGATGATTGCTACAAGTAATACATGGCACACCCACCTCAAAACTCTCCAAAGGAATCAACGGTGCGCATTCCGTGAAGGTAGCATAAAGGTTGATGTCGTTCTTGCTCATCATATTAAGTAGTTGTGTGCGTTTTACTGGTTTTGTGCTGCCTGAAATTTCAAGACCAATAATAGACGCAAAATCTTGAGTTTTGGCATTTAGCGGAGAACATTCAACCTCTACATTGTCAACCATACTTGCAGCACACAATTGGTTGTAAAAGTTCTTTACCCAACGGTCGCCTGAAGCATAAACGCCTATGCGAGTTTTCTTTTCTATATTTGTTTCCGTAGATTTTTTTTGAACCATATCAACCGATAAAGTGTTCATTAAAAATTCGACCTTATATCCTTTTGTTTTATAAAATTCGTACATACTTTTTTTAACAAAAGCAATACTGTCAATATCACCATCGTTTAACGCTTTGATAATGTAAGAGAATACCGTCCAATCATAATGCTCAATATTCATACAGTTGCTGCCATGCCAAATAACCTTTATTTTAGCTTTACATCCCTTCTCTCTCAACACCTCAATCAATTTATCCCAGCCCAAGGAAAAAGCGCTGAAAGCAATTAATCGGTAATCATCTGTAATAAGCGTATCTGCAATATATTCTATTACTTCGTCCTCGCTAAGCTCATCTATTCCACAAACAGAAGTGAACAATTCTTTAGTTGCTATAGATGTTCCAAACCAATTTTTATTGTAAAAAACAATATAGTCCTTTTTATTTGTCTTAGCATATGCCTCTTTAAACTCTTCAAGCATTTTATTCGTGTTGTTGCGCATAATCTTATCCCTACGAAGTTTTACTACGGGATAAAGAAAAAGTCTTATTGATGTCTTGATGAAAACTTTAACAGAAAACTTCCAGTCATAATAGGTGCTTGCGAGTCTAGCACCTAAAATCGCATATACTTTGTTGATGTGCCTTTGTTGTTTAGTTAACCAACTTCCATTATAATAATGTATCATACAAGTATTATCCGTAAATCTATCCTTAGAACGGTCCGGTGTTATTGGATAAAAATAATCACAGGCATAAATCACCACACCATCTCTCAAATACTGGTTATTTAGATGGTCACTTTTTAAATGATAATTGTTTTTTAAAACCTTAGTGAGCAATGCGGGTATAGTCTGTGCATAAACATTATCCGAATCAAAATCGTTGGTGCTATAATACTTGTAAAGCATTTCAATTATAGGATGATTGCTATTTTTAGCGCCTAAAGCACCCACCGCAACATTATACTTTGTTTCCCATCCGGCAAAAAATTCAACATCCACTATTTCGCTTACATCTTTTGTTATCATCATATCAGTATCAAAATATATCCCACCATATTTTTTGAGGGCATAAATTCTAGCTACATCACTAACAAAGGCCCATTTACCTTCTTCATAAGCGGTTTTGGAAAAGGGAGTGCTATTTACATCAAAATTATCTTCGTTCCAAAGCATTATCTCATAATCTGGAAGATATTTTTTCCAACTCTTAATGCACTTGTGCGCAAGTTTGTCAAGTTTCTTGTCGCCAAACCAACAATAATGAATTATTTTTTTCATATATTACACTTCCTTCTATAATACACCTTTTATTTGTTCCAACCTTTTTTGATTAATCTCATCAAAATCCAAATTGTTAAACGATGTTTTTTTATATTCTTTGTTAATAATTGCATCAGAAATAGCAACGGGATTTTTCTCAACAACAACCGAAAAATCACGTACATCTATAAAATCATCTGAAACTGGGACAGTAGTTATGATAGGTTTTTTTAACACCATACATTCATTATAAATAACCGGAAACCCCTCATAATCTGAGGTCAATACAACACAATCTGCTGCATTTATGTATGGATAAGGATTGCTTTTCTCACCCATCATTTTAACAAATTTGTTCATATTATGCTTTGTCACAAACTGCTCACATAATTCAAAACCATCACCGCCGCCAACAATCCAAAGCTCGTAATCGTTTGAATTTTTGCAAACCATTTCAAAAGCGCTTAACAACCGTGTTAAACGTTTCGATTGCTCTTCGAGTCTTCCTACAAAAACCAACAATTCTTTGTGTTTTTTTTGCTCACATATACTCTCATTACTCAAAGAAATAATATTGGTCACATCAAAAAGATTGCTAATTACCGAAAATTTATTTTTATATTCAGGATAAATCTCTGCTATTGGATATAAAGCTTCATTCGACACAAAAATAAGTCTTTTTAAGTTAGATATTCCTTGCTCATTAAAAAAATTCTTTATAGTTTTGGTGCTGCTATTATAATAATTATAATAATCTGAATGAACATATAGAGACGAATTATTAGATGCTATAGCTGCCAATTTACTCCCTATAGTTAGATAGGTTGCATAATTACAGGAAAAATCATATTTGTTTTTATTTTTCATTCCCCACACTATACGCTTCAAAAGATTAATTGCCCTTCTCAAAGGAATAAATTTACAATTACTCACTTTATATTCCTTCACACAGATTTCGGGGTTTAACCTATCTAATAATTCACCAGTCTTGTTTGTAAGTACTAGAGTAATCTCACAATCCATTGACTGTAAGCTGTTAAGCAATGAAACTAAGGCTTTTTCCATGCCGCCTATTTTTAAATCTCGGCTAAAAAAAATAATTTTTTTAGTTAACATTATACTTGTTTCTCCAACATATCTGCCTTATACTCATCACAAATCTCTTTGCCGCCGATTTTCACAACCTTACCGTGGTCTAGCCACACAACGGTATCGCACATTTTCTTAACCTGCTCCAGCGAATGGGAAACAAATAGTACGGTAGTACCTCCGCCTATCATTGAAAGCATTTTTTGCTCACTCTTTGCCTGGAAAGCAATATCACCAACCGACAAAATCTCGTCCACTATAAGTATCTCGGGGTCAACAACCGTGGCAACCGAGAAGGCAAGACGGGCCACCATACCTGAAGAAAAGTTTTGAACCGGCACGTCAAGAAAATCCTGCAACTCTGAAAATTCAACAATATCGTTAAACTTAGACTCAATAAAATCCTTAGAATAACCCATAATTGCCGCATTAAGATAGATATTCTCTCTGGCGGTAAGCTGTGGGTCAAATCCGGCACCGAGCTCTATCATGGGGCAGATATTACCGTATGAATCAACCGAGCCCTTTGTTGGCTTTAAAACGCCCGCAACCACCTTTAAAAGGGTGGATTTTCCGGCGCCGTTGGAACCGATAAAACCAATAACCTCGCCCTTTTTAACCTTAAAGGTAACGTCGGTAAGGGCCCAAAATTCCTGCTTTGGCTTTTTCTTGCCCTTACACACGTCAACAAACCACTGTTTAAGGGAAAAACCTTTTTCTATACCAAGGTTGAAACGCATGGAAACGTCATTAACCTCAACCATATACGAAACGTTATTTTCCATACTGCCACCCCCTATACGTAATAGATAAATTTATCTTGATTTTTCTTAAATGCAAAAATACCAATAATTAGTGTTCCAAGACCAAATACCATACAGTAAATCCAACTGTTGATTTCGGGAATTGTGTTATAAAGCATAATCCTCCTCGCAAAATATATAAACCAATACATTGGGTTTAGCTTGAATACGAAAAGCAGCGCAGGATTATCAATAATTGCAATATCGTACATAATAGGCGTGAGATAGGTCCAAAGCGAAATAAGCACGCCGTATATATAGAACATATCACGAAGGAATACTGCAACGGTGGCAAGTATCATTCCAAATCCCACTGTAAAAAGGAATAGACACAAATAACCGTAAGGCAGCATTAGGTGGTACCAATTAACACCTGTTCCGGTTGCAAGCAAAATTACGTAAAGCGGAATTTGCGAAAGCAAAAAGTTTATTCCTACAAAAACACACTTTGAAACAGGGAAAATGTACTTTGGCATATAAACCTTGTTGATAAGACTGAAATTTGCCACAACACTGCTCATTGCAAGGTTGGTTGCCTCACTGAAATAGTTGAATATAACAAGTCCGCTCATGAGGTAAGCAAGGTAGTTTACACCGGGCGTGCTGAACTTAAAAACGTTGGTGAAAACTATAGCCATTACCGCCATTGTGAGTACGGGGTATAATAAACTCCAAAAAACACCCAGCACACTTCTTTTGTATTTTACCTTAAAATCACGTGATACCAGCTGTTGCATTAAAAAACTGTACTTTTTACAAACGTACTTTATGTTGTTAAACACTTTTACCACCCTTTTTTTGGTATTTTGCCTTAAGCTATATTTTTACTCTTTTTCACTAATTAAATCAATAATTGCCTGAGCTTTTCTAGACCAGTCGTTATCCCTTGCCTCTTTATCCAAAGTTTCAAGATACGCTTTGTTATCCGCAAGGGAGATAGCATTATCGAGCTTTTCTATAAAATCTTCATGGTCTTCGCCGATGAAAATGCTTTCATATTTTCTGCACTCATTCATATCGGTAGTAACAATGGGCTTATGCAGAGCCATATATTCAAAAACCTTAACAGGACTTGTAGCCCTTGTAATACTATTAATTAAAAACGGAATTATAAGTATATCACACTTTGCCGCATAGTTTTTAAGAATGTTATAGTGCCTTGACCCTAGGAAATAGATGTTCTCTTCGTTAGATAAATTTTCGTCATAAGATTCATCATACTTAATTCCAAAGAGCACCACCGAATATTTATTTGTGGCCGCAACCTTTTTAATAAGGTCATAATCAAACCACTTAGCTAAAGCACCATAGTAACAAACTATTGGCTTGCCTTTTTCTAGAATTTCGGTAAATTCCGGCTCAAAAACAAAGTTCTCTTCTAAGCTTTGGAAAAAGTCGTAATCAACACCATTGGAAGAAACCACAACGTTTTCAGCGCCTCTATGCTCAAGCACATCCTTCAGTAGCATGTCCGCAGTAACAACAACAAATGTATCCTTTTCGGACATTACAAACTCATACTTATCTATTATATTTTGCGGGATTTCCTTAGTGCCCGCAAGTTCGGGAGAAATATCATCTATATACTCATAAATGAAACCAAAACCGCTGTTTATATAATTTTTAATGTCGTTTACCGACAGCTTCCAGTCAGTGGAATAAAGCTGTATGTATTTTGGCTCTTTTCTCTTCTCAAGCTCCTTCATCAAAAGCTTATTTAAAAAAATGTTGTTATAATTTATAAGATAAAAATTGTCAGCATGTTTTTTTACGGTCTTTACCTTGTCGGTCATTGTAGTAACCTCGTAAAGGACAAGGCAGCGGTTTTTAGAAAGATTATTTGATATATGCTGCGGTCTTTGGAAAAGCGGAACGTTATAACCAAAGCTGCTGCGCCATAAAACAATTCTATCATAATCCTCCGACTCTAATATATCGGAAAGCTTTTTTGCATAACCCTTCTGATTAAAAAATACAGCAACACTTATTTTGTTCAGATAATTTGCAACAACGTATGCATATAGCTTTTTGCAAAAGCCCAAAAAGCCGTACTTTTTATATACGTTTACAAGTTTTGAAAGCTTTTCCTTCATACCAACACTCTACTTTTTTCATTATTACCCTTATGGGAATTGCCCACAAAAGCACACACATTTTAATTATAAACTATGAAACAAAATAAATCAACACAATTTGGTAAAAAACAAATAATAAACTTAATATATATTTAAAACATATCATAAATATACATATAAAGCAAAAAGGGAATTATTTATAAAACCGCTTGACAACAATTCCCCACTAAAGTATAATAACATTGTTCGCAAAAAGCTGCCTACAAGTTGCACAAGTTCCTTTTCCACCTATTACTTCTTACATTTTAATTATTACTTAAAATATGCACCTGTGGCGGAACAGGCAGACGCGCTAGATTCAGGTTCTAGTCGGGGCAACTCGGTGCAGGTTCGATTCCTGTCAGGTGCACCAAAAAACCCAAGAGCAATTGCTCTTGGGTTTTTGTTTTGATATAAACTTAAAACTGACTGATTACACCTTTAAGACAGTCCTCCGCCCTCAATATACTCGGCCAAAAGGTCGCGGGCATAAATGCCGGGAGTATAGGTTTCGACCACTGTAAGTCGGTTTGGTGCATAATAAGCGGTGTAGGTGTCCACTACAACATAATAGGTTGCATTTTGGTCTATGTTATTCTTAATTCGCTCCCCATAATCACCATAAGCGATAAAGTAATCAGAATTACTTGTATTAAAGAATTTGGATTTTAAATCCCTGCCCTTTATAGAACACAAAACTATGTCGTTATCGAAGGGGAAAATTGACTGTATTGTTGCATAGGTGACGTTGCCCGCTTGTAGGTTATACGGACTTCGCACGGTTATAAATCCGCCGCCCAGAGCAATATCATACTCATCCTCCCAGGTCTTAACACCTAGCTGATAATATAGGTCGGCAATTAATTGTCTTAACACATCACTTCGGCGGTAAACCTTATTATAACCAAGCACACGGTTAGCAGGAGAAATAAGACTTTCGTACTTTTTAAGAAGTGTATCTATAAGCGGGTCGTCAGACAAGGACTTATACTGGCTTATTGTTATAAGTTCAGGAGTACTAACCTCAAAACTTTGGGTAACACTATTTATAGCTACTTCTGCGTGGGAAATTCCACCCTTGTTATCTCCCCTATGTTGTAGGTGATACACACCATATTCATCCACCAGCATGTATCCCTGATGTGTATGCCCCTCAAAGACAAGATTTACATATCCGTTTGAAAGAGAGGTGTCATAATAGGAAGAAATTTGCGAAGAACTTACCTTGGTCAAGGAACCGGTTGAACTGCCATAGCCGTCGTGAATTAGATAAACTATAAAGTCGGCGCCTTCCTTTTTAAGCCTCTCAGATTCGGCCTTTACAAGAGCCGTGAGCTGTGCGCCCGTTTTGAAATAAACATCGCTGGATTTATCTACAGCTATTGAAGAATAACAGTCACCAACCGCACCAATTATACCAATTTGCAGTCCGTCACTTTCCACCATAGTGGATGCCTCACAGTAATCTACAAGCTTGTTTGTACTGCGGTCATAAACGTTAATTGCAAGGAAAGGAAACTCGGCAATTTTGTCATTATTCCTTATGTATTCGCTTCCCCAATCGTACTCGTGATTACCTATTGCCATACCCGCAAAATCAAGTTCATTCATCCAATCGGTTATTATATTTCCCTTGGTCATATTGGATTCTGCGCTACCCTGCCACATATCGCCTGCAGAGAGGAATATGGCGTTTTTATTGGTTTTTCGGGCGTTTTTAAGATAGGTTGTAAGCTCGTCCACACCCTCGTTATCGCTGGTGTCGGCAAACTTGCCATGAAGATCATTTATACCATAAAAATCAAAATATACAATAACTGAGCTTTTGCATGTATCACAAATTGTATCGCCATTTACGTCGGTGTGTTTCTTGCAGCCCGAAGTACCATCGGTTTGGCCGTTTGCACCGACCTGTCCAGAGCTGTCACCGGTAGGTTTTTTGGTGGTGTCTTCTCCCTGTTGGGCGCCACTATTAGAGCTACTGTCATCGGTTGAATTTTCATCACCCTCGCCCGATGGATTTGGGTCAACGTAAACATCAGTGAAGGTAGAAATAATTTTTGTACTGCTTACCGTTGCGTATTTTTCTACAGTATTAAAGCTAAGCTCCGCATAGGCAATTTTTCCTTGGTCTGAAGCGGTAGCCTGCAGGTGATATACATTTAAAGCATCTTTAAGGCGATAGTTTTTTTGTGTCCGTCCCTCGAATACAATATCGACATATCCCTTAGATAAAGCAATATCATAATAATGAGAAATATCCCCACCCGAAACCGCTTCTACGCCATCGGAGGTCGGTTGAGAATATCCGTCGTGAAGGAGGAGTATGACAAAATCTACACCCTTTTTGCGAAGGCGATTGGACTCATCTGTTATAAGCTTAGTAAGCTCTGCGCCACCCTTAAATTCTACCTCATCACAGTTTTCTTTTTGAATAGAAGAGTAGCAATCACCAATAGCGCCTATAACACCAATTTTAAGTCCGCCCTCTTTAATTATGGTAGAGGGTTTGCAAAAGTCGGCAAGCTTACCTGTTTTTTTGTTAAAAATATTTATAGCAAGCATTTCGGCATCCAAAAGCTTACTGAAATCCTTTAAGGATTTTTCGCCACTAGCAAATTCCTTTTGGCCAACTGTCATAGCATCAAAGCCAAGGTCATTCATCCAATTTAAGGTGTCTTTAGCATATTCGCCGTCAAGCATATTTCCGGCAGATATTAAAACTGAATCCTTACTGGATTTTTGAGCACCGCTTAAATACTCAGTTAATTTTTCACTTGGTGTGCCAAAAAGACCAGAAACCGAATATAAATCTAAATAAATATAAACCGAATTATAGCAACGGTCACAAACGCCGTCGCTATTACCGTCCCTATGCTTAATACACCCCGTATTACCTGCTTTGCAACCGCCAAGCAGTAGTAAAACTGCGAGGAAAAGCGGTAAAATGCGCCTTATAAAGCCATTTTTAAAAGTCATTGTTTATCCTCCAAATTTCGGGTTGAAACCAAAAAAAATTTATGTATTTTTAAGCTTTTCAAAGTAATTATACTATCAAAATTGCAAAATAACAAGTGCCACTTTTTTATACTACATTTTTCTGCAAAATTTTCAAAAATCTCCTTGCAATTTTCGCTCAAAAATGTTATTATAATACATGCAGATATATTTTATATATTATTATATATTTATAAATTATTTTTTTCATTTAAAAAAGCGGCTGATTATCCCCTTACTCTTGGCTATAATTGGTCGTTTTACTATGTCTTGAATTTACGGCTTTGCACTTTGTGCAGAAAGAGAGAAATATATATGAACCGCAGTTTCAGACTTTCCACCTCACTTGATGTGGATGACCTTTTGCTTGAATGTGTACCATATGCAATTAAGCTTGCTAACGAAAAATATAAGTTTAATCCTCCCCTCACCATTCACGAAGTTACAGGTTGGGGCAAAACAGGCGGTCGCGCAGACGTTATTTTTGAATTTATGGACGATCCCGACTTTTTTGTTAACCAACCGGTAATAAACGGCGCCAAGGAATTTGTTAGAAAACTTTCTAAAATGACCGAGATTTTCGTTTCCACCGCCGTGTGGCCTGAATATATGACTCCCCGCTTCGAACGCATTTTAAAAGAATTTCCCGAAATCCCTAAGGACCATATTCTTATGGGTGCCCGCAAGGACGTTATTGACGTTGATATTTTGTTTGATGATGGACTTCATAACATTTTGAATTCGAGCGCGCCCTACCCCATTTTAATGAGAAGGCCTTGGAACCGCGAGGCAACAGGAATTTTAGCTGTTAATAATTACGATGAGTTTTTAAAACTTGTTGAAATTATTGCAGGTAGCTATAGCGCTATTGAAAAGCCGCTTTCGCTCGACAATCCAAGCATTGTTGTTTTGGTTGGCCCTTCGGGCAGCGGAAAAAACGAGGTGGCTCAAACCCTACTGAATGAATGTTCCGCATTTGAAAAGCTTACCACCTACACCACCGATAAAAATGCTTTGGATAACGGTGGAAACCTGTATAAATATGTTTCTGAGGAAAAATACCGCAAAATGTCAGATGCTGGTGAGTTTTTTGAATCTACAACCTATGCCCATAATTCCTATGCCTCACGCAAGGCCGACGTTCAAAAAATTCTTGACGACGGAAAGCACGTTTTGACGGTTATGGATATTTGCGGCGCCATGTCACTCAAAACACACTTTTCCAATGTAATTACAATTTATGTTAAGCGTGAGAAAAAGGCGCTTATCAGCGCTATTTTAGAAAAAAATTGCAGTAATGAGGAAAAAACAAACAGATTACTTGCAATTTCGGCTGAAACCCGCAATGCTCAGGTTTGCGACTATACCGTAAACTTCGTAGGCAACGAGCAAACCGTTAAAACAATTAGGAACAAACTTAACGTTTAAAGGAAAACATTATGGTTACTGATTTACAAAAAGCCACATTAGGTAAACGCCTGATTGCCTCCATCTTCGATGGTATTTTGCTTAGCATTTTGGCGGTAGGTCTGGCAGCCCTGCTTGCCCTTGCCTTCGGGTATGACAAACATTTTGCCACAGTGGAAAATGCAAAAGCAAAATATGAAGCCGAATATGGTGTAGAGCTTATGATAACCGAGGAAGAGTATGAAAAACTCGACGAAGCCAAGAAACAAAGCTTTGACGCTGCTTCCAAGGCGCTAAACGAAGATAGGGCGGTTGTTTACGCCTACAATATGCTAATAAACCTTTCGGTACTGATTACAACCTTTAGTATTCTGATAAGCGTTGTGCTTATAGAATTTGTAGTTCCCCTGCTGTTTGGGAACGGCCAGACAGTAGGTAAAAAGATTTTTGGCATTGCTCTTATGCGAAGCGACGGCGTTAAGGTTAGTGCACTTCAGCTTTTTACCCGCGCAGTGCTTGGTAAGTTTGCTATTGAGATTATGATTCCGCTTTTTGTGGCCGTGATGATTTTCTTCGGCGTTATGGGAGTAAGCGGCATATTCGTTTTATTTATAATCGCCGTTGCCGAAATCGTTTGTATGGCCGTATCCCGCACCAATTCCCTGCTGCACGATTTAATTGCGGTTACGGTTGCGGTAGATTTAGCTAGTCAACGTATATTTGAAAGTAGCGAAAAGCTACTTGAATATAAAAAGGCATTACACGCTGAAAGCGTAGACAGAGCGAAATACACTAAGTAATGCCAAATATTAAATTGCTTTCAAAAATTTAAAATATTATCTAGTGGAAAGGGAATTTTTATGAAAGTTGTATTGCAAAATCTCACAAAAGTTTTCCCCAGCCGTGACAAAAAGTCAGGCAAGGAAGTTGTTGCGGTTAACGATTTCACCTTTGAAATCCCCGACGGACAGCTTGTTGGTTTGCTCGGCCCCTCCGGTTGCGGAAAAAGTACCACTCTCTACATGATCAGCGGCCTTCAAAAGCCCACAAGTGGTAAAATTTTCTTTGGAGAGGACGACGTTACCGCTCTTTCGACCGAAAACCGCGGTATTGGTCTTGTTTTCCAAAACTATGCGCTTTACCCGCATATGACCGTAAAACAAAACATTATGTTCCCCCTTCAAAACCTAAAGGGTAAGGACAAGCTTTCTAAGGAAGAAATGCTTGACCGCGCACTAAACGCCGCAAAGCTTGTGCAGATTGATGAGCTTATGGACAGAAAACCAAGCGAGCTTTCGGGCGGCCAGCAACAGCGTGTTGCTATTGCCCGCGCCCTTGTTAAAATGCCCCGCGTTTTGCTCCTTGACGAGCCGCTTTCCAACCTTGATGCACGTCTTAGACTTCAGACCCGTGAAGAGATTCGCCGCATTCAAAAGGAAACAGGTATTACCACCATTTTCGTTACCCACGACCAGGAAGAGGCAATGTCCATTTCCGATATTATCGTTGTAATGAAGCTTGGTGTTTTGCAGCAAATTGGCAAACCCCAAGACGTATACGACGACCCCAAAAACCTTTTCGTTGCAACCTTCCTTGGAACTCCTCCCATCAACGTACTTGAGGGTAAGGTTTTAGATGGTAAGGTATATATTGGAAAGGATGCAGTGCTCGAAGTAAGCGGTGTTGAGGATCAGGACGTTTACATAGGTATCCGTCCCGAGGGCATTGAACCCGCCGAAAACGGTGCTTTTGAATGTAAGCTTACCAACGTTGAGGTTATGGGTAGAGATGCAAGCGTTGTTTCCACCCACGAAAATTCTATTAACCCCATTGTACGTGCAATTATCAGCTCAGATATTAAGATTGATACAACAAAAGAAACCATTCGCTACAATGTAAAACCGCATAAGTTCTTTATTTTCAGTAAAGAAACCGAAGAGCGTATTTATTTTGAGGTGAAGTAACATGGTTGATAATAAAAACTCCTGGAAAGCCTGGCTTTACCTTTCGCCCGCTTTAATTTTACTTCTTGTATTTACCGTATGGCCTATTTTCAATACACTTCGTATGGCCTTTTTAAATGACTACGGTAATATGGCGGCCATAGGTGGCAGAACCTTCCAGTTTGGTATTCAAAACTTTTTGAAGGTAGTTGAGTATAAAGAGTTTTTACAGTGTCTTCAAAATACCGCTATTCTTTGCGTTGCAACGGTGCCTATTTCCACCGCTTTGGCGCTACTTATTGCGGTTGCACTCAACTCTATTAAACCACTTCAAAAAACCTTACAAACCATCTTCTTTTTACCCTACGTTACCAACTCTATTGCCATTGGTATGGTTTTCGCCGCAATGTTTAACATTGTAGGACTAAAACAAGGCAGCGCCGTTGCCGATACCTGGGGTATTATAAATAACGTTATTCAGTTCTTTGGCGGTGAGCCCATAAACTGGATAAACGCAGGTTCTTCCTATATTGCAAACGTAGTTGTTATGGTCGTTTATATTGTTTGGAACGCTCTGCCCTTTAAAATTTTGATTTTACTTGGCGGTCTTCAAAGCATAAATAAGCAATATTATGACGCTGCTAAGGTTGACGGCACTCCTAAAGGAAGAGTGCTTACTAAAATCACCATTCCTCTTCTCTCCCCCATGCTTGCCTACGTTATTATTACCGGCTTCATCGGCGGATTTAAAGAGTATTCCAGCATAATTGGTATTTTTGGCGATAAAATGGGTCCTGCCGATGATGCAGGCCGCCTTAACACAATGGTTGGCTTCGTTTACGACGCACTTGAGAGAGACCGTCAGGGCCGCGCCAGTGCGGCGGCACTAATTCTGTTCGTGATTATTCTTGTTGTTACCTTAATAAATAATAAGGTCATCAAGAAACGCGTTCATTACTAAGGGGTGATGCGTATGTCTAAGAAAATGGAAGTTATGAATGAAAGGGATATACAAAAGCTCACCTTTGGTCAGTCGGTGCTCAAGGTTACTGCAAAAACCGGCACCTACGCCTTCTTGCTTGTTATGGCGCTTATAGTTTTGTTTCCCTTTTATTGGATGATTATATCCTCACTTAAAACCTTGGCCGAGTATCGCCAAGCGATACCGACCTTTTGGCCTAAGCAGGTAATGTTCAGCAACTACGCCGAGGCATTTACTACGGCAAACCTTGGTGATTTGTTCCTTAACACCTTGTACGTTGGCCTTGTTTCTACAATTATAAGTCTTGTAATTACAGTGCTTACCGCATTCGCCTTTGCACGACTTGAATTTAAGGGCAAAGAATCTCTCTTTGGTTTGCTACTTGCTACCATGATGATTCCGGGTGAGCTGTTCACCATTACCAACTACATCACAATCAATCAGCTTGGTTGGATGCACACCTTTACAGCCCTTATTGTTCCCTTCCTTGTTAGTGTTTTCTATATTTACCTTCTCCGTCAAAACTTTATGCAGATTCCGAATGAACTTTATTTGGCCGCTAAGGTTGACGGCACTACCGATTTAAAATATCTTTGGAAGGTTATGATTCCGCTTGCCCTCCCCACCCCCATCTCCATTACCATTTTAAAAATGATGGGCGCTTGGAACTCCTACATTTGGCCGAAGCTCGTTGCTAACGACGATGCCCACCAAATGATTACAAACGGTCTGCGTAATGCATTTACCGACACTTCGGGTCAGGCAAACTACCCTGTGCAGATGGCTGCAGTTGCTATTGTTTCTGCGCCGCTCTTCTTAGTTTTCCTTTGCCTTAGAAAGTACATTATGTCGGGCGTTAGCCGCAGCGGTATTAAAGGTTAATAGACCATTGGTCCGTTATACATTAAAAATAAGAAAGGAATGTATTTGCTATGTTTAAGAAAGTCATAGCCCTATTGCTTTCCATCGCTATGTTAATGGGTGTTCTTACCCTTAGCGGTTGCGGTCAAAGCAAAAACTCCAAAAATGCCTTTGAGGTTCCCGATGCAGGTTTTAATCCTGACGAGGAAGTAAATATTACATTTACCCATACAATGGGTGCTAAGCTTCAAGGCGTTCTCGATAATTATATCGAAGAGTTTAACAAAATCTACCCCAATATTCACATTACACACCAGTCCGCAGGTGGTTGGGGCGATATCAACGGTCAAATCAACACCGAAATTGCTGGTGGTACACAGCCCAATATTGCTTACTGCTACCCCGACCACGTTGCAATGTATAATATTGCTAAGTCGGTTGTAACACTTGATAACCTTATCGCAAGTGATAAAGTTATCCCCGGCACAGAAGAAATTTTGGGTCTTACTGCTGAGCAGAAGGATGACTTTATTAAGAGCTATTTTGACGAAGGTTTAGCATACGGCGACGGCCTTATGTACACAATGCCTCTTAATAAATCTACAGAGGTTCTTTACTACGACAAAACCTTCTTCGAGGAAAATAACCTTACCGTTCCTAAGACTTGGGACGAGCTTTGGGCAACCTGCGAGAAGATTTTGAAGATTGACCCCGACTGCTATCCCCTTGGTTACGACGCTGAAGACAACTGGTTCATCACTCTTTGTGAGCAGTTAAAGAGCGGTTACACCAGCGCAGAAAACGGTGGCGAGTACCTCTTTGATAACGATAAGAACAAAGAGTTTGTTAAAGAGCTTCGTGAGTACTATCAAAAGGGTTACTTCACAACCCAAGAGCTCTACGGTAGCTACACCTCCAACCTTTTCGTTGAGACAACCGACACACGCTGCTATATGTGCGTTGGTTCCTCCGGCGGTGCTTCCTATCAGATGTCCAATAATGATACCTCCGACGGTAGTTTTGCTTTCGAGGTAGGCGTTGCTCCTATTCCTCAGTACAGCGAGGACAATCGCAAGGTTATCTCTCAGGGTCCCAGCCTTTGTATCCTAAAGGGCGGTGATACTACCGACCAACAGGTTATGGCTTCCTGGCTCTTCGTTAAGTTCCTTTGCACCAATATTGACTTCCAGGCAGAGTTCTCTATGGCTTCCGGTTATATGCCCGTTATTAAGTCTGTAACCGAAAACCAAAACTACGCCGCTTGGCTTGCAAAGGGTAACGGATATGAGTACCTTGTTGCTAAGTGCGTTCAGGTTGGTATTGATGGACGTGACGACTACTTTGTATCTCCCGCTTTCAATGGCTCTTCTACCGCACGTACACAGGTTGGTGCACTACTCCTTAAGTGCTTAAGCGGTGAGGCGGCAGATGATGCTGCGGTTGATGCTCTTATCGACGGCGCATTTGAAGACGCTATAAACGAGTGTGAGTATTAATGTATAACGATATGAAAAAGACAAATGTTTTAAATAAACTTTTGGCTCTTGCCCTTGCCCTTACCCTTGTTTTCTCCTGCTTTGCAGGTTGTGATAATAAGGGCGGCACGGGAGCGGGCAAAACGGTTGACTATGTTGAAAAAACAAAGCTTGACCTAGAGTCTAACACCAAAAAGATAGAGGTTACCGTTAAAAGCTTTATCGACGGTGATACAACCCACTTCTTTGTTCCTTCAGAAATTAGCGCTGACGGAGTTTTGAAGGCAAGATATATGGGCGTTAATACTCCCGAATCTACCGGCAAAATTGAAGAGTGGGGCAAAAAAGCTTCCAGCTTTACTAAAGAAAAGCTTTCAAGCGCCGTTTCCATTTACGTTGAATCGGATAACGAAGCTTGGAACGTTGACTCCACAGGCGGCAGACACCTTGTTTGGGTTTGGTACAAGCCCGCCGCCGATAAGGATTACCGTTGTCTAAACCTTGAGCTTATTCAAAACGGCCTCTCTATTGCCTGCGGTACTACCGCTGACAGATATGGTGAGGCGGCTACCGCCGCCTTCCAGCAGGCAAAGGCTGAGAAGCTTCACGTTTTCTCCCCTGAAGACGACCCCGACTTTTTCTATGGTGATGCCTATGAGTTAGACCTTAAAGGTCTTCGCACCAACATTGAGCTTTATGATAATGCTAAGGTTGCCTTCGAGGGTGTAGTTACCAAAAATAATAACAACTCAGTTTACGTTGAAAACTACGATGCCGAAACCGATATGTACTACGGTATGTCGGTTTATTACGGCTACGAAACCGGCGAGCTTTTAAACATTTTAAAGGTTGGCAACCGCGTTAGAATAGTTGGTACCGTTACATATTACGAAACGGGCGGTACCTGGCAGGTATCGGGTCTTAGCTATAGAGAGTTTAAGCCCGAAGACCCCAGCAACACAATTAAGCTTAGCGAGGGTCATTCGGCCGCTAACCAGCTCATCACCGCCGACCTTTTCGCAGGTGGCAAAATGGATGCGGAAGCTCTTGTTTCCCTTGATAGTGACGAAACCACCCTTAAAACCTTCGACTATGCCGCACTACTTATGAGCACAACAGTAAGTATGAAAAATCTAAAGGTTGTAGATACATATACAACGAATAACGGCGGTAATTCTGACGGTGCTATGACTCTAACCTGCAGGGCCGATGATGGCACTACTGTTTCAGTTCGTACAGTTGTTCTTCGCGATGATGCAGGTAACCTGATCACCGAAAGCAAATATATGAACAAAACCATTGACGTTACAGGTATTGTTGATTATTTTAGTGGAGCATATCAAATAAAGGTATTCTCACACCAAGATATAAAAATTCATTAAAAAATAGAAAGGAAAAAGAAAAAATGAAAAAGCTTATTGCACTTGCACTTTGCCTTGCTTTGATGCTTACACTTTTCGTTGGTTGCGGTAAAAAAGGCGCTAACCTTGAAAATGCAAAAGATTATCTTGTAAATATGTATCAAACAGGCAAAAAAGACGAAGTAATGAATCTTCTTATGGACAAAGACGTTTTGTCCAAGGTTACAGTTGACGGCGTTAGTTACGACGTAGCTTGGACCGTTGCAGTAACCAAGGGTGCTTCCGACTCTGTAAAAATTTCCGAGTCTGAGAAGGACAACCACGTAAAAATTGACATTCCTGATATGCCGGAAAGCGATATTGAGTTCACCGCTACTGCCACTATCAAGGAAGGCAAAAAGGACATTGCAGCAACCTTTAAGTATAAGGTTATGGGTCTTAACGTTTCCACAGGTGACGGTGCAGAGGATACAACCTCCGATACCACCTCCGATACTACCTCCACTCCCGGCACAACACAGACCCCCGGCAACACAACTTCTAATAAGCCCTCCGGCAACACCGGCAATACTGGTAACACAGGTAACACCGGCAACACAGGTAACACAGGTAACACAGGTACTACCCTTAAGCCCACAAACAAAACTGCTGCTCAAATTGTTGCTGAGGCATATGCTCTTGGCGTTAACGAGAACCTTCCCTACATTGCAACACTTACCGGTAAGGTTATTAGCATTGATAAGGCCTATAACGAGCAGTACGGCAGCGTTTCCGTAACAATGGTTGTTGAAGGCAAAAACATTACCTGCTACAATATGAAGGGTAACGGCACTAACAAGGTTGCTGTAACAGATACCATCACAGTAACCGGTGTTATTAAAAACTACAACGGTACTATTGAGTTTACCTATCATCAGGAAAGCGGCACCGAAGTTGCTATGAATAAGCGCGTTGCAGGCCCTGGTATCACAAGCGCTAAGCTTTCTCTGGTAGATACACCTGTAGTTGGTACTGCTTATAAGTTTGGTATGAACCAGACCGGCATTGGCAAGCTTCTTTATGCTACCGGTGCTATGAACGGCTACTACATGGCTACTACCGAGGACCCCGCTTCTGCTGTTGATGTATACCTTGAAAACACTACAGGCGGTTATTACCTCTATGCTATGATAAACGGTAAAAAGCAGTATATGAATATGGAAGTTAGCGGCACACACGTTAACGCTGTATACCGCGACAATGCTGTTTCCGTTTACACTTATGATGCAGCTAAAAAGACCCTCGTTACAAACGTTAACGATTCTTCTTATGCATTCGGTACCTATGGTACATACACCACTATTGGTACTACCGACATTGTAAAACACCCCGACAACTTCTTCGGTTGTTTCTACAAATAACGCCCAATTTCGCACTAATTATATTGACACTTTTTCTTTGATATATTATAATATTAATATACTTGTTATTTAGTTTATTCATTTTAAATTTGTCCTCTGTGCCGCCACAAAATTTGTGGCGGCACAGAGGTGACTTTAAGGTTTTTGTGGCCGTACAAACTGTCGGTTTATTCAAAAATCTTCTAAAGATTTTAAATAACGAAGGGGTAACAATAAAGCCCACTTCGTAAAATAAATAAAAAACAAAGGAGAAAAAAGCAATGAAAAAAGTTCTTTCACTTTTTGCTTGCGTATGCGTTCTTTTAGCAGCACTTTTCATTCCCGTATCCGCAGCAGAAACCACAGCAACCATTTCTTTTGCTAACAAAGCACAGCGTACTACTTTCAATTCCAATCAGCAAGTTTGGGAGCAAAACGGTATCACCGTTACAAACAACAAAGGTTCTTCTACAAGCCCTGTAGCAGATTATGCTAACCCTGCACGTTTTTATAAGAGTTCTACTCTTATAATTGCTTACACTTCTGAAATTACTAAAATTGAGTTCACAGCTAACACCAGTTCCTATGCAACTTCTTTACAGAAGTCCATTGGTAGTAATGCAACCGCTTCTGGCTCAAAGGTAACTTTCACACCTACTACACCTGCTACAAGCTTTACATTCACTCTTTCTGATGGTCAGGCACGTGTAAACAGCCTTACTGTTTATTCAGCGGCTTCTGTAACACCTCCTCCTTCAACCGACCCTGCAGCAGATAGCACACTTACCATTCCTGAGGCAACTACTCTTGGTCTTTCCAAAGCACACAACGCATATACAACCGGCAAATACTACGTTGTAGGCGAAATTAAGGACGTTTACCAAACAACTTTTGGCAATATGCACATCAAAGATGCTAACGGTAACGAGCTTACCGTTTACGGTACATACGATGCTACCGGTGCTAAAAAATATGGCGAAATGGATACCAAACCCGTAGCCGGCGATACCATTAAAGTTTATGGTATCATTGGTCAGTACAACGGCACTGCACAAATGAAGAACGGTTGGATTGTTGAGCATACTCCTGCTACAACACCCACACCCACACCTACTCCCACTCCTACACCTACACCCACACCTACCACCGAGTATGAGTTGGTTGAGGCTCCTGTAGCAGGTACAGCATATAAGTTTGCTATGAACCAAACAACCGCAGGCAAGGTTCTTTATGCTAACGGTGCTATGAGCAGCTACTACATGGCTACCACCGAGGACGTTGCTGAAGCAGTTGACGTATATCTTGAGGAAACAACCGGCGGTTACCACCTCTATGCTATGGTAGGCGGTGCTAAGAAATATATGAATATGGTTATGAGTGGTACTCACGTAAATGCAGTATATGCAGATACCGCTTCCTCCGTATTCACATATGACACCACCCTTAAGACAGTTGTTACAAACATTAACAATTCTTCCTACGCATTTGGTACCTACGGCACATATACCACAATTGGTACTTCAGACGTTGTAGCACATCCCGAAAACTTCTTCGGTCAGTTCTATGCTGAGAAAAAAGCTCCTACCGGCGGCAACGAAGGCGGTAACGGCGGCGCTGGCGAAGGTGGCAGCGGCGAAGGTGATGTTAATGACAACACCGGCGCAGGCACAAACACCGATACCAATACAGGTGCAAACAATGGCACAAACGCTGAAACCGGCACAAGCACAACCATTCCTGCTACCGGCGACAACGCAACTGTAATTGCATTCACAACCATTATTATGGCTGCTGCTTTGTTTATGACAGTTAAGACAGCTAAAAAGGCCCAATAATTTAAACTTTAAATTATTGCTGATAAACTAAATAACTAAACAAAACGGCTATGGAAGAAATTCCATAGCCGTGTTTCTTTTTATTTATTTGTTTTTTAATGCTACTTTCTAAGCAACTCATAAACTGCCTTGTCGGTCATATCAATAGTAACCGGCATAATAGATATATTGCCCGACATTATGGCGTCGGTATCCAGTGTTAGATCGTTTTTGTTCTCGTAAATGCACTTGCCCTTTGCTTTATGAAGACCCTTTTCCACTTCAGGGAAACTGTCGGAATAAAAGGAGCCGCCCTGTCGGGTAATTAATATTTCCTTAGGATTTGCAGGGATATTTATATTATAGAAATTATGCTTATTTAAAAGACCATTTTGTTCAATATAATCCCATGCCCTATCCATATACTGCATAACGCTTTCGTACTCCTCCACACCTGTGGAAAAAGCAATTCCCGAAAGGCCCAATATTGCCGCCTCACGAATGGCGGCAACAGTGCCCGAATAAAGTGTGTCGGTACCCATATTAAAACCCTTATTGATACCCGAAATAACAAGGTCGAATTTTTCTTCCATTCCAAGCACCGCAAAGCGTACGCAATCAGCCGGAGTAGAATCTACAGTAATAACCTCAGTTTCGCTATCAAGCATTACTCTTTCCACCCTAAAGGGTTCGTGCAGCTCTATGCCGTGACTCTTACCGCTTTGCTCCTTTGCGGGCACTACTGTAGTCACGTTGCCAAGACGTTTTTGACACCACTTAATAAGGGGTAGCAGCTGCTTTGCGCTTACGCTGTCATCATTGGTAATCAGCACTCTCATAGCCAATCCTCATGCGTTTCTTTATATTCCTTTACGTGGGCATCTGCGTCGCGTAGTAAGCTTTCCATCTCGTCCTTGCTGTAAACGGTAGCGCCGCTGGCACAGGCATGTCCGCCACCATTATACTTTTCTGCAATAGAATTTATATGCACAAAGCGGGAACGAAGGCGCACACGAATAGAGCCCTTATCGTCGCCGTTTTCAATAAACACCATCCAAGCAATTGCGCCGCGGATAGAATCTAACGTACCAACACAAGCACTTGCCTGCTCCAAGGTAAGGTTGAACTCCTCCTGCATATTTTTATCAATAAAAATATATGCAACACCGTTTTCTGTAATCTGCATACGCTCATAAATCTGCGCCTTGAATTTAAGGTAACCGAATGCCTCTAAATAAAGATGAGCGTAAAGCTTTTCGGTATTAACACCAGTATCTAGAAGTATTGCTGCAAGTCTAAGCGTCTCGCCCGTAACGCCCTCATACTTAAAGCGACCTGAATCTGTAACCATACCGGTATAAAGGTAGGTGGCGGCCTCGGTGTCGATTTTAAGTTCATCCTTAAAGGTATTATAAAAATCCACTATCATCTCGCAGGCCGAGGAGCGCTCCTCCTCAACCCACATCAAATCGCCATAGGGCTCAAGCGGGATATGGTGGTCTATTTTTATAAGCTCCTTGCAAAGAGTGAATTTCTTATTTGAAATACGCGCCTTTGAGGCGGTATCAATTACAATGCCAAGGGCAGATTTATAAACCTCATCTGCTACTTCCTCGTCCTCTTCGCCTAAAAATTCAAGGTATTCTGCGTGGTCGCTATCAATAAGGTAGATGCTTTTCTCGGGGTAGGTAAGCTGTAAAATTCTCTTAAAGCCCTTGGTAGCGCCAACACAGTCGCCATCGTTACGAACGTGGCGAAAAATCATTACCGTTTCATATTCCTTAATTTTATCAAGTATCTGCTTTTTTACGGTTAGGTTCATACCTGACCTCCTACCATATTATCTAAATCGGCAAGCATTTGCATAGCCGTTTGCTTATCGGGCACGGTAGCACCGCTTGCCTTTTGGTGACCGCCGCCGCCAAATTTTACTGCAACGGGATTTATATTATAGCGGTTGGAACGCAGTTCACAAAGAACACCGCTCTCACCCTCGGTAAAGTTTACCCAAATATCTACTCCCTTAATATCGCCCATTGTTGCAACCATACCGCGCGAAATAGAAAACTCACTAACACCCAGCTCAGCCATTTCCTCTTTCGTTGTGTATATATAGGCAACGTTATTTTCGGTAAACTTAATTTTAAGGGTGAATTTTGCCTTTAAAAGCTTATTTTCAAAATCATCCGCATAAAGGGGCCGGAAAATTTCATTCACGTCAAAACCGGTTTCCAAAAGCTCTGCTCCCAGACGGAGTGAGCGAGCATTAGTACTGTCGTACCTAAAACGCCCCGAATCGGTTACCATACCGGTATAAAGCGCCTTTGCCGCAGTTTTATTTAATGTAAGACCGCTCTCAAGCGCAAATGCGGTAACCATACCGCAGCAGCTTTCAAAGCTTGTATCAACAACCTCTATATCGGTAAAGGTTTCGCAGTAAATGTGGTGGTCAATACGGGCGGTTTTTTCTGCCAAACTGTATCTGTCGTCACTTATAAGATGGGCTGCAGCCGAATCTAAAAGAATACATAACACACCACTAAATTCACTGTCGGGGATTTCGTCCATAACCGCATCCTCCATAAAAGAGAAATAGTTATTACTGTCCCCCACAATATAAACGGTCTTTTCGGGAAAGTTTTCTAAAATTATATGCTTCATACCCACCTGACTACCAAGCGCATCCCCATCGGGGCGGCTATGTCTATGGATAATTATTTTGTTATACTCTTTAACTAAGGCAAGTATCTTTTCAAACATATTATTTATTACCCTTATCTTCTTTAATTAAAATTCTAATTGCTTCTATAGCGGTTTTAATTGCCGCAGAGGTATCCTCCTTGCGGTCCTTGGGCATACCGCTCTTAGCAACCTCCTGGTTCCATACGCAGTGAAAAACCGCTCCCGAACGAAGGCGCCTTGCAGCGCTTACAATAAATAGCGCCGCGCCCTCCATCTCAGAAGCCAAGCAACCGCCTCTTTTCCAAGCCTCCCATTTATAAAGTAGCTCGGGGGCTATGGGCATACTTTCAGGACTATGTTGTCCGTAAAAGCTATCCTTTGCCTGTACAACACCAATATGGTTTTGGTAACCCAAATTATTTGCAGCGGTGTAAAGTGCGCTTGTTACCTTAAAATCGGCAACGGCGGGGAATTCAATTGGTAAATACTCCCTGCTTGTTCCGTCCTGCCTAATTGCGCCCGTAGCAATAACTACGTCGCCGGGGGCAACCTCGGGTTGCATACCACCGCAAGTGCCAACCCTTATAAAGGTATCTACCCCGATTTTGGCAAGTTCCTCTACACATATAGCGGCAGAAGGGCCGCCAATACCTGTAGATACAACCAAAACCTTTTCACCATCAAGGGTTCCAAGATACGAATTATATTCACGGTTGTTGCCAACCTGATTTGCATTATCCAAAAATGCCGCAATTTTTGGTACCCTGCCGGGATCCCCTGGGATTATAGCATATTTTGCGGTGTGTTCCTTTGAAAGTCCGATATGATACTGCATAAGTCTACTCTCCGTAAGATAAATTTTCTTTTGCAAAACCAAAGGGCAGGAGCTCCGACAATTTAAAGGAATTAAAGTTGTCCTCTCCGTCGGCCACCAACACCTCGAAATCCGCATCACAAAACTCGGCCATTACCTGCCTACAAACGCCGCAAGGGTTAAAGGATTCTGTAACCTTGCCCTCAAAACCGCCGACAATGGCAATTTTTGAAAATTCCCTTTCGCCCTCGCTAATGGCCTTAAAAAAGGCAGTCCTTTCAGCGCAGTTAGTAGCACCGTATGAAGCATTTTCCACGTTACAGCCCAAATACACCTTTCCGTTTTTAGTGTAAAGTGCCGCACCAACCTTACATTTAGAATATGGAGAATATGAGTTTTCCATGGCGCTAAACGCTAGTTTTACAAGTTCTTTGTTAGTCATTTTAAACTCTCCAACAATATATTTATAAAAGATGGTCGCAAACTATTTTGCTTATATTATTAAAACCTTCCTTAGTTCCAAGGTTTTTAGGAGTTACGCACTTGCCGTAAACAAGTAACGGAACGTACTCGCGGGAATGGTCGGTAGTGGCAGTATATGCAGGGTCACAGCCGTGGTCGGCAGTAATTATTAGCATATCTTCCTCTTTTAAAATAGGTAAGAAATCATCAAGCCATTTGTCAAACTCGCTTATGGCCCTAGCATAACCGTCAACGTCTCTGCGATGACCATAAAGCATATCAAAATCCACCAAGTTGGTAAAGCAAAGCCCCTCAAAATCGCGCTTTGCGTATTCTAAGGTTTTTTTCATTCCGTCGGTATTACCTGTGGTATAAATATGCTCGCTTATACCCTGCCCTGCAAAAATATCGTAAATCTTGCCAACGGCAATGGTAGAAAGCCCCGCATCCATAATTTTATCCAGCATTGTTTTTTCGGGAGGCGCCAAGGAATAGTCGTGCCTGTTGGAGGTACGTTTAAACTTGCCGCTTTCTCCAACAAAGGGTCGTGCAATAATTCGGCCAACTCCGTGCTCACCACACATAACCTCTCTTGCAATTTTGCAGTAGCGGTAAAGTTCCTCCACAGGTACTACCTCTTCGTGCGCCGCAATCTGAAAAACGCTATCGGCCGAGGTGTATACAATAAGATTGCCCGTTTTAACCTGTTCATCACCGTAGTCCTCAATAACCTGCGTGCCGGAATAGGGCTTGTTGCAAAGCGCCTTTTTGCCTGTGCGCCTTTCAAATTCATCTATTACCTCTTTAGGAAAGCCGTTTGGGTAGGTGGGAAGTGGTTTGTCGGACACAATACCCGCAATTTCCCAATGGCCAATAGTGGTATCCTTACCCTTTGAGAGCTCCGACAAACGGCAAATACTTGCCAATGGTGCATCTACCTTTTCTCCGCACTCTACCCCGTCGATATTGAAAAGTCCCAGCTTTTTAAGGTTTGGCGCCTTAAATTCTTTGGATTTGGATATGGAGCCCAAAGTGTTGACCCCAACGTCTCCATAATCCGCACTATCCTTCATAGCGCCAATACCAAAGCTATCCAGTACAATTAAAAATACTCTTTTCATATTAGTCCTTTTTAAAGATTATTCTTTTGCCTCAATAATAGGCATTTTTTCGTATTCTACAGCGCAGTCCAAAGCAAGCTCCATCATCTCAGTAAAACTCTGCTCACGCTCCTTTGCCTCCAATGCTGTGAAGGGCGGATAAAGTATATCCGAAATTGTGCAAATTGCAAGGGCCCGCATACCAAGACGCATAGCGGTACAGTAAAGTGCCGCCGCCTCCATCTCAACCGCAAGGCAACCAACTTTACCCCAATTGGCAGATGGGTGGCTGTCATCATAAAAGGTATCCGAAGAATATAGATTACCAATATGAATATTCTTAATTTCCTTTTTGTCGGCAACCTGCTTTAAGGTGTTTAAAAGGTCGAAATCGCAAATGGGAGCGATGGTGCCGTTCATATTATACTGCGCAGGGAAATTAGAATTAGTGCAAGCGCCCATACCAACAACAATATCTCTAACTTTAACCTTTTCATTGATGGCGCCTGCAGAGCCAATTCTTATAATGTTTTGAACACCGAAAAATTTATAAAGTTCATAAGAATAAATTCCAATAGAGGGCATACCCATACCGCTAGCCATTACCGAAACCTTAACGTCCTTATAAAAACCGGTATAACCGTTAACCCCGCGAACGCCGTTTACCAAAACGGGATTTTCCAAAAAGTTTTCTGCAATATATTTCGCCCTTAGTGGATCGCCCGGCATTAGCACAGTTTTACCAAAACCAAGCTCTTCATTGGCAACGTTAATATGCGGTGTCTTGTTCATTTTTATTTTCCCCTTTTTCTAAAGCTTTTACTATCTTAACAATTCGGCTGGTGCCAAGCCGCGTAGCGCCCAAATCCATAAAATCCTTTGCGTCCTCAAGTGAAGAAATACCGCCCGCCGCTTTAATGTTAAGGTGCGGCTCTACATTTTTAGCAAAAATTTCTACATCCTCTCTAGTGGCGCCGGCGGTAGAGAAGCCGGTAGAGGTCTTAATAAAATCTGCGCCAGATTTAGATACAATTTCACACATTTTAACCTTTTCCTCATCGGTTAAAAGGCAGGTTTCAATAATAACCTTTAATATTTTACCACCGCAAGCAGCTTTAATCTGTTTAATTTCATCAAGGAGCAAATCATACTTTTTGTCCTTTAGCCAACCAATATTTATAACCATATCAATTTCGTCGGCGCCGTTTTCTACTGCATCCTTAGTTTCAAAGCACTTGGTGGCGGTAGTAGAATATCCGTTAGGAAAGCCGATAACGGTACAAATTGCAAGCTTATCCCCTACGTACTCCTTAGCTTCATTTACGTAGGATGCAGGAATACAACAAGAAGCGCAGGAATATTTAATTCCGTCGTCCAAAAGTGCCTTTATCTCTTCCCAAGTTGCGCTTTGAGAAAGTAGAGTATGGTCAACGCAGGAAAGTATTTTACTATTATCCATTAAAATCTCCTCCAACAAATAAAAATCAAAATAAAGCGATATTTCTCTAACTTAATTATACCCTTTTTTACTTCTTTAGTCAACAAAAATGTGCCGGATGAAAAGTCCTTACTTCCCCCTACTTTTCGGCACTGAAAAGAAAAAAACACCTAAAGCCGAAACTTTAGGTGTTTTAAAATTATAAATAATTTTATACTAACTCGATGATAGCCATTTCAGCTGCGTCACCGCGGCGTGCGCCTGTTTTCACAATACGGCAGTAACCACCGTTTTTATCGCTGTACTTGGGAGCGATTTCGTCATAAAGCTTGTTTATAACTTCCTTCTTTGTGATAAAAGCCATCGCCTGACGCTTGCTGTGAAGTGAGCTGTCTTTTGCGAGTGTAATATATTTTTCGGTCATGGCACGAACTTCCTGTGCACGAGTAACTGTAGTCTCAATTTTGCCGTTTTCAAGCAAAAATGTTACCATTGCTCTGAGCATTGCCATTCTCTGTTCGGAAGTTCTACCGAGCTTTCTGGTACCGGCCATTAATATTCACTCCTTAACTAATGATGAACAATTTATTCTTCGTTATGGCTGAGGGTAAAGCCAAGTGAATGTAACTTTGCAATAACCTCTTCCAAAGATTTGCGACCAAGGTTACGAACCTTCATCATTTCTTCCTCTGATTTGCTGATAAGGTCTTCAACCGTATTGATTCCTGCGCGCTTGAGGCAGTTAAAGCTTCTTACCGAAAGGTCAAGCTCCTCAATAGTCATTTCAAGAATCTTTTCTTTGCTGTCATCTGTCTTATCAATCATAATATCGATATCGTTGTTTTCCTCTGCAAGGTCAACAAACATTTTCAGATGGTCGGTTAAAATCTTAGCAGACAGCGAAACTGCCTCTTTAGCAGTTATAACACCGTTTGTCCAAACCTCAAGAGTAAGACAGTTATAATCGGTTACCTGCTCTTTACGAGTATTTTCAACGTCAACCTTTACCTTTCTTACGGGATGATAGGTACTATCAACCGGGATAAGTCCGGTAATCATCTGTGCAGGTTTGTTTGCATCGGCAGGAACATAACCGCGGCCCTTATCAAGAGTAATCTCCATAAAGAGCTTACCACCCTCGCAAATTGTTGCGATGTAAAGGTCGGGGTTTAGAATTTCTACCTCAGAATCGGCTTTAATTGAAGCACCGGTTACAACACAGGGACCTTCGGCCTCAATGTAAACGGTCTTAGGACCATTGCTGTGAAGCTTTGCTGTAAGCCCTTTGATGTTAAGAATAATTTCTGTAACGTCTTCCTTCACTCCATCAATGGTTGAAAACTCGTGCAGTACTCCATCAATCTTAACCGAAGTTACTGCAACACCGGGAAGTGAAGATAAGAGCACCCTGCGAAGGCCATTACCAAGTGTGGTACCATATCCGCTCTCAAGGGGCGAAAAGGTAAACTTGCCGTAATTACCGTCATTGGAAATTTCAACAGCCTCTAGTGTGGGCTTTTCAATCTCTATCATTAAAAGCTCCATTTCTCCGCACATAGTAAATTTGTTATGGCTCTGCCACCAAGTGCGGTAGGCAGCAGAGCAGCCAAAGGATTTTTATTATCTTGAATAGAATTCAACGATAAGCTGTTCTTCAACAGGAGCGTCAATCTGATCACGGTTGGGAAGCGCAATAACCTTTGCTTCCATAGCGTCGCGATTAACGTCAATCCAAGAAGGAACAGGATGTGCTGCGTTTGCCTCAACAACTGCCTTCATCTTATCAAGGCCTCTGCTCTTCTCGCATACGGTAACAACGTCACCTGCGCGGAGCAAGTAAGAAGCAATATCAACTCTCTTGCCGTTAACTTCAAAGTGGCCATGGCCAACAAGCTGTCTTGCTTCTGCTCTTGAAGAAGCAAAACCAACGCGGTATACCACGTTATCTAAACGGCTTTCAAGAATTTTAAGTAGGTTGTCACCTGTAACGCCTGTTTTGCGCTCAGCAACCTCAAAATAGTGACGGAATTGTCCTTCCTGAACACCATAGAAACGTCTTGCAGTCTGCTTAGCGCGGAGCTGAAGACCGTATTCTGATGTCTTTTTACGACCCTGACCATGTTGGCCGGGAGCGTATGCTCTAACACCAACAGAGCATTTTTCTGAATAGCAGCGTTCGCCCTTTAGGAAAAGTTTCTTTCCCTCGCGGCGGCAAAGTCTGCAAACTGCACCAGTATATCTAGCCATCTAAAACACCTCCGATAGTAGTTATACACGTCTTCTTTTGGGCGGACGACAGCCGTTGTGAGGAATTGGGGTTACGTCTTTAATCATACTAACCTCAAGACCTGCAGCCTGAAGCGCACGAATTGCAGCTTCACGACCTGCGCCGGGGCCCTTAACGTATACTTCTACTGTTTTAAGTCCATGCTCCATAGCAGCCTTTGCAGCTGTTTCTGCAGCGCTTTGAGCAGCAAAAGGAGTGGATTTTCTGGAACCTCTGAATCCAAGCTCACCTGCGGAAGCCCACGATAAAGCATTACCCTGTACATCGGTAATGGTTACAATCGTGTTATTGAAGGTTGACTGGATATGGGCAGCACCGCGTTCAATATTTTTCTTCTCGCGGCGTCTGCGGGTTGCAACTGTTTTATTACCCTTAGTAGCCATATTTTCTCCTCCCGCTTACTTCTTCTTGTTAGCTATTGTCTTCTTGGGACCTTTACGGGTACGTGCGTTTGTTTTGGAACGCAGACCGCGAACAGGAAGGCCCTTTCTGTGGCGAAGACCACGATAGCTGCCAATTTCAATAAGTCTTTTAATATCAAATGCAACTGAGCGACGACGG
>JAZQSV010000028.1:0-12733 GCA_045630265.1 Acutalibacteraceae bacterium
TAGAAAAAATACTAATTTTAATATAAAACTAATTGACAATATTCGAAAAAGTAGTACAATAGAATTGTGCACTATAAATAGGTGAAATATAACGTTAAACAAACATTATGGTAACCAAATAGTAATATTTTGGTAACCATATAGAAAGTTTATAATAATCGTGCGCAGTTTGTTTATTTTAGTATTATGAAATTTTATGGGTGGAGGTATTAAACCGCCCGCAAATTTTTAAGGAGGGTTCATTTTGGCAAACGCAGTAATTATGCCAAAGGCCGGAATTACGGTTGAAAGCTGTATTATCGGCAATTGGGAGAAAAAGGTTGGCGACGAGGTAAAGGTGGGAGATATCCTCTTTACATATGAAACCGACAAAGCAAGTTTTGAATGTGAATCTACCGAGGAGGGAACCTTGCTTGAGATTTTTTACGGCGATGGCGACGAGGTTCCTTGCCTTGTAAATGTATGCGCCATAGGAAACGTAGGGGATGACTGTTCCGCTCTTCGCCCCGAAGGCGCGGCTGACAATACCGCTCCCGCTACCGAAGAGGTAAAAGCAGCTGCTCCCGCAGAAGTGGTTAAGGCAGAGGTTACTGCCACAGTAGAAACTACCGCAGTAGCAGGCGAAAAATCCGCCATTTCCCCAAGGGCTAAAAAACTTGCCGAGAGAGCAGGGGTTGATGCGGCACTTGCAACTCCCACAGGTCCTAACGGCAGAATTATTGAGAGGGACGTTAGAACCTTAATGGAAAATCCTGCTGTCGCTACTGCTACAACCACAGTAAGCACAGTTTCTGCGGAAGAATATAAGGACGTTAAGTTTAGCGGTATTCGTAAAGCAATCAGCAAAACCATGCACGCTTCACTTTCTACCATGGCTCAGCTTACCCACAATAGCACCTTTGATGCAAGTGTTATTCTTTCGCTCAGAAAACAACTTAAAAATATGGGTGGCGAGTATGCTGGTGTAACTTTGGGCGACATTGTGCTTTTTGCAGTATCCCGTACACTACTTAAATTCCCCGACCTTAATGCACATATGCTTGATGACAGCAGTATTCGTCTTTTTAGTCACGTAAATCTGGGCGTTGCGGTTGATACCCCAAGAGGACTTATGGTTCCTACCATCTTCCACGCCGATGAAAAGAGTCTTTTAGAAATTTCCAAAGAGGTTAAAGCGCTTGCGGCCGAGTGCCGTGAGGGTAATATAAGCCCAGATAAATTGCAAGGCGGCTCCTTTACAGTTTCTAATTTGGGAAGTCTTGGTATTGAAACCTTTACACCTGTTATCAATCCTCCCCAAACAGGTATTTTGGGTGTTTGTAAGGCGGTTGACCGAGTAAGAAAGGGCGACGCAGGTATTGAAATTTATCCCGCTATGGGACTTAGCCTTACCTACGACCACCGTGCTATTGACGGTAGTCCTGCATCCCGTTTCCTTAAAGAGCTTGGTGAAACTTTAGAAAATTTCACCGCTTTGTTAGTTAAATAGGAGGATATAAAAATGGAACTTTTTGACCTACTTGTTTTGGGCGGTGGCCCCGGCGGTTATCTTTGCGCCGAGCGTGCAGCTGGGAACGGAATGAAGGCCGCTGTTTTTGAAAAAAAGGCACTCGGCGGCACCTGTTTAAACGAGGGATGTATCCCAACAAAAACACTCCTTAATTCTTCTAAAATGTATCGCCACGCTAAGGAGAGCGAGGCATTTGGTGTTACGGCCGAGAATGTTAAATACGATCACGCCAAGGTAATTGAACGTAAAGATTCGGTTGTTAAAACCTTAGTTGCGGGCGTTGGCGCTACAATGAAAGCAAACAAGGTTACCGTGATTAGCGAAACCGCAAAAATAGTTGGCAAATCCGCAAACGGCTTTGTAGTTGAGGCGGCAGGAGAGAAATACGAGGGTAGAAAGCTTGTAATTGCTACCGGCTCTGAAACGGTTGTTCCTCCGGTACCCGGCCTTAAAGAGGGATTAGCTAGCGGATTTGTGGTTACCAACCGTGAGGTTTTAGATGAAAAAACCTTGCCTGAGAGCATTGTTGTTATTGGCGGCGGTGTAATCGGTTTAGAGATGGCCTATTACTTTGCAAGCGTTGGTACTAAGGTAACAGTTATTGAAATGATGCCTAAAATTGCAGGTGCTACTGACCCTGAAATTTGTAAGGTGCTTACCGATGCCTTTACAAAACGCGGTATGGAGTTTAAGCTTTCCTGCAAGGTTTTAGAGGTTAAGGAAAAAAGCGTTATTTATGAAGAAAACGGCGAGAAAAAGGAGCTTGCTTGCGACAAGGTTTTGCTTTCAGCGGGAAGACGCCCCTCCACCGCCGATATTGGTCTCGAAACACTTCAAATTGAAATGGATAGGGCGGCAATTAAAACCGACCGCTTCCTTTGCACCAATGTTTCGGGCGTTTATGCAATAGGCGACTGTAACGGTAAGCTTATGCTTGCACATACCGCCTATAGAGAGGCAGAGGTTGCTGTTAATCACATGCTTGGCAAGAAGGATGAGATGCGTTATGACGTAATTCCTTCGGTTATCTACACCGACCCTGAGGTTGCGAGTGTGGGCCTTAGTAAAGAGGCGGCCGAGGAAAAGGGCATGAAGGTAAAGGAAATAAAGCTTCCTATGTCTTATGCAGGCCGTTACCTTGCCGAAACAAACGGTGGAAAGGGCTTTATCAAGATAGTTGTTGATACTGACAGAAACCGCTTGGTAGGTTGCCATATGGTTGGCTCATACGCTTCGGAAATAATTATGACCGCCACAATGATGGTTGATACCGAGCTTACACCTACAAGACTTCAAAAGCTTGTATTCCCGCACCCAACCGTTGCGGAAATAATCCGTGAAGCAATATTCCACATTTAAGAGATTTTAGAGATTTAACGTAGGAGGAAAATAAAATGCCTAAAAGTTTGTATGTTGACCCTATTGAAACCAGAAAAGCGGGGAAAATAACATTTGACGAAATCCCTGTTAACGTGTATAATAAATCTATTAAGGATGAGCGCAAGAAGTATGGCGATGACGCGCTGGTTGGTATTTACCACGATATTACTGTACTTCGTGAGTTTGAGTCTATGCTCAATCTTATTAAAACACAGGGTATGTATAACGGAATTGAAACTACATATCCCGGCCCTGCCCACCTGTCCATTGGTCAGGAGGCCGCTTGCGTAGGTCAGGCATATCTTTTGGACCAGAACGACTTTACCTTTGGCTCTCACAGAAGCCACTCCGAAATTTTGGCAAAGGCACTTTCCTGCATCAATAAAATGAGCGAGCAGGACCTTATGACCATTATGGAAAACTTCCTTGGTGGTTCGGCTCTTCGCGCTACAGAAAAGCTAGGCCCTGTGGACGACGTAAAAGAGCTTGCAACACGCTTTATCCTTTACGGAACACTTTCTGAAATCTTTGCTCGTGATACCGGCTTCCATAAGGGTATGGGCGGCTCAATGCACGCTTTCTTCTTACCCTTTGGTATTTATCCCAACAATGCTATCGTTGGTGGCTCTGCCGCTATTGCCACGGGTGCTGCACTCTTTAAAAAGGTTAACGATAAGCAGGGTATTGTTGTTTGCAACTCGGGTGACGGTTCTATGGCACGCGGTCCCGTTTGGGAGGCAATGAACTTCGCGGCAATGGACCAGTATCGTACCCTTTGGGAGAGTCATAACGGCGGTATGCCCATTCTTTATAACGTATTTAATAACTCCTACGGTATGGGTGGCCAGACCAGGGGAGAAACAATGGGTTACGATATGCTTGCACGTATCGGCTCTGGTGTAAGTCCTACTCAGTTCCACGCCGAAAGAATTGACGGCTTTAATCCTCTTGCCGTTATTGACGCTATGGAGCGTAAGCTTGAAATTCTTCGCAAGGGTGAAGGTCCGGTACTTCTGGATACTATTACATATCGCTTCTCCGGTCACTCTACCTCCGACCAGAACGCATACCGCTCTAAGGAAGAGATGGAAGCTTGGAAGGAAATGGACCCCATTGTCACATATCGCAAATCGCTTGTTGATGCAGGTGTTACCACCGACGATAAGATGGAGGAAATCCTTGCAAAGACTGCCGAGCGTATGACTATGATTTGCAAGGCGGCTTCTGATACAACCATTAGCCCCTACGTTGACTTTAAGGCCGACCCCGCAGTTGTAGAGCGCCTTATGTTCTCCAACCAAAAGGTTGAAAAGTTTGATGACCGTGAGCCCGAGGTTAATATGCCTAAGGAAGAGGTTCCTGCATATAAAAAGCTTAAAGAGAAAGAGCGCTCACCAATTGTTGATGGCAAGCCTGTTTCCAAGATGAAGCTCTTTAACTTAAGAGATGCTATTTCCGAGGTTATTTTTGACCGTTTCTATGAAGATCCCACCCTTATCACCTACGGTGAGGACGTTCGCTATTGGGGTGGCGCATTCGCAATATACCGTGGTATGATGGATGCTTTCCCGCACTGCCGTTTGTTTGATGCACCTATTGCTGAGGCGGCTATTGTTGGCTCTGCAGTTGGTTACGCTTTGTCGGGCGGCCGCGCTTTAATTGAGCTTATGTATGCCGACTTTATCGGTTGCGCAGGCGACGAAATATTCAACCAAATGTCCAAATGGCAGGCAATGTCTGCAGGTATTTTAAAGATGCCTGTTGTACTTCGCGTGTCGGTTGGTTCTAAATACGGCGCACAGCACTCTCAGGACTGGACTGCTCTTTGTGCACATATTCCCGGTCTTAAGGTTTGCTTCCCTGCAACACCTTGGGAAGCAAAGGGTCTTATGGAAACTGCCCTTAAGGGTACCGACCCCGTTGTATTCTTTGAAAGCCAGAGAATTTACGATATTGGTGAGCAGTTCCACGAGGGTGGCGTACCTGCTGAGCGTTATGAAATTGAGTTTGGCGACGTTAACAAGGTTCGTGACGGTAAGGACGTAACCATTCTTACCATTGGCGCTGCGCTTTATAGAGCTATGGATGCCGCAAAGACACTTAGTGAGAAATACGGTATGGAGGCAGACGTTATTAACATTCACTCCTTAGTACCCCTTGATTATACTAAGATTGCCGAGTCGGTTAAGAAGACAGGCAGGGTTGTGCTTGTATCTGACGCTTGCGCTCGCGGTTCATTCCTTAACGATGTTGCTAAGAATATTACCGAGCTTTGCTTCGATGATTTAGATGCACCGCCGGTTGTCGTTGGCGCACGCAACTGGATTACACCTCCCTTTGAGTTTGATGAGTTCTTCTTCCCGCAGGCAGGCTGGATTTTGGATGCTATTCACGAAAAGCTTGTACCCCTTCCGGGTCATACTGTAGAAAACGGTTGCACCGAGGCAGAAAGCTACAGACGCGCAAAGCAGGGTGTATAATTTAAGTGGAAATTAAAAGGACCGCAAATGCCGGCGTGCTTTTAGGGCTAGACGCTGTGTCTATACTGCTTGACGGCATTTGCGGAGAAATAAAACCATACATTAAAACGCCCGATGCTATAGCGGAGGAACTTTATAATAATCTTCCCAATATAGTTGCTTTCACCCACACCCATACCGACCATTTTGATAAGGGGTTTTGCTCCTTTTTTGAAGAAGAAACGGGACAAAAAGCCGTTTGGCCGAGAGGGGATAGGGTTAAAAGTTTTGGCGGGGTTACCGTTTCGTCGGTGCCAAGCCGCCATATAGGTAGGTTTGAAATTAGTCATTTTAGTTTTATAATAACGGGTAGCAAAACCGCATGGTTTATGGGGGACGCTTCTCCTGTTATTCTTAAAAGTATGAATGACTTTCAAAGGCCCGATATATTGTTTGTGCCCTTTAGCTATTTTAGTACTGAGTCGGCAGTTCGGCTTACTAAAAATGTAGGGGCTAAACACATAGTGCTTCTTCATATGCCCAAAAGGGAGAATGAAGGAGTTGCTATTTGGCAAACGGTAGAGGGATTTATTAAAAATGAGCCAAATGTTATTGTACTAGATATCGGCGAAACGCTCATTTTAGATTAGTTCATGTTAAAGGAGAAATCAAAGTGTTACATCCAAAAATTTATGTTGCAAAAACTAAGGAAGAAGTTGGCTCTCTTGCCGCTGATTTGTTCGAGGCGGAGATTATGGCAAAACCCGCTTGTGTAATAGGTCTTGCTACCGGTTCTACACCCCTTCCGCTTTATAAAGAGCTTATTGCAAGGGAAAAGGCGGGCAGAATTGATTTTAGTAAAGTGCGTTCTGCAAACCTTGATGAATATAAGGGTCTTGCCCCCACACATGAGCAAAGCTACCGTAAATTTATGCAGGATAATTTGCTAAGCCATATTTCCATTAAGCCCGAAAATACAATAGTTCCCCTAGGTCTTGCAGAGGACGTAGATGCTATGTGTAAGGCATATGAGGAAAAAATTGAGGAGTGGGGCGGTGTTGATTTACAGCTTCTTGGCATCGGTCACGACGGACACATTGGCTTTAACGAGCCCGATACCTATTTCCCCGCTATGACCCATGAAGTAAAGCTTACCGAAATGACTATTGACGCTAATAAGCGTTTCTTCTCTTCTGCCGATGAAGTTCCGAGAGCCGCATTTACAATGGGTATCGGCACAATTATGGCAGCTAAGAAAATCGTTATGGTAGTAACGGGCGCCGATAAAAAAGAAATCCTTAAAAAGACCTTCTGGGGTCCCGTTGACCCGCAGGTTCCTGCATCAATTCTCCAGTTCCATCCCGATGTAACACTTATTTGTGATGAGGATGCATATCCGTTTTAACTAAAAAGGTATATAAAAAGCACCGAACTAACTATTCGGTGCTTTTGTTTTATTATTTAGTTTTATATCTTTTATTTATCTCTTTTTTTAATAAGGTCGGCCATTGCAAAATTCATAGCTATTAAAACGATAGTCGCTATTATACAAACAAATATAAATGAAAGCTTGTAGCTATTTGTAACATCAAAAGGAATATTCAAAATGGGGGAGGCAAGAATAAAGCCCGCCGCACAAATTGATGTTAGAAGAGCTATGGTTTTATTGAAACTTATTTCTCCAAAAAGGGCAAGGGCTATTATGGGTAGCATTACAGTTTCCATAGTAACACCAAGCGAATTTAAAATTCCAAACAAAATAGCCAGCACTTTTCCTCCGGCGGTTGGCGTTATAATAAACAGTAAAAGCTTTGCAAAAAGCGAGCTTATAAGGCAGAAGTTAACGGTAATTTTGATTCCGAACTTATCATAAAAAAAGCCCACTAAAATCTTAAATAAAGCCAGAGTTATGTTTGAAACTGCCGTAACGGTAGCGGCAAAGGAGGGGGCAAAGCCAATGTCAATAAAATGCGGTGTTGTAACTACGCCTATTTGCGACATTGTTATAAAGAAAACCGAAATAACGATAGCGTAAAAAGAGGGCATTTTAATAAGTTGTTTATATTCAAAGCCCTTAAAAACGTTTTGAGTATTTTTAATATCTTTTCTATCTAAATCTTCTATTTTAGAAAGGGTCTTTTCTTTGTAAAAAATGGCGGTAATAATTAGTAAAAGTACAAGTAACAAGGTGGTTAAAAGGTAGGCATTTTTATAACCAAAAGCACCGCCGTTATAAATAATGGGTGTTGTAAGATATATAGCTACGGCTGAGCCCAAAGCGTTTGATGCAAAAATAACCCCCAAAACAGTGCCCTTATTTTTGGTAAACCACTTGTTTATAATAACACTTATCATAGTGGTAGAGGTCCAACTAACGCCAAGACCAAGGAAAATGCCTGCGAGGTAAAAAAGAGGTAAAGAACCGGCAAAAGCGTATATTAAAGAGGAAATAATGTAACAAGCAATACCTATAAGCAAAAGCTTTTTTGTACCAAGCTTTCGTACCAGTATATCAAAGAAAAGGGTAACAATAGTTACCGTTATGTACCTAAAACTGTCGTTTACTGTAAAGGCGCTGCGGGGGAAGCCGAAAGCTTTTGTTATGGGTTCTATATAAATGGTCTTCGCTGTTGAACAAAAACCAAGGCCTATAAATAAAACAAGAAAGCATATTGCCGCCACAACCCATTTGTATGAACTTTTTCTAACTTTTAAATTGCCGTTTTCCAAGCATTTCACCACACTTACGGTATAACTGAATAATCTAATAATGAACAGGTAAAAACATCTAAAATCGAAAAATATTATACAGTAAAAATACCTACTATGTCAAGCAAAAAGCAGATGGTTTTCCATCTGCTTTTTTATTCTTTATTTGTCAAATGCGGGGTTAAATGCGTAGAAGTTTTTCTCGTTGAGTTTATCTTGTGCTAGGCGCAGGCCTTCACCAAAGCGCTGATAGTGCACAACCTCTCGTTGTCTTAGGAATTTAATAACGTCTCTTACGTCTGGGTCGTCGCAAAGACGCAAAATATTGTCGTAGGTTGTTCTTGCTTTCTGTTCGGCGGCAAGGTCCTCGTGCAGGTCGGTTATTGTGTCGCCCTTTGACTGAATATAAGCCGCGGTAAAGGGCACACCTGCCGCGGAGGAGGGATAAATTCCCGTAGTATGATCAACAAAGTAGGCATCAAAGCCATCCTTTTTAATCTCGTCGATTGTAAGGTTTCTTGTTAACTGATAAACTATAGAGCCAATCATTTCAAGGTGATTTAACTCCTCGGTGCCGATGTCGGTCAGTAGACCTTTGAGCTCGGGGTAGGGCATAGCAAAGCGCTGACTTAAATATCTAAGACTGGCACCAAGCTCGCCGTCGGGACCACCGTACTGTGTGATTATGGCCTTGGCTAGCTTTGCGTTTGGATTTTTAATATTAATGGGATACTGAAGTTTTTTCTGATATAGCCACATTATTTATTTCCCTCCTTTTCGGTTTCCCACGGCCAGGGTGCATTAACCCATCGGTAGCTTGTATCTCCGTAGGTGTCCGCGGGGGTAAGGGGACCAAATTTAGCTTCATATTCTGCCTTTAGTTTGGCCGCCTCGGCCGAATACTCTCTAAAGCTTTTAAGGGCCTCCTTGTTATTTTTATGGGTGTCTAAAAAAAGTTGCATTTCAAGGGCCGAAAACATTGCTCCCGAAAGCTTTCGCATTAGTTTTTCTCTTTCACTCATTCTATTCACCCTTTAAATCCTTCTGCCCAAAAACGGCTTATCAAGCTCAGGAAATAGAGTTCCGTTTTTAAGGGCTACTTCTTCGGTATATTTATCACCAAGCGACTGCATAGGAACGTATGCCATAGTAAGCGGCAAACTGTCAAGGGGTGTTCTGCCAAAATCGTTTCTTACCATTTGGGCGGCCTTTGCAGTTTTGCGCATATCGTTAATATACCGTTCAATTCCGACATTCATATTGTCGAAACCAAAGGTTGTAAAATTATCTTCCAAAACTGTTCCTCCTTAAATTAAACTGCCTAATTATTGACAGCTTTAGGATAGAGGCATAATATTATATGCCACACTCTATTTTATGCACTTGTCCTACTTTGGGTGAAAAAATTACCAGCGTGTTTATATCGCTTTCTGTTGACATAAAGGCAAAAAATTTATATAATATTGTTGTATAATATAAATTTTTATCGAAAGGGGAGATAAGATGTCAAAAAAGCTTAAAAAAGTATGTAATATTTTTTGCGTTTTTTTGCTTAGTCTTTCCCTTTTAATATGTGGTGATGGCAGGCCTTTTGGCTTTAGTACAAGGGCGGAGGCCGATACTACGAGTGTTTATAGTGTGCAACCGGTGGGTGATTTTGCGGCCCAACTCGCTTCCTTCCCCGAAAGCTATAGGGCAGGGCTTATCGCACTACATAATTCCTACCCTAATTGGAGCTTTATAGCTGATTACGTTGATATTGATTTTAATACAGCGCTTTATAACCAAACCCTTGAGCACAGAAAGCTTGTAAGTATGAATGATGGTAACTCTTGGAAAGCGCTTGGCAGTAACTATAACTGGTCAACGGGAACGTGGTATACCTATAGCGGTAACTGGACCGATGCTTCAAGAGAGGTTATCGCCTACTATATGGACCCTAGGAATTTTCTTACGGTTACCGATATTTTTATGTTTGCAAGGCAAAATTTTGTCTTTGACTCCTTGCCCGAGGGCGAGTATGAGAAAATTGAAGCAGGTGTTGCCGAAATGGCTAAAAACACCTACCTTGCAAAACCTTATGACGACCCTAATGATACGGCTTACGGTGGCTCCTACATAAAGGTTATTATGGAGGCGGCCAAGCAGTCGGGCGTTAACCCGTACGTACTAACCTCCACCCTTATTTTGGAGCAGGGCGTAAACGGCAGCAGCGACCTTATTTCGGGCAAAAGCGGTTATTACAATTTCTTTAATTATGGTGCTTCGGGTAGTGACGTAATTGGTAACGGTATTGCCTTTGCAAAAAGTCAGGGATGGACAAGCCGCTCACTTTCCATTATCGGCGGCGCAAAAAGGTATGCCTCGGGCTATATAAACGCAGGGCAGGATACCTATTACTATAAGGATTTTGATATTTTAGATTCTAATCCATATACCCATCAATATGCGCAAAGCATTTATGATGCTAAGTCTTCTGCTTCCAGACTTCGTACACAGTACATAAGTAAGTACGATGCATACCTTACCTTTAGAATTCCCGTTTACAAAAATATGTATGAAACTCCTCCGGCTCAGCCGCCGGAAAATTCAAATTTAAATAACTATTATTTCACTTCTGTTCAGGGTGGTGCCCTTTCTCCCGCATTTTCAATGTATAACACAAATTACACCATGGCGGTTTCGGGGGATACAACCCTAAACGTTAAATATCCCGATACTGCTTCCTATGCAGGTCCTGCGTCTTTTGAACTTTCGGCGGGGGTTAACACTGTAATACTTAACGTTAAATCCCAGTCAGGTTATCTTAATTCATATAAAATTACGGTTACTGCTTCGGCACCCTGTAAGCTTTATATCACTACCGACCAAAAGAAAATCACTAAGGGCGATGCAAATGGTGACGATATGGTAGATATCATTGATTTAGCGGCCGTTAGAATGCATCTTCTTGGTCTTAGAACACTCAGCGGGGATGGACTTCTAGGCGGTGATGCAAATGGTGATGGCACGGTTGACATTATAGACCTTGCTGCCGTTAGAATGCACATTTTGGGACTTTTAAATTTAAATTAAAGTTGGGAGAAAAGCAATGAAAAAACTATTTAAAATTTCACTTTGCCTTGTACTTATGGTAATGCTTTGCGCCTCTCTTTTTTCTATTAATACTTTTGCAGCAGCAAACACAACCATTGCCTTTAGTGTTTCGAACCCAAAGGTTGGCGATGCTGTTACTGTTACTGTTAAATTAAATGCGGGCGAGCCCATATACTCTATCGACGGTACTGTTACATACGATTCTTCAGTGCTTAAATACGTTTCGGGTGCCAGTTCTGCAAGCGGTTCTACTTTAAAACTTATTGAGTCGCCTACCGGTGAAACATCAGTGAGCTATAAGCTACAGTTTACCGCAATTAAAGAGGGTACCTCCAATATTGCCTTTAGTGTTAAATATGTAGGTGCCTCTCTTGCTATGGTTTCTGCCACCGGTTCTTCGGCTAATTTAGTGGTTAAAAATCCAACCACACAAACCTCCTCCAAGCCCACCACGAATACCACAACCAGTAAGCCATCTTCGGGTAGCACCACAAAATCTTCAGACGCTACACTTTCGGCGCTGTCTATTAGCGGGGCAACACTTTCACCTGAGTTTTCTAAAAACGTCACCGAGTATTCGGCTACTGTGGAAAATTCGGTTGCAAACGTAACTGTTGCGGCCACTGCAAATCATAAAAAAGCCACCGTTTCGGGCGCCGGTGAGGTAGCATTAGAGATTGGAGAAAATACCATTGCGGTTACAGTAACTGCTGAAAACGGCGCAAAGAAAACCTATAACGTAAAGGTTAAGCGTGCAACTGTAGAAGAAACGGTTGCTTTAAACCCGCTTGCTACGGTTATAGGCGGCAAAATGCACCACATAAATCCCGATTTAAGTCAGGTTGGCATACCCTCGGGCTTCACTTTGGAAACCGCCGCCTACAACGGGGTAGAGGTGCAGGTGTTTAAAAGCACAGATTCCACACTTACCCTTTACCAAATTGTAAGGGATGAGGATAAGTATGCAGATTATTACACCTATATAGACTACCGCGATGAATTTAAAAAGCTTGATTATATGACGGTGGGAAGTGAAATGTATATTTTCACTGCACTGCCTGAGGGCTTTGCGGTGCCTAGCGGTTATTTTGAAATGAGTGCCACACTCGGCGGTTCGGCAGTACCTGTTTTCTGCTCGGAAAGCGAGCTCCTTAAGGATTTCTACGTTGTTTATTGCTTCGCAAATGGTCAGTACGGCTTCTATAGTTTTGACACCCTGCAAACAACTATCCAGCGTGCTCCTAATTTCGGTGTAACAGCGCCCCAAAAACAACTTTCAATAGTGCAAAGACTTTTATCCCTTTCTATTTTTGAAAAGGCCCTTGCTTTGGCGACTTTAGTTTTACTTGCCGCCGTTATAACACTTACAATTTTACTTATTGTATCTTGTACCAGGTCAAGAAAATATAATCAGATTAAAAGTCCCCTTGCTGATGATGACATTTCTGCTTATTTTACCACCTTTAAAGCAAATGAAGATAGGGAAAAGGCAAATAGGGAATAACACCAAATTAAAAACAATAATCCACCCCTGCTTTTAAAGCAGAGGTGGATTTTATTTTAAGAGAAGCTTTTATAA
>JAZQSV010000029.1:0-9638 GCA_045630265.1 Acutalibacteraceae bacterium
AAGCTAAATTATTCAGCTTCTACAGTTTCTTCTACTTCTTCGGTAGCTTCTTCTGCAGTTGCAACCTGCTCACCCTGTCTGCCTTCGATAACAGCAGCAGAAATAACACTTGCAATAAGATTTACTGCACGGATAGCGTCATCATTACCGGGGATAACTGCATCAATTTCGTCAGGATCACAGTTGGTATCAACGATAGCAACAATCGGAATACCAAGCTTCTTTGCTTCGGAAACTGCAATTCTTTCTTTTCTGGGGTCAACGATAAAGAGTGCACCGGGGATGCCCTTCATATCTTGAATACCGCCAAGGAATTTTTCAAGCTTTTCAATCTCAAGCTTAAGTTTAGCAACTTCCTTTTTGGGGAGAAGATCGAATGTGCCGTCCTCTTCCATCTTGCGAAGCTGATTTAAGCGCTCAATTCTACGACGAATGGTACGGAAATTGGTAAGCATACCGCCAAGCCAACGTGCGTTAACATAAGGCATAGAGCAGTTGATAGCTTCTTCCTTTACAGCGTCCTGAGCTTGTTTTTTGGTACCAACAAAGAGAACGTCCTTACCGTCTGCTGCGATGTCGCGAACAAAGTTGTAGGCCTCGTTAATTTTCTTTGCGGTTTTCTGAAGGTCGATAATATAGATACCGTTACGCTCGGTAAAAATATACTCGGCCATTTTGGGGTTCCAGCGGCGAGTTTGGTGACCAAAGTGTACACCAGCCTCTAAAAGCTGTTTCATGGATACTACTGACATTTGTTTTTCCTCCTAGGTTTTAACCTCTGCCCACCTCATATTTGGCGGATTACCAAAGCTTTTTGGCACCTGCCCGTCAATCAGTAAGGCATGTGTATTATTTACTGGGCACATTATGCACAGCTTACATAGTATATCACAAAAAAAGACCCTTTTCAAGGTCTTTTTTGGATTTTTTTAACTTTTTAGCATCTTTATGCGATTTCTATAATCGGGAAGATATTTTTCGATCAGCATATAGAACTTTTCACCATGATTTTTGTACTTTAGATGAGCAAGTTCATGTACCACCACATACTCCTGCACCGCTTTGGGATAATCCAAAATATAGACCGAAAAATTCAGGGAGTTTTTAGCGCTACAACTACCAAACCTTGTTTTTGCAAAGTTTATTTTAACGGCGCTTGGTATAAGCCCCATAACGGTGCTATACCGTTCTACCATTGCTCCTATAACCTCTCTTGCCTTTTTTCTTACCTCTTCTCTTTCCTTGCCAATATACTCTTTTCTAAAAGGCCTTGATTTTTGTCTTTCAACTGCCTTTAAAATCCACTGTTTTTTACCCAAAACTATTTTTGGTATTTCATTTTTAGGAAATAAAAGTGGCAGTCTTAAAATTACTTCACCATTTTTATTTACCTCAATCGCTACCGTTTTTCTTTTGCTTTTTACGACAAAATATTCAATTTCTTCGGTTTTCAGTTTTTTTGATAATTCCAATTCCAAAACTCCGCTTCTATATTTTGTCCCTTATATACTAAACTTTTCGGCAGGCCTTCGCTGTTTAGCATAAAGATAAATTCCAAGGATTTATAGCTATCGGTATAAACCCATTCCTGTCCTTTTTGCTCCGCCGCAGGGGATGCGGTTGTAAGCTTTAAAAATGCTCCGTTTATATACACAAAATTACCGCCACTTTCCATACTTATTGGTTGCGGCGGTAAATCCTTATAGCATATTTTCCCTTCCTCCCCCGAAAATTCAAAAGAAAAATCCTTTAAGTTTTCCGGCTCGGTAACACTTATTTTTAAAACCCCGCCACCTAAAGCGTAAACTGTGGCAAAAACAGTCTGCTCATTTTCGAAGCTAAACCTTGCGCTACAGCTATACCCCGCTTTGGCTACAGGCATTTTGTCGGTTTTGGTACAGCCCGACATGATTAAAATTATACTTAAGAGCGCACATATTCTTTTCAAAATACCACCATTTTTCCATAAAACTGATAGTAAAAATATATGCAGATTTTAAAAGTAGTATAACAAAAATTACTTGCTGATAACCATTTTAGGAACAGACTTTAAAATTTCCTTTTCAAGTTTTTCGTTTACGGGAATTACCACAAAGCAAAGACCCTTTTTAGGATGGCGGTAAACCATGTATGCTGCGTCATCACCTTGGTTTGCACAGTTGATTTTAAACTCAAAGCTACGATTTGCCAACCTTGCGGCAACGTTTTCAGAATATTTACCGTACTCCTCGATTTTATCAAGATGAACAGTGATCATTCTTTTTCTGCTACGCTTTGCAATAATCTTATCAATATCCAAATCACGGTTTACGGCAATCATTTCATACTCAATATCCATAAGCTGAACAAGGCGGAATGCACCGTATAAAATACCCGCAATAATAATAACTGCAAAGGTTTTAACAAATAAGATAAGTGCCGAAAGCCAAATAACGCCATACACAAGAGCAAAGGCCGCTAGCCAAACAAGAACTATTAAAAGATAGTTTTTAGCTTCCAGACGTTTTTTTGTTAGATATTCGCAGTAGCTTTCCATTTCAAATCTCCTTTTAAAATTAAAAAGATGTAATTAAAGCGGCAAAATCCCGCTTTTTTAATATAATACCACACTTTTTTGCTCCATTCAAGTAATGGTAAACAAAGTTTACAGTTTATTTATGATATTCGCCGCCGCTAAGTATTTTATAGGAGCGATATATTTGTTCCAAAAGCATTATTCTTGCAAGACGGTGCGGAAATGTCATCGGGGACATTGAAAGTCGAAAGGTACCAAGCGCCTTAACGCTATCATCAAGGCCGTAAGAGCCCCCAATTATGAAACAAATGCTCCCGCTTCCGAGGTCGGCATTTTTTGAAATAATACCTGCCAGTTCCTCACTGGAACGGGTTTTTCCCTCAATACAAAGAGGTATAACCTCACTATTTTTAGGGATTTTTGAAATTATCTTTTCGGCCTCTGCCTTTAGCACCGCATTTACAACACCATCGGACGGGTTTTGCGGCAGGGTTTCGGCAGGGATTTCGACAATATTAAGGTTGCAATAGCCCTTTAAACGCTTTACGTATTCATCCTGTGCCGCCTCAAAAAACTTTTCCTTTAACCGTCCAACCGAAATTATGGTTACCTTTTGCATATTAGTTTTCCTTTACATCCATAACATTTTTGCGCCCTCTGCAGGAGCAATAGACAAAATATAATCCTCGTTATTCTTAGCACCAACAGAAAGCAATGCCGCCTCTGCCGAAACACGTGCCAACTCGGGAGTGTTATTGTCGCGGCTAAGATGAGCAAGAAGCACAGAGGTTGTTCCGCTTTTAATTAGGCCCTGCAGTTCATTTGCGGCAGTTTGGTTTGAAAGATGTCCCTTCTCCCCCAATATTCGCTGTTTTGTTTCAAAGGGATAACACCCGCTTTGCAGCATACCAACGTCATGATTAGACTCCAAAATAACTGCCTTGCAACCCAAAAGGTTATTTCTGACCGTTTCGGTTACTACCCCCAAATCGGTACAAACGGCCACTCTTTGACCATCCGAAAGGGTTATTTGATAACCGCCCGAGCCAACACAGTCGTGGCTTGTTCTAAAAAAATTAACCTCCATATCAAAGCAAAACGAAGGTGAATCCTCCATATCAAAATATGTATTATTCTTAGTTATTGCACCGCTTAAAATCAGTTCCCCCAAGGTTTCTTTAGAACCATAAACGGGAACATTTACCTTTTTAAGCAGGGTGCGGAGTCCCTTAACGTGGTCGGAATGGGTATGGGTTATAAAAATACCTTTAATATTTTCTAAAGCAATATTACTCTCCGAAAGGGAATTTAAAATACGTTTAGCACTAGCGCCTACATCTATAAGTATTGTTTCATTATTACTTGAAACAATACTGCAGTTGCCCGAACTACTACTAAAAAGTGTGCCGATTTTAGCCATAACTTTTCCTTTCAAAAAACCGCAAATACCAACGCCCACGCCCTATAGGGCATGGGCGCATCAGCAGTTAATCTTTGATTTTAAAGAGCTTCTCTTAGTTCGTTACCATCCGGTATCATAATTCTTGAAATATCGCCACCAAGATTGCGGATTTTTTCTACAACCTTTTCGTAACCGCGATCAATATACTGAATGTTTTCTATTTCAGTAACCCCGTTTGCGGCAAGTCCTGCAATTATAAGTGCGGCACCTGCGCGAAGATCGTTAGCCATAACGGGAGCGCCATGGAGGGACTGAGTTCCATTTACAATAGCGGCGCGACCCTCAATACTGATTTTTGCGCCCATCAGACCTAACTGGTCTGTATACTTAAACCTGTTATCCCAAACACTTTCGGTAACAATGCTCGTACCGTTTGCAATGGATAAAAGCGTGGTGATTTGCGGCTGCATATCGGTTGGAAAACCGGGATGAGGAAGTGTTTTAACGTTAGTAGCCTTTGGTCTTTCCTTCATAACCACTCTAATGCTTTCATCATATTCGGTTATCTCTGCCCCTATTTCCTCAAGCTTGGCAGTGATAGACTCTAAATGCTTAGGAATAACGTTTTCAACCAAAACGTCCCCGCCTGTAGCCACTACTGCCGCCATATAAGTTCCCGCCTCAATCTGGTCGGGAATTATGCTATAGGTAGTACCGCCAAGTCGCTTAACACCGCGAATTTTAATAACGTCGGTGCCAGCGCCCATAATGTCAGCGCCCATGGAGTTAAGGAAGTTTGCAAGGTCAACTATATGCGGTTCCCTTGCGGCGTTTTCAATAACCGTAAGCCCCTCTGCCTTAACAGCGGCAAGCATAATATTTATTGTAGCGCCAACAGATACCATATCTAAAAATACCGGAGCGCCGACAAGCTTTGTTGCCTTAGCATCTACCATTGCGTTATCAATAACCACTCTAGCACCCAAAGACTGGAAACCTTTAATATGCTGGTCAATGGGTCTCACACCAAAATCACAGCCACCGGGAGGAGCTACCCTTGCCCTACCGAAACGGCCAAGCATTGCACCGATGAAATAGCTGCTGGCCCTCATACGGCGGCTCATTTCCTTCGACAAAACAAAAGAATTAACGTGCGTAGGGTCAATTTCAAATGTGGAGGAGTTTATCATCCTAACCTCTGCGCCAAGTTCATATAAAATTTTAAGGGTTATTGCAACGTCTGATATATCCGGAACATTTTCAATGCGGCAAATACCATCGCTTAAAATTACAGCAGGTAAAATTGCTACTGCGGCATTTTTAGCGCCGCTTATATGCACTGTACCTTCAAGCTTATTGCCGCCGCGAATAATGAACTTTTCCAACATACGGCACTCCTTTTTACTTTCCTTCAAGCCAAAAAACAAAATGGGATAAACCGTTCAAGACTAACATAACCCAAACGGTCCCAATAACACAAAAATTATACAAGTATATTATACCATATTTAGTATTTTTGTCAATGTTTTTTGGCATATTAAACCCACACTTATTGCAAAAGGTTTAAGGCTAAAAAATATAAGGCTATATAACCCAAAAGTTATATTGCCTTATATTCGCTAAAATACTAAATTGAATTTACGAATTAACAGGAGTATAAAAAACGTCTATTATTATATTGTAAACAGAGTCAAAATCATAAACGTATTCTATATATTCACCCGGCTTTGTAGCCTCGCCTGCAATACTTTTATACTCAATCTCCGTATTCCCCGCTTCGGTCAAAAAGCAGGATGTAAGAAAACTTATATCTGCCACGTCCAAATTAGTAACCATATACGGTTTTATGGAATTGAAGATGGTTATAGGTGTTGTAATATCCTTTTTTGTCCTTTGAACAACCTTTGCTGCAAACTGATCTATAAACTGCTTTTGTCTGCCCATTCTTTTAAGGGAAGCTTCTAAATCATCCTCCCTTAGTACCACAAAGTCAAGTGCTGCATAGCCGCGCAGGTTAACCTGCTCGCCCGCCTTATACTCAACTCTGGCTAAAACTGTGTCCTCAGTTAGCACAACGTCAACTCCGTCAACCTTTTCGCTAATCACCTCAATAGCATCCATATCTATTGCAACGTAAGAGTTTATAGGAACCCCGCAAAACATTCTTGAAACCGCCTTGGCGGTATTTTTACAACTTGAATGCTTACCGTCGCCATACCCATAGGAAAGGCATATTTGCGAGCGTCTTATACCTAAATATTTGCCATCTTCGGAAAAAACGTCAATCTCTGCCATGCAGTCGCGAGGAATAGGGATTATGGTAGTTCTGCCCGTTTTAGTATCAATATTAGCCAAAAACAACGCATCGGCCTGACCGCTACCGCTTCTCTCCTCATAAAACTTATATTTATCAATACCAATAAAAAGCACCGAAACAACATTTTCATTATACTTATATTTTTGGTCCTTGTAAACGACCGTACCATCGTCAACAATTTCAATTTCGCTTGTCTTTTCACCGAAAAGCAAATCAAAATCTCCACGATTTAGAAGATTGTTTTTACCAACCAAAATCAAAACAGAAACCAATGCCACCAAAACAGAAAGCAAAGCCGCAATACATATTAAAATTATATTCCAAACCTTCTTACGATTAGGCTTTAAATCCCCTCTTTGCCCCAAATCGTTACCTACTTTTTTATTTTGTTTTTTCATCTTTTACAAGAACTCCCTGAACAAGATACCTATAGTCAACCTCATCACCTATACAGGTGCTTAGCGTTAAAATTTTAGAATCAAGGTCCATATCCACTTCCCTTTTATTGACCATCATGGAGGTGGGATTTTTAATATAATTTAAATAATCCTCGAAAACGGTATTGTCGCTATAATCAATAGTATTCAGCAAATGCCTGCTATCATATTTATATGCCGCTACTATTCTATAGGTAAGAATGTGCCCTGGTATATAAACGTAAATATACTGATTGTCATTAAAAAACTGTGGGTCGCGGAATTTATGCAGATTTTGAAACATTGTCCCGTTTAACATATTATGTCCGTAAATCACAGTATTTCTGTCGGTAAAATACTTACTGTTTTTCTTTTCAAAATATATAGACCCTGCAAATTTATATTTTTTATCTACATCACGATGAAGATAATAGTCATCATCCTTTTCGGCCGAGGGTTGCAAAACGGGATAGTCAATAACAGTACCGGGAACCTGAATATAAGCACATATATCTGTATTGGTTTCCCAAAGCTTTTCAAAATTTATGGGGTTTTTGCGAAGTGGAGGTTCTTTGCTTGCCACGGAGGATGTATTGATATCTGGTGTTTCTACAACTTTACCAGAAAGATAGCCCTCTAAAAAGAAATAGCCCAGATAGATTACACCCAGCGCAAAAATTGAAATAAAAAACCAAAAAAGAATGTTGCGTAGCTTTTTGTTGACAGGCTTTTTCTCTTTCATAATACACCTCCAAATTCTATATTTTTACTAAAACCAAAACGTGCCGCCTTAAAGCAGGCGGCACGGGAAATAACTTTTTTAAAAATTAAACTCTAACCTTTTTAACTGCAACTGCACCTGCGAGAGCGAGTACTGTCAAAACTGCTACAGAAGCAACTGCTTTGCTTCCTGTAGGAGGAGCTACGGGAGAATCGTTAGTGTTGCCTTTGTCGCCGGCAGAACCTTTAACGTTGTAAGACTCTTCAATGTGAAGATTTGCAAGAGGCTTAATAACAAGATCATCAGAGCTAAGCTTACCGCTAATGATAACGTAGTGAACGTTTTCCTGAGCAGGAGCCGCAGAACCGTCGGGATTGATAACTTCAATTACCCAACCGGTAAATTCTTCTTTTGCATTTTCTGTTTTGTCAAGTTTAATAGAACCATCTTCTAAAGAAGTGTAGGCGCCTTTTGCCTCTTCACCATTTGCATAGGTTGTAATGGTAATTTGATGAGTAGGTTTTGTGGAAGGGCTTGGTGTAGCTGCCAAAGCGGTAACTGTAGCAAAGCAAGCAACGAGTACCACAACGGCAATTAAGGTTGCTATGATTTTTTTCATTGGATATTTCCTCCTAAAAATTTTAGTAAAAATATTTTAACGTATAAAGTATAGCACACTTTTTTAAAAATGTAAATAGTTTTTAGAAAATTTTTGTGTTTTTGTTATAATTTTTTATTCCTTTTCCCCCGTTTTATCGGAGTTGTCGCTAAAAATACTTTCCTCTGTAGGGGTTACAAGGGCAAGTTCCTCATCTGAAACGTTCAGACCCAAAGCAAGGCGCTTTTCAATATCCTCACCCTTATGCTCTGCATAATAGGGGTCAATCATATATTTTTGAATGGCGGAGAATGCGTTTGCCTGTATAAGCGCCGCCTTAAAGCCGGGTACAACAAAGAGCATTATTGCGGCTGCTACCATCATAAGATATGCATTAATCATTGAAAGTATTGCAAGCCCTACATATATAATACCCATTGTGACGCTTATTAGTATATTGCGCCAAAGGTTTAAAAAGACAAAGTTGAAGCTGTTTTTAATAAGCTGTTTTACCTTTAGATTAAAGGTTATAAGAAGAGTCCAGATATAGTATTTCATAAAGGTTGTACAAACCAGGAAAAGAAATGCTATAGCAAGTCCCAAAAGTCCAAAAAAACTAACTTTGTAGTTCAAATAATTCCAAAAATACCATATATCAAAAGCAAGAAGAATCATTGCTACAACGTTTATAACTCCTAAAATAAGTGCCTGTTTCCAGTTTTTCTTTATGCTTTCAAAAAAATCACTATAAAGAAAGGAATGCTTTTCCTTTTGGGTACTTCTTGCAACATGGGTAAGCCCTACTTTGGCCATACCGTTTGTTGCAACCAAAAGTGAGCAAAGCCAGTAAAGCGGTCCTACCTTAGCATAGCTCCAAAAATTGCGAAAATAGACCTCAAAAAAATGGAAGAAGCCCTTTTTCTTTTTCTCATTTTTGCTAACGCCCGGTCCTTCTTTTGTATAATCAAATAACCCGAAAAATCCTGCCATTTTATTCAATCTTCCCTTTTGTAAATAAGTTTTTCCTTAAAATTGATATGCCTTTCGCCCATATAATAGGCCACCATACAAACAATCGGTAGCGGAATCAAAACCACGCAGGCGCCTAAGATACCCCAAAACGTACGTTGCCCTTTAATAAAGGTATCATTAAAAGCAAACATATAAAAGGTTAGTATTTTATGTATTATAGAGTAGCTTGGTAATATTTTAAAAACTGAAGTAACCACCAAAACAAAATAAGAAGCTGCAAAAGGTATATCTGCCAACAGGCCCACCTTAAGCCCTTTCAGTAAAACTTCTTTTTTGGAGGGCTCTGCAAGGTCCACGTTTGCATCACCCGCTCGCCACATTACGCCGCAGATAACGGCAACCCAGCAAATAAACGAAAGGTTTTGAGCGATCCAACGAATACGGATGTTGGTACCTTTATTAAGTTCAGAGCGAATGGGAGTTTTATAATAATTTTCCTTACCGTCATAATCGGCATATTTTGGGTCTTCTCCATTCTTATAATAATGAGAATAAACCTCGGAAAAACTTTCTCCGTCTTCGCTATACAAAATTGTATAGCCGATTTCTTTAGTGCTTCCACCTACCATAATAACGGTTATAGAAACATAAATCATAAAAGCAATAAAGCAAGCAACCAAGGTTCTTATAATGCACT
>JAZQSV010000030.1:0-4318 GCA_045630265.1 Acutalibacteraceae bacterium
GATGCAGTTATCCCCGGTAATGATGACGCTATCCGTGCAGTAAAGCTTATTGCAAGCGTTATTTCTGCCGCAGTTATTGAAGGTAGACAGGGTGAGCAGGTTGCTACCGCTGAAGCTACTGAAGAGGTAGTAGAAGAGGCAACAGAAGAAGCTGCTGAATAATTAAGTTTAAGCTTTTTATATTAAAACAGTAGGAGGAAAATGTAATGGCATTTACCGCTAAAGACGTACAGGCACTCCGTGAGAAAACCGGATGCGGTATGATGGATTGTAAAAAAGCATTGGTTGAAACCAATGGTGATATGGATGCAGCAGTTGACTTTTTGAGAGAAAAAGGTCTTGCACAGCAGGCAAAGAAAGCTAGCCGTATTGCTGCAGAGGGTACAGTACTTGCTACTGTATTTGGCAACGTTGGCGTTGTTGTTGAGCTTAACGCTGAGACCGACTTTGTTGCTAACGGTGATCCCTTTAAGGAGCTTACTGCAAAGGTTGCAAAGGTTATCGCAGAGCAGAATCCTGCAGATGTTGACGCACTTCTTACTTGCAGCGATAACGGTGTTACCGTTGCAGATATGATTCAGGAAGTTTTCCTTGCAGTTCGTGAGAATATTAAGGTTCGCCGCTTTGCTCGCTATGAGGGTGTTCTTTCTACCTACGTTCACGCAGGTGGTAAGATTGGTGTTATGGTTAAGTTTGATGCAGATGCAGCAGTTTTAGATAACGCTACATTTGGCGAAATGGCCAAAGACGTTGCAATGCAAATTGCAGCAGTTAATCCCCTTTATCTTGACAAAGATAGCGTTCCTGCAGACGTTTTACAAAAGGAAAAGGATATTCTTGTTCAGCAGATGAAGGAAGATCCCAAAATGGCTAACAAGCCCGAGGCAGTTCTTGGTAAGATTGTTGAAGGTAAAATCGGCAAATATTACACCGAAAATTGCCTTTTGGAGCAGGTATTCGTTAAAGACGGCGACTACACCGTTGCTAAATATGTTGCTGCTAAAGCAAAGGAAATTGGCAGTGATGTAAAGGTTGCTTCTTTCGTTCGTTTTGAAAAGGGCGAAGGCATTGAAAAGAGAAAAGACGATTTTGCTAGCGAAATCGCAGAGATGATTAAATAATAATAAAACCTTTTAGCGGCTATGCCAGGTGCATAGCCGCTTTTTTGTATTTAAGGGCATTTTTAGGGTAATATATGCCGTGTGTCGGTGTAGAAAAATATAACAATTCGCTTTGGCATAAAATAACAAAATATGCTAAAAAACTTGACAGTAGCCCAATATATGGTGTAAAATATTAGAAGAGTATGTTTAAAAAGGTGGATGTATAAATGCCTAAAAATACTGTGGAGTATAATAACGAAAGTATAACCAAACTGGAGGGCGCGGACAGGGTCCGTAAACGCCCTGCGGTTATTTTCGGTTCGGACGGTATTGACGGTTGCCAGCACTCTGTATTTGAAATTATTTCCAACTCCATCGACGAGGCAAGGGAAGGTTATGGTAAAAAGATTATTATAACCGCCTTTGAGGATGGGTCTATTGAGGTGCAGGACTTTGGCCGTGGCGCACCGGTTGACTTTAATAATAAAGAGCAGTGCTATAACTGGGAGCTTTTATACTGCGAAATGTATGCCGGCGGTAAGTATAATACTAATGATGGCGAAAACTACGAGTTCTCTCTTGGCCTTAACGGTCTTGGTCTTTGCTCAACGCAGTATGCATCTGAATATATGGACGTTGAAATTAAGCGAGATGGCTTTTTGTATACCCTTCATTTTGAAAAGGGCAAAAATATAGGCGGTCTTAAAAAGGAACCCTATGCTGGCAAGGATACGGGAACTAAGACCCGTTGGAAGCCCGATTTAGAGGTTTTTACCGACATTAAAATTCCGCTTGAATATTATTTGGACGTTTTAAAGCGCCAGGCAGTTGTTAATGACGGACTTTTGTTTATCTTTAAAAATCAGGTTGGTAGCAAATTTGAAACCTATGAGTTTTGCTATCCTAACGGAATAGAAGATTATGTGAATGAGCTTGTTGGCGAAAAATCCCTTACCTCTAAACAGGTATGGCATACCGAAAGAAAGGGCAGGGATAGGGACGACAAGCCCGAATATAAGGTAAAAATAAACGCCGCCGTTACCTTTTCCAATCAAGTGCATCTAAAAGAGTATTATCATAACTCAAGCTGGCTTGAGCACGGCGGCGCCCCCGAAAAGGCAGTGCGCTACGCTTTTACTGCACAAATTGATAATTATTTAAAACAAAATAATAAGTATCAAAAGAACGAGAGCAAGATAACATTCTCGGATATTGAGGAGTGTTTAACGGTAGTTATCTCTTCATTTTCCACCCAAACTTCTTATGAAAACCAAACTAAAAAGGCAATTACCAATAAGTTTATTTATGAGGCAATGTCGGACTTTTTCCGCCATCAGCTTGAGGTTTACTTCATTGAAAACCGTACCGAGGCGGAAAAGATTGCCGAGCAGGTGCTAATAAATAAACGAAGCAGAGAACGAAGCGAGAGGGAGCGTCTTAACCTTAAAAAGACACTTTCTGCCTCTAACGATATGGCAAACAGGGTACAAAAGTTTGTTGATTGCCGTAGCCGTGACGTTTCGGAAAGGGAACTTTATATAGTAGAGGGTGACTCTGCTCTTGGTTCTTGTAAGCTCGCTCGTGACGCATCATTCCAAGCTATTATGCCGGTTAGAGGTAAAATCCTTAACTGCCTAAAGGCCGAGTATGATAAGATTTTTAAAAGCGAGATTATTACCGACCTTTTAAAGGTGCTTGGTTGCGGTGTTGAGGTTAAGGCAAAGGCAAATAAGAATCTTTCCAATTTTGATATAAATAATTTAAAGTGGAATAAGGTTGTAATATGTACCGATGCCGACGTGGACGGCTTCCATATCCGCACCCTTATTTTAACTATGATTTATCGACTTATGCCTACCCTTATAAATGAGGGCAAGGTGTTTATTGCAGAAACACCTCTTTATGAGATAAACACCAAAAATATGACCTATTTTGCCTATGATGAGAATGAGAAAAAGGAAATTTTAGAAAAAATAGGGGAAGAGAAATATACACTTCAGCGCTCAAAGGGACTTGGTGAAAACCAACCCGATATGATGAACCTTACAACAATGAATCCCGAAACAAGGCGACTTATTAAGATATTGCCCGAGGATGCAGAGCTTACAAGCGAAATATTTGACTTACTTCTTGGTGATAATTTGCAAGGCCGTAAGGAATACATTTCGGATAACGGTTATCTTTATATGGAGGAAGCCGATTTCAGCTAATTTTAAGGATTTTACAGTATTATTTCAAACTTTTAAGTATTAAGGAGATAAAATAATGGCTCCAAGAAAGACAAAGGAAAAGGCCGAAAAGCCAAAGAATAACGCAAATGCTTTTATTGCGGGGGCGGGTACAGTTGTAGACCAGCAGGTTACCGAAACGCTAAAATCCAATTTTATGCCCTACGCAATGAGCATTATTGTCTCTCGTGCTATTCCTGAAATTGATGGCTTTAAGCCCTCGCATAGAAAACTTTTATATACCATGTACGGTATGGGTCTTTTAAATGGCTCTACTATAAAATCGGCTAATATTGTGGGTCGTACAATGCAACTTAACCCTCACGGAGATGCCGCAATTTATGATACAATGGTGCGCCTTTCCGAAGGGCACGCCGCACTTTTGCACCCCTTTGTTGCATCGAAGGGTAGCTTTGGTAAGGCCTATTCGCGTGATATGCAGTGCGCCGCGGCAAGATATACCGAGGCCAAACTTGCCCCCATTTCGGCCGAGCTTTTTGCCGATATAGAAAAGGATACGGTTGATTTTGTAGATAACTACGATGCCACAATGAAGGAGCCAACCCTTCTTCCCGTTACCTTCCCTACGGTGCTTGTAAATGCCAATATGGGTATTGCGGCGGGTATGGCAAGCTCAATTTGTCCCTTTAACCTGGAGGAAATTTGTAAAACAACAATTTCTATTATAAAGGGTGATGATACCGATATTACCGAGATTTTAACCGCGCCCGATTTCCCCATTGGCGGTCAGCTTTTGTACGATAAGAACGCTATTAGAAATATTTATGAAACGGGTAGAGGCGGCATTAAAATCAGGGGTGTTTATACCTATGATAAATCGGCAAACTGCATCGACATTACCGAAATCCCGCCCACAACTACAGTTGAAGCGATAATCGAAAAGGTTATCGAGCTTTGCAAAAATAAAAAGATTCAGGATATCAAGGATATCCGTGATGAAACGGGTCTTTCGGGTCTTAGAATCAC
>JAZQSV010000031.1:0-19161 GCA_045630265.1 Acutalibacteraceae bacterium
CAACATTTAATAATAAAAACCACCCTGCAATATGTGTCGCAAGGTGGTTTATTTGCTATTGTCTTTTTTGAATTCTGATATTATTTTCTGCACAGTTTCAATTTGTGTTTCGTTAAGGGTAGTTACGTCTATGGTTTTGGATTTTTCAACACCTAACAAATAGTCTGTAGTAACGCCAAAATAATTTGCAATTTTAATTAGCATATCAAAGGTAGGATAACCAATACCGTTTTCATATTTACTAACAACAGCTTTTGTTAAGCCAACGCGGTTGCCCAATTCTTCCTGCGTTAGATTATTACTTTTGCGCAAACTTTTTAATACTACACCAAAATCACAAACATTCATCCTATCACCACCTTAAATACATTATATATTAAAAATGGTTTCCAATTCATATATTTTTGTCAATGATATGTTGATTTGGGGAGATAATTATGATATACTATATTTATACAGCACTTCTTTTCTCGTGTTGTGAAGGCATTGATTTACAGGAATAGTAGCTCTTATTAGGTGAAATATATGATAAAAAGAATTGTGATAGCAGGATGCCGCAATTACAACGATTATGACACGGCAAAACAGTTTATTGAAAAGTGCATATCAAGTGTGCGAAAAGAAAATGAAATAATTATTATTTCCGGCGGGTGCAAAGGTGCAGATATAATAGGTGAGCGTTTTGCTAAAGAAAATGGTTTTGGAATAGAAAAATATCCTGCTGAATGGGGTAAATACGGCAAATCGGCGGGGCCCAAGAGAAACGGTATAATGGCAGAGAAAAGCGACCTTGTTATTTGCTTTTGGGATGGAAAAAGCAGAGGAACAAAATCAATGATAGAATATGCAAGAAAGCTAAATAAACCTATAAAAATTATGCATCTAGCCGATTAAACATTTCGTTTAAAACAAAATAGCCACGCGCGAACTAACCTTTAAAAACGCGGGCGGCTATTTTAAGAATAAATTTGAAACTAGTTTCGCGAATTTGCTTCTGCCCACGGCAGGCTAGCCCTTTACCGCGCCCGAAATTACACCCTTAATAATATATTTTTGGCATAAAAGGTAGAAAATAACTATGGGGATAATGGCCAGAACAAGCATTGCCATTAGTGCACCCATATCCCTTGAGCCGTAGCCGCCTTGCAAATACTGTACGGCTATGGGTATGGTTTTATAGTCGCTTCCTATTACAAGGTAGGGTAGTAAATAGTCGTTCCAAATCCACATTGCGTTTAAAATAGAAACAGTAATAGCGGTGGGGCGGAGTATTGGGAAAATTACTAAAAAGAACATTTTTACGGGGCCGCAACCATCAACCGTTGCGGCCTCTTCTATTTCAAGCGGTATTGATTTTACAAAGCCCGAATAGATAAAGACGGATAGCCCTGCGCCAAATCCTAAATATATAAAAATGATTCCGAGCGGGTTATCGAAGTGTAAAATGTTAGCTACTTTAGACATTGTGAACATAACCATTTGAAATGGGACGATTATGCTAAACACAAAGCTATAATATAAAAGGTTAGAAATAAATCCCTTGGCCCTTACAATATACCAAGCCGTCATAGCAGTAAAAAGAGCAATAGCCAAAACCGAGAAAACGGTTATAAAAAGGGAGTAGAAAAAGGCTGAGAAAAACCCCGTTTTTTCTATTCCGCTTATAAAGTTAGTAAATCCCGCAAAGGTATCCGCAGTAGGCAATGTAAAGGGCGAAGCATTTATAAAAAACTGTCCCTTAAAGGAGTTTATTAAAACTATAAAAAGTGGGAACAAAAATACAGCCGACAAAAAAAGCAGTAACGCCGAAAGTCCAAGGTTTCTATGTTTTGTATGCGGCATTTAGGCCTCTACCTCCTTGTGGCGGGTAAAATAAAGTTGCAAAAGGGCAAGAATGGCTACTATTACAAAAAACACCACTCCTTTTGCCTGCCCCACTCCCTCAAACCCTATTCTTCCGTAAAAGGTGTTATATATATCTAAAGAAAGCATAGCGGTTTGTCGGTTTGGTGCGCCTGCGGTAAGAGCAAGATTTTGGTCAAACAGTTTAAAGGAGTTTGTAAGGGTCAAAAATGTGCATATAGTAATGGATGGCATTGTAAGGGGAATAATAATTTTCCTTAAGGTAGTAAAGGCAGAGGCACCGTCTATTTTCGCCGACTCCAAAACGCTTACCGGAATATTGCTTATTCCCGCGATATAAATAATCATCATATAGCCAATCATCTGCCAGTTGGTAAGTAATATAAGACCCCAAAATCCGTAGCTGCTGCTATAGGTTAAATCCACCGAAAAGGGAAGAAGAATGCCGTTTATAATAACCTGCCAAATATAGCCCAAAACAATACCGCCTATAAGATTCGGCATAAAAAATACCGAGCGAAAAAAGTTTGTGCCCCTTATTCCCTTCGTAAGGGCAATAGCTAAAAGGTAGGCAAACACGTTTATGCTGAGAATTGAAACCACCGCAAATCTTACGGTAAACCAAAGGGCATTTAAAAAGTCGCCGCTTTCGGTAAATGCCCTTATATAGTTGGTAAAACCAACGAATTTCGCATCGGTTACGGTTGTAAATTCGGTAAACGAAAGATAAAGACCAAGAAGGAAGGGAATAACGAAGAAGGTAATAAATGCAAGGGTGGTTGGCAGCGCAAAGAGCGGAAAATGTTTTTTCAAAGTCTTATGCATATATTACCTCCAAAAGTTAAAATCTATTTACTTTCCTTTTTCCATTCGTTTATTACTGTGTTTTTAAGGGAGTTGAAATCGGTTTTGCCCTGTGCGTAGGAAAGAAGTGCCGCGCCAAAATTATCCTTGAAGGTTTGGCTTGGGAAAATGGTAAAATTCCAAGGAATGGTAGTAATGTTTTCCTTGTTCATCCAGCGTACAACCTCTTTTGCAAGGGGGTCGGAAGGAACCTCAGATTCATCAAAGGTTTTAAAGGGCGCAATAAAGTCAAGCTTTTCCGTTACAAATTTTTTGCCCGTATCGCTGGAATATAGCCAGTACAAAAATTCTTCTGAGGCCTTTTTCTGTTCGTCGCTTGCGTTTTCGTTTATGCAAATAAAGTTTTCTGTTCCAATGCAAAGGCCAAGAGTTTCTTCATCGTCGGCTCCCGTATAAATGGGTAGAAACTTAATGTTTTCTTCCTTTACCTTGTTGCCCGAAACGCCTTTAATCTGGCCCCATGCCCAGTTACCGTTTTGTATCATAGCGCACTTTCCAAGTGCGAATTCCGACATAGAATCTGCAACCGATTTACTGCCAAGAAGCTTTTTGTCGGTTGTGGAGTTGTTTATATAAAGGTCGAAAACGTTTTTAAAGTTTTCGGCGTATTTAAAGGCAATTTCCTTTGTGCTATCCCCCGAAAGGTCGGTGTTGCCTTCTTTGAATTCAGAGAAAAGCGGAATGTTTGCAAGGTGGGTATGCCAGCGCCAATCTTCTCCCGATTTTAGTGAGGTGGCGCCAAAAACGCCGTCAATTCCAAGGGTGCTTTTAAGGCGGGTCATATCTTCAACCACGGCCTTTAATTTTTGAAAGCTATTAATTTCGTCAGCCGAATTTATATTTACCTTTTTGTCTTTAAGAGCAAAATATTTATCCAAAATTTCTGCATTGTAAATAATTCCGTAGCCCTCTACAACGTAAGGAATACCATAAACCGAATCCCCGTTTTTAACGGCAAGGTCCTTATCGGTTAAAATGTCGTAAAGCTTGGTGTTTTTTAAATCCATACAGTAGTTTTTCCAGTTAGCGTAACCTTTGGGTCCGTTTATCTGGAAAATAGTGGGAGCATCGGTTTTGGCCATTTCAGATTTAAGGGTTTGCTCGTAAGTGCCGGAAGCGGCTGTTACAACCTTAACGTTTACACCCTTTTCATTTTTGTAGGCTGTTGCAATTTCTTCGTAAACTTCGGCAACTTCGGGCTTGAAATTAAGGTAGTAAATGGTGGCCTCGTTTTTGTCGCCGCCCATATTAGAGCTTCCCTTACAGCCCGCAAGGGTCAAAAGAGAAAGGGCGGTTAATACACAAACTATTCTTTTAAAAAGTATATTCATATTTTTTCCTCCAAACAGTATTTGAAAGTATTGTGCCCTGAAAACAACAAATAATTCAGTTTTTAAGGTTTTTAAAAATATGTCGCTACTACTTTTTTTGTTTTGCGCCTTTCAAAATATGGTTGAAAAGAAAGTTAAAATATAGTATAATTAAAAGGTATTTGAAGTAAAAGTTCGGAGGTCGCTTTATGATATGGCATAGTTCCGAGGCAAAGGATATATTAAACGAGCTTGGCGTAGACCCGAAGGTTGGTCTTTCGTCTACAGAGGTTCTGGCAAGAATAAAAAAATACGGTGAGAATAAGGTTTCCTTAAAGGGCAGCAAAACTCTTTCTAAGGAGTTTTTAAAAAGGTTTTTAACACCCGTTAATATTGCCCTTATTTTTCTTTCCATGGTACTTATGGTTACCGATGCAATTGTGCACAAATCACTTTGGATATCGCCTATAATTATTCCCCTTATTTTGGCGGGGAATGCGCTTTTGGGCGGTTTTTTGGTTATTAAAAATGAAAAAAGCACAAATGATCTTAAAGACAGGGTGCATGTTTTTGCCAAGGTTCTTCGCGGCGGCGAGGTGCAAAGGGTAGATTCGGCACAGCTTGTTCCCGGCGATATAGTATTTTTAGAGCAGGGTGATTTTATACCTGCTGATGGACGCATTTTAGAAGAAACCTCCCTTATATGTGACGAATTTGCCGTTACGGGAGATTCTGCTCCAATGGAGAAAAACGTTGACGTAAAGTTTGAGGATATGTGCCCCTTAAATGAGCGCAGCAATATGGTGTATCTTGGCTGTTCGGTTACCTTTGGTCGCGCTGTTATGGTGGTTACCGATACCGGCAACTTTACCGAGCTCGGAAAAATAAATAAAATTAAAGAGCAAACCGTAGGCACCGAAATACCGGTTAAAAAATATCTAAAGGAACTTAGCAAAACTGTGGAAATTGCCCTTATAATTTCTGCGGCCGTGCTATTTATTATAGGTGTAATTGCGGTTAAAGACGGTAGCGGATTTAGCGATCTTGTGCTTAATATGCTAACCCTTGTGCTTTCTCTTTACAGCATATCTGTTTCCCGCTCCTTTACGGGGCTTGTGGATACTGCAATAAGCTTTTGTATAAAGGGCATGAGCAAGAGAAATGCAATTCTCAAAAATCCCGAAAAGCTTGAAACTATAGGCCGTGTTTCGGTAATTATTTCAGATAAAACGGGAACACTTACCCGCAACAATATGAAAATGACCTCCTTTTTTGACGGTAACCGACTTATTGATTTAAAAACAGAAGATCCCGACGAAAAGGCGGTTACAATAATCCGTACAGGCGCACTTTGTTGCGACGGTGAGGTTTTATTGCTGTCGGGCGGAAGGGAAAAGGAAGTGGGCGATCCAACTGAGGTTGGAATTTCAAGGGCACTTTTAAATTACTGCGGTCTTACCAAGGCCGAGCTTGAAAACATTTATCCACGTATGGCTGAGGTTCCTTTTGACTCTAACCGTAAGCTTAAAACCACCGTTAATATGATAAATAATAAGCCCTTTGCCGTTGTAAAGGGCACCCCAGAAATGCTCTTTAAAAAGGTAATCGCAGGGAACCTTGAGGCCGCACTTAAAGCGGCCGTAACAATGGGTCAGGCGGGCGAAAGGGTAATTGCCGTTGCAATTAAGCCCTTATCCGAGGTGCCTTCTAACCCAACGGCAGAAGAACTTGAATGTAACCTGACCCTTTTGGGATTATTTGGAATGAGCGATTCTATAAGCCGCTCCACAAGGGGCTCTTTGGAGGAAAGCAGGAAAGCAGGAATTCGCACCATAATGGTTACGGGCGACCACATTACCACCGCCACTACTATGGCCAAAGATCTGGGAATTTTAGAGGAAAATCAAATTGCAGTTACCGGCAAAGAACTAGGCGGAATGAGCGATGAGGAGCTTTGCAGTAAGGTAAAGGACATTTCGGTTTATTGCCAGATAAATGATTTGGACAAGGTTCGTATAGTAAAGGCCTGGCAAAGCGTGGGAGAAACTGTTTTGGTTACGGGCGACAGTATAGATGACGCCGAGGCAATGAAAATTGCCGACGCCTCTGCTGCAATGGGTACGGGCAAGGATATTACAAAGCAAAATGCCGACCTGCTTATAACCGATGATAGTTATATTGCAATTTTAAATGCAGTTAAAACCGCAAGAAACACTTTTTTTAATATTCGTCATGGTGTGCAGTTTTATTTTGCAGTGTTAATTGCCGAAGTGCTTTCGCTTTTCTTTGGCTTCATAATTTTCGGTAAATCTCCCTTTACGGCGGGAGGACTACTTATTATAAATACCATATTATTGCTTGTTTTAAGCCGGGTGCTTGCAGGCGAGCCCGATCGTAAAATCAGTATGCATTTGCCTCCGCGTGGCAAAAGGGAGGGCATTTTCCACACACTTTCTGACTTTGATTTTGCATGGCAGGGAGCACTGGTAGCACTTCTTACCCTTATAAGCTTTGGTGCGAATTTGCGCCACTCTGCTACCGGCGCCGCTTTCCTCAGCGCCGGAATCTGCATTTTGTTTTTGGTATTTGCTATTCGTATTTGTAGTAGCATCTATCGTGAGGGCTTTAAGGTTTCTAAGAATTTAATTATTAGCTTAGCGGTAGCGCTTTTGGCGGTAGTTGTTTTGGCCGCAACTCCCATCTCTTACCTTTTCGGTCTTAACGGAATAGTGGTAGGAAACGTATTTGCCTCCCTTTTATTCGGTGTTATAACCTTTGCTGTCATTGAGGCGGTAAAGATGCTTAGAGAATATTTAAAAAGTAGATAACGCTTATGAAGTATAATCTTTCAGACAAAAAAACAATAGATAAGCTTTTGGCCGAGGCGGGCTTTACCTTTAAAAAATCTTTAGGCCAAAACTTTTTAACCGACCCTACGGTTTGCCCTGAAATGGCGTATGCGGCGGCCGACGAAAACACGGGAGTTTTGGAAATTGGCCCCGGTATAGGTGTTCTTACCGCCGAGCTTTGTAAGAGGGCAAAAAAGGTTGTAACTATAGAACTCGACGAACGGCTTCGCCCCGTACTTGCCAAAACATTGGCCGATTTTGAGAACGTAAAGGTAATATTCGGCGATGCCATGAAGCTTGATTTAAGGCAAATTATCGAGGAAAATTTCGCCGACTGTGAAAATGTTACAGTTTGTGCCAATCTACCTTACTATATAACCTCACCTATAATTATGATGCTGCTTGAGAGTAAGCTCCCTATAAAAAGTATTACGGTTATGATACAAAAGGAAGCGGCCGAGCGCCTTTGCGCCCCTATTCCAAGCAGAAACGTTGGTGCGGTTACACTTTCGGCTGCCTATTTTTCAAAGGGAGAGATACTTTTTTCGGTGGGCAGGGAAAGCTTTACTCCATCCCCCAACGTAGACAGTACGGTAATAAGGTTAAATATTTTGGAAAAACCACCTGTAACAGTTAAAAGCGAAAAGAACTTTTTCGCCCTTATTCGCGCCGCCTTTACCCATAGAAGAAAAACCCTTGTAAATTCGGTTTCGTCGGCGGGATTTTCTAAGGAGGATATATTGGCGGGGCTGGAAGCACTCGGCATTAAACCTACCGCAAGAGCGGAGGAGCTATCCCTTTCGCAGTTTGCCGCTCTCTCCGACAGTTTAACAAAATAAAAAGCCTAAAAGAGGAGCTACTTATTTTAAGTAGCTCCTCTTTTTCGCATAAAGCCCCTTGCCTTTGAATATTTTTAAAAAGAAAAGGTGGGGTAGAATAATGAAGAAGGTTCTATTTTTAAAAAATGCGGCGGTGCTTACCGTAACCTCCCTTTTGCTTAGAACTATAGGAATATTTTTCAGAGTTTGGCTTACGGGGAAAATAGGGGCCGAGGGCATTGGCCTTTATCAGGTAGTGTTTTCGGTTTACGTTTTGGCCTCTACCTTTGCAACAACGGGTATTGCTACCGCCGTTACAAGACTGGTTACCGAAAGACTTTCCTCAGGAGATAAAAAAGGGGCCGTAAGATCGCTAAGGTTAGCAATTTGTATATGCCTCGTGGCCGCTATTTTTACAACTCTTATAATTTTGCCCTTAGCACCTCAAATTGCAAAATATCTTGTGAAGGATATACGCGCGGCAAATGCATTAAAAATTCTTTGTTTGGGGCTTCCCTTTATAGGTGTTTGCTCTTGTATTAGGGGATATTTTTTGGCAAGAAGAAGTACTCTCCCGCCCTGCCTTGCACAAATAGGGGAGCAGCTTGCAAGAATTTTGATTATAGCGCTTATTATTTCAAAAATTGGACATTTAGGGGTTACAGCAGCTGCGGCGGCGGTTATGGTAGGGGACGTAGCCTCAGAAATGCTTGGAGCTATACTTCTCTATGTATGCTTTTTGTTAGACAAAAAGCATATAAAACAAAGGGGTGCTACTTCGGGTGGAGTGCTAAGGGAAATTGTCAGAATATCTGCGCCAATTTCTTTCGGAAGATATTTACATACCGCTCTTCGCACTGCTGAAAATTTACTGACTCCAATATGCCTTTCCAAATATAAAAGCGCCAAGTTTTCGGGAATGGAACAGTTCGGAATGATAAAAGGAATGGCGCTCCCGCTGCTGCTTTTCCCCGCTTCTATACTTTCCTCTATTTCCACCTTGCTCGTTACCGAAATAACCGAAAGCGTAAACAAGGGGAACAAAAGGTCAATCGCCGAAAATAGCGAGAGGGTAATTTATATAACCTCTGTTTTCGGCTTTTTGGCGGCGGGAATTTTCTTCCTTAGCTCGGGGCATATTGGTAGGCTTGTCTACCAAAGCAGAGAGGTTGGATTTTTAATAAAGGCGCTTTCCCCGCTGGTCCCCTTTATGTATTTAGACCTTATTTGCGATGGCATTTTAAAGGGGCTCGACGGACAAAAAACCCTTTTCAAAACAAATGTTTTCGATTCAGCAGTAAGGGTAATCCTAGTGCTTATTTTGGTTCCAAAATATGGTATCCTAGGCTTTTTAGGGGTAATGCTTTTTAGTAATTTATATACTGCCCTTGCGGGTATAATCAGAATTTCCAAAGATGCCGGATTTAAGCTAAGGGTTACTAAAATTTTTTTAAAACCGATTTTCTCGATTGCGGTGTCTGTTATAATTTCGGCTAAGCTTTTAAGCCCCATTACGGCTAATATCTGGTATCTGCTGGCTTCAGCGGCGGCAATAACGGTTTTGTATTTTTGCATTTTGTTTGTTTTGTCGGGCGGCAGCTATAAAAAAGTTGTAAACGGCTCTTCCTTTTTCGGTAAAAATAGTATATAATTTTATAAAAGGAGGGGATAGGTATGGTACATATAGGAAATGACTGGGACGAAATATTAAAGGACGAATTTAAAAAGCCATATTATAAGCTTTTAAGACAATTTTTAAAGGAAGAATATAAAAGCCGTACCATCTACCCCAAGATGGAGGATATTTTTAACGCCTTAAAGCTAACCCCCTTTGAAAAGGTTAAGGCTGTTATAATAGGTCAGGACCCCTACCACGGAGAAAACCAAGCTCACGGACTTTGTTTTTCGGTTAAAAAGGGCACTTCGCTTCCGCCGTCGCTACAAAACATATACAAGGAAATGGAAAGCGACCTTGGCATAAAAACCCCACAGCATGGGGAACTAACCTCACTTGCAAGGCAGGGTGTACTTATGCTAAATACGGTGCTAACTGTAAGGGAAGGTGCCGCCGCAAGCCATAGGGGTCAGGGCTGGGAAAATTTAACCGACCGCATAATAGCAGAGCTTAATAATAAAACAACCCCCGTAGTTTTTATACTTTGGGGTAAGCCCGCATCCGATAAAGCTAGGGTAATAACCAACCCTATTCACCTAAAGCTTTATGCACCGCATCCAAGCCCACTATCGGCGTATAGGGGCTTTTTCGGGTCTAAACCATTTTCAAAGACTAACGACTTTTTGGTTAGAAACGGAATAGAGCCCATTAATTGGCAGATAGGGTAGAACGACATACCCTAGGGTAGAGCGATATATCCTAACACGTTTTTAAAAGGCAGATTTTCGCTCTATTTTTGTTAAAATACTCGTAAATCCGAAAGGATTTACTCCGTTTTTGCCTTTATAGAACAAAAATCCTCTCTTTTAAAAATCTTCGACCTCAAGGTGAGGAGATTTTGTGTGATTTTTGTTCATTTAAGGTGCGGTAATGCTTTCGCCTTACAAGAATTAAATGGGCAAAAAGCACCAAAATATGCCGCTTTGAGGCGGGTTCGGGTATGTCGTTCTACCCTAGATTAAAAAAGCAAAGGAGAATAAAAATGTATTGTAAAAACTGTGGTATTGAACTGGAAAACGGAGCAAAATTTTGCGCAAACTGTGGCACCGAGCAGGACGAAATAAAAGTAACTGTAGAGCAAAATGTAGAGCCCGAAGCTTTGGCGGTCGAGCCGGTAGCCGCTACCGTAGCACCTGCCGCACCAACAGTGGCGCAAACACAAACCATCTCAACCGACCCACCGCTACTCGCAGGGATTAAAAATATTTTGGGCTCAAAGCTTTTCCTTGTTGCCGCTATTTTATTCTCGGTAAGCGTTGCGATGTCGTTTTTTGCAGGGATGATAGGAACACCCACAAGCCCGTCCGACGTTATATCGGCGCTTGAGGAAATAGAAATTCCTGAGGAGCTTGAAGAGCTAATACCAATGGATCAAATTATAGAATATTTCAAAAGCCAAGAAGGAAAAGATGCGCTTGACAGTTCCTCTAGTATAAACATATCTATAAACATAGTACCAATACTAACCTTGGTGGGACTGTGGCTTTTGTTTGGCTCTGCAAAGGATAGTAGCAATAAGACATTAAATGCGGGACTTAAAATATTAAAGGCTTCCCAAATTATTAGTCTTGTTTTAAGCTTTGTGGCAGCCGGCGTTATGCTGATTTTAGGGTTGTGCACACCCTTAATAATCGAGCTTATTCCTGCAACCGACCCCGAACATGAAATTGCGCTAACCGTAGGTATAGTAGTATTTTGTGCCATTATGTTTATTGCCTTTGCCATTGTGGGGGTATTTTATATAGTTATTTGTACCGCGATTGGCTCGGCACAAAAGATAGTAAACGGCCAGGTAACACTAAGAGGCATAAATTTTGTAATGGGCTACCTTTTTGCCATTGCAGGAATGACCCTTATGGGAGCGTTTGCAAGCTGGCAAGGTATTTTGGTGCAGGCACCCTTGGTAGCGGTCTATGTTATTTTAGGCATTTTAATTATTAAATTCAAATCGGCCGTTAAGCCATTTGTAAAACCTTTCTACGAGCAGTATATGCCTGCGGAAGTTGTAGAAGAGTAAGAAAATTTTAAGTTAATAGAAAAATTTAACCCCTATGGATAGCGGAAAGCCGCCGACCATAGGGGTTTAGTTTTTACTATGTTTTATTTTTCTCTTCGCTCTTTAAAAAAGCTTTGAAGCAGCTCTAAGCATTCCTTTTCCATTATGCCGCCGTAAACGGTGGGTTTATTCGGCAAATTAAAGGAGTACATATTAAGGGCTGAATCAAGCGCGCCTTTTTGGGGGTCAAAGGCGCCGAAAACAACCTCGCTCACCCTTGCATTTAGCGCCGCGCCCGCACACATTGGGCAGGGCTCAAGGGTTACGTAAAGTTCACAACCTGAAAGCCGAAAATCTCCCAAAGCATTGGCGGCTGCCCTTAGGGCTAAAACCTCAGCGTGGGCGGTGGGATCCTTTGTGCTTTCGGTAAGGTTGTGGGCGGCAGAGATTATCTCACCGTTTTTAACAACCACTGCTCCAATGGGAACCTCCCCTATTTTTGCCGCCTCTTTTGCTTTTAAAAGCGCCGCTTCCATAAATTTTCTGTTCATATACTACACCGCCGGGGAAAATTGGTTAAGCAGTATTTCAAATAGCACAAATACGGTAGCCACAATAACTGTGGGGGAACCCATAAGCCACCAAAACCTTTGTTTTGCGGTGGAATGGTGGGGAGTTTTGGCAAAATCAAAAAGGCGACCTTTTTTTAAGGTGAGTAGCCGAACACCCAAAAAGCCAAAACCAATGGCGCCTAAAATTATAATGTTAAAAATAAGGTTAATGCCATCGCCCAGTCCAAGTTCGCTTAAGTATTTAAAGCAAACGGATAGGAAGTTGTTTATAAAGTGGATTATAATTCCTGTCCATATAGAGCCGCTTTCAACCACCGCAAACCCAAGCACGAGTCCAACCAAAAAGGCAAATGGTATCTGCACAAGGTTGCCGTGAATAAGGCCGAAAAGCACGGCCGAGGTGAAAATTGCAAAGGGCTTGCCAAATTTTAAAAGAGAGCCGAGCAAAGCGCCTCTAAAGAAAAACTCTTCTAAAAGCGCAGGAAAAACGGCTACCGAGATAACGGTAAATATAAAACCGAAAAGGCCTCTTGGAGTTTCAAAATCGCCACCCTTTAACTCACCTAAAAAGGAAAGACTTGCCTGCATTATAGAAACGGCTATGTTTGCGGCGTAGCAAAAACCAACACCAATAAGAATAAGCGGCACGAGAGTACCTTTTTCGGGTGCCGCAAAAGAAATGCGGCTACGCTCGTTTGTTATTTTTATTAGAAGTAGTCCGCCTCCCAAAAAGCCCATTACAGACACCACTGTATTTATAGCAAGGGTTAAAAATGGGTCGCTTACTAAATCGGCTTTTCCTAAAATTGCTGTGCCGATGCCAATCGAAAAGGAAATAATAAGTGTTACTCCAAAGAAAAAAAGAAGTGCGGCGCCAATTTTGTTGCCGGTTTTTCTTACCGCCCTTTTTTCAAAGTACTGTGGCGGCGGGGCAGGAGTATATACACAAGCGCCGCCCTCGGGGTTAAATCCGTTTTGAAAGTTACTGTTGTTCATATAAACTCCTTTCTAAATTATCCCTTTAAAAGATTTAGAATTTCTTTTAAGGAAGTTACTCTATAGGTGTAAAGTTCCTCTCCGCCGCCCTTTCCTCTAAGGTCAACGTAGCAGGAGTCAAGCCCTGAATTTTTTGCTCCCAAAACATCGCTTGTAAGGGAGTCGCCCAACACTAAAACCTCGCTTTTAGGCGGGTTTTTAAGGTCGCTTAAAATAATGTCGAAAAATTCCTTTTCGGGTTTTTGTGTGCCCAGGGCTTCGGATATGTAAATCCCGCCGTCAAAATATTTTTCAAGACCCGAAAGGGCAATGCGGGATTTTTGAATGGGCAAATGGCCGTTTGTGGCGGCAATAAGGGTGTGGTTTTTGCTTAAAGCTTTAAGTAGCTCTTTAGCGCCGTCATAAACAAAGCCGCAAAGGGAAAGCTTGTCAAAGTAATCGTCGCTAAGCTTTTCGGGAGAAAGCTCTTTGCCAACCACCTTTAAAAATCTTTCAAACCTGCCCGTAAAAATTTCTTCTCTTTTTATATCGCCACGCTCAAAGCTTTCCCAAAATTCCTTGTTTATTTTGGAATAGAGCTCTATAGTTTGGTCCGAATCATCAATTCCGTGCCGCGTGAACACCTTGGCAATGGCTGTTTTTTCGGCAAGCTTAAAGTCCATTAGTGTATCGTCTAAATCAAAAATAAGATATTTGTACATAACGTCCTCTATAAAAGTGAAAATATAAGGTAGGGTAGCCACTGAAATGCCATAAGACCCAATATACCAAGTAGCGGGTTTATTCCGCCGCGTCTGTGCATACGAAGCTCTACGCTATCAGCACTTTCCTCGTCGTTTTTGGCGGCGGCAATACGCTCTATTGCATTTTTGCGGTAAAAATAATCTCCGAATATTCCCGAAATAATTCGGGTGGCGACATTAAGAACACCTCCCAAAAGGAATAGCATTAGCGGCACAATTTCAATACTTTCAAGGTTTTCGGCGAAATATGTTGCCAACTCTGTCATGGTTGCAAAGGACATTCCCTCAACGGCAAAGTTTATAGACAAGGTCATTACGCTTGAAAGCAAAAGTAAAAGGAAAAACATAATTCCGGGGAAATAAATTTTCCTGTAAAAATACCAGGCATTGGGAAACAAAAATGCCGCCCAGTTCCAGGAAGCTTTGTTGTCTTTTGAAAGGGAGAAAAACTTTCTTACGTACCTTGGGGTATTTACGGCCGTGTAAATGGCCACCTCTTTTGGGGAGGAGCCGTCCTCTAGTCTTGCATTTTCGGGAACGCCGCCAAGCGGGTCAACCGGCAAACCACCCAAATATGGGGTGGCAATAAGCGGAATGGGGGTCTGACAGTTGGGACAAAGGTCGGTGCCGTTATCTACAACCGTTTTGCAGTTCGGACAAACGGTTTTAATTTTAACCTCGCCGCCGCCAAAGCGGGATTTTGCTTCGGCTTTCGGGGCTTCGGGCTCCTTTTCGGGGGGTTCGGGTCGCTTATATTGTTTATCGGTGCCGTGAAGCTCCTTTAGTCCGCACTCGCCCTTTGCCGCGTAGCAGTCCCTGTGGTGTGGAGCGCCACATTCGGGGCAAAAAACAAGGTCGTCATCATCAAATAAATAACCATTACAAACGGGACATTTTTGCCCCTCAACAGTAAGTGCCATAAAATTCTCCTTAAGGGTAAAAGCAAAGCTTTTGTCCTAATCGTTTTGTTTTATTTCATCAACAAGGCGCCAAATGTTTTCAAAATACTCCTTGCCGTAGTTGTGGTATTCGCCACTTTGTATCATATTCATTAGGGTAGTTTTGTTAACCCATTTTGCCTCTGCAACCTCGCTTTTTTGAAGCCGAAGCTGCGGCACCTTTGCCAAGGTTTTAATGGTCCATACGTCAACAAAGGAGTTGCGCCTTTTAATACGGGTTACAAATTTTAAACTCTCCTCCGAGGAGGGAATTCCAAGCTCCTCGTAAAGCTCCCTGGCCGCGGCGGTGAAGGAGCTCTCACCCGAAATGGCTGCGCCGCCCGTTGCCGCCCAAATGCCGGGCATCATACGTTTGGTTTTAGAACGTTTTTGAATTAAAAGACTGCCATATTCGTTAACAGGCCAAATGTGAACAACAAGGTGAAACTCGCCCGACTTTAGGGTGCTGTTGCCCCTTACGGCAGTTTGCCCTGTTTTCTCTCCTTTATAATTTAAAATATCCCAGGTTTCCATAAATCGTCCTCGTACCGTTTAAGGTATATAATATAATAACACATATATTTTACCAAATTATTACCAATGTTACAATAGTTTTAAAACTTTTTTGTAAAATAAAAATGCACCGCTATAAAATTTTAAATTTTTTCTTAAAATTTGTCATATTTTTAAAACCCGCCGCATATATTTTATTAAGGGGTATTGTAAAAAAATGGAAAATATTGTAAAATAATATATACAATATACTGCCCCGAAAGGAGAATGAATATGTTAAAAAAATGTAGGCGGTTACTAGCAATTATTTTGTCGGTTACAATGGTACTGACGTCAGTACCTATCTATGCCCGCGCAGAGGAAACTGCGCCGTTGGGCACTGAACTATCGGCAGATGGCGGACAAGCTTCCACCTCGGAAGACGGTGAAGAGCCGTATATACTTACCGAGCTTTTAGACAAAAGGGAGGAAAACGTAAAGCACTTCCGTATGAGTGACGGCAGTATAAAGGCGGCCGTTTATACAAATGCCGTGCATTATGCCGACCAAAACGGAGAGCTTTTGGATATAGATAACTCCCTATCTGACGGCGAGGATGAAAACGACCCTGTCTATACCAACAAAAAGAACTCTTTTTCGGTTAAGTTTATGAAAAAGAGTAATTCTAATAAGCTTTATACCATAAATAAGGGCGAGCATAAAATCAAGGTGTCGGTTGAGGGCGCCTCTAAGTCGGAGGCCATAGTAGAGGAGCTTGAGTTTCCCGAAAATAGCAAGACCCCTTTTACTTTAGAAAATTTAGGTAGCAAGGTAACCTATAAGGATGTTTTCGAAAATACCGATTTTGAATACACCCTTATTTCCTCCAAGCTCAAAGAAAATATAATCTTAAAGGACAAGGTTAATTTTAACTCTCTTGTTTATACATACCACCTAAACGGCAGTCTTACTGCGGTACAAAACGATGAAAAAAGCATTACCCTGTTAGATCAAAACGGGGAGCTTGTTATGGAAATTACTGCGCCCGTTATGTGGGATGCCAAGGGTAATAACTACGATAACTTAACCCTAGAGCTTTTAGAGGTTAAAAACAGTAAAATTACCGTTCGCCTTAATTTTGAGGTGCCAAAAGAAGCAACCTACCCCATAACGGTTGACCCCGTTATGGGCTTTCAGCACGAGCGTAGAGACATACAGGATGTTCATATTATCAGCACATTACCGGGAACAAATTATGACTGGAATAATCACCTTCGTGTAGACAATAACGGTTATGCTATGCTGCAGTTCCCAACCCCCACCCTTTCAAGCGGTGACAAGCTGATACATGCGGAGTTTAACCTTTATCCTTATGGCTCGTTTGACACCGATCCAATGTATTCTAACGCAAATTCCTACAACCCACCCCTTTATATAACCGCCCACAAAATACTTAGGGAGTGGAATGAGCTTACGGCAACGTGGAATACCGTAGATCCTAATAACAATTTTTACGATAGCACCATAGAGGCCTACCGCGTTGTGGACGGTGACTATTCTTGGTATACCTGGGATATTACCCGCCTTGCTGACGAATGGGCCGAGGGATATAGCCCAAATTACGGTGTACTTCTTAAATACTATGCCAACCCTACCGACGGTAGCGGTTTTGACTCCTTCTTTGTCGGTACAAATATAAAAGATACCAATCCAATGGCAAGTGCCAGTCCCGCCTTCCTTTATCATTACGTAAACACTACGGGCGTGGAGGATTATTTTTCATATCATACCCAAAACTTAGGGGCGGCAGGCACCGGATATGTAAATGATTTAACGGGGAATTTAACCGTTATAAATAATATCCTAAACGTTGGCGGCTCTTTAGCCCCCATTTCGGTTTCCCTTGTTTATAACCTCGACCAAGTTGTCGACGAGGAAAGGACGACGGTTCCTTATGGTAAGGGCTGGTGGCTAAACTGGGCACAAAAAATTGAGTGGTGGATTAATCCGTATGACAACAAACCCTACTCAAAATATACCGACGGTGATGGCACCGAGCACTACTTTACTGTGAATAACGAGACGGGAATATGGACCGATGAAATAAACCCCGATAGAAAGGTCTATTATATGAGTGCCACCGAGGACTACCGAATGACCGATAGCAGCGGTACAAATATGTATTTCAGGCGCAACGGAGCATATAACCAGTGGTATTTATATAAGGTAGAAGACGTTTACGGTAATAATATAGTACTAACGCTTAATTCGGCTAATTTGAATAGGGTAGATAGAATAACCTCTTCTACCGGCAATGTGGTTGATTTTGTTTACGGCGAATTAGGATTATTAACCGGTGTTAAATATTATAACGAAGGCGTAGAAAAAACAATTACAATAGAAAACACTAAACATATAACTAAAATTACCTATTCTGATGGCAAAAAAGTCATGTATTATTATCAGGGAGCCACTAGTGTTTTATCAAAGGCTGTTGATATGAGTAGCCAAAGTATTATCTACGATTATGCTTCTAATAATCAGTACGATGCTACCAAGAAAAATAAAAGGGTAAATTATATTGCAGAGCAAAGTAACCTGCTTGAAATTGGCGCCGAGATAAGGTTTTCTTATCAACCTACATCTACTGTTATAACCGATGTAACTAATAACCGCAAATATCTTTATACCTTTGCTAAAACGGGCACCCTTAAAAGCGCGGTTGATATTACCGAAAATGACGGCAACGGTTATGCACAGTACTATCAGTATAATGACAAGGACAAACAAAATGAAATAGAGGGTATGAACAGAATTACCCAAATAAGCAAAACCCAAAAAAGTACTGTGAATTTGCTTAAAAATCATAGCTTTGAATATTCTGGGGAGCACAATTTTACTGCATGGGATGAAACCACAGGGACCGCTTCGGGTACATATACTACGGAAAAAAGCCATATTGGTGCGCGGTCATATAAAATTACCCGACCAACCTCAAGCGACTGTACAAGAGCTATAGGGTTTTATTATATGTACTTAGAGGGCGGTAAAACCTATACTCTTTCGGCCTATGTAAGTACAGCTAATATGACCTCTACGGGTCTTGGCGCAAATCTTATGTTCATTGACAGTGAACAAATATATGAAAGCGAGTACATAACCGAAACGGCCGACAAGTGGCAGCGCCTTTCTTTAACCTTCACTACCAAAAGGTCGGAATATGTAAGCATTTGTATGAGCATGCGCGATGCTACGGGTAGCGTGTATTTCGATAACGTTCAGCTTGAAGTAGGCGACCTTTCAGACTATAATATACTTGAAAATGCGGGTTTTGAGAGCGTTGTTTCTGGTCTGCCCGAAAGTTGGGGCCTTACTTCGGGGTACAGCTATTCCGGCTCGGCCGACAAAATGTCCGGTAGTTTTTCAGGAGTTATTTTTGGCGGTATACATATAAGCCCCGATTTTATACAGACCATATCTATACCAAACGGCAAAGCGGGGGATACCTACGTTGCCTCGGCCTTTGCAAAGGCAGATTCTGTACCTGCAAGCGGTTGGCAGTTTACCCTTTTAGTCCGCTTTACTAAAAACGGCAATACCGTTCATGAGGTAGACATTCCTTTTAATTCCTATACAACCGAGTGGCAAAAGGTATCGGGAGAGGCCCGTGCTACAGGCGATTATGACAGTATACAGTTCTGGCTTCTTTATTACCACAACTGTAATACAGTATTCTTTGATAATGCCCAGCTTATTAAGGATACCTTTGGCACCTGCTATACCTATGATGAAAACGGCAACCTTGTAAGCACTGTAGATTTGCAGGGCAAACCAGAATATACCTTTCAGTATGACGGAAATAATCAGCTTATAGAGCAAACAACTATTTCTGGTGGAAAAATAAACTACAACTACAATACTACCATTAAACAACAGCTTGATAGCGTATCCTCGGCAGGAGTTACAACCGCTTATACCTATGATTCAAAGGGCAACGCAACAAGTGCGTCTACTTATAGTAGTAATGATACTACCAAACAAATAA
>JAZQSV010000032.1:0-10276 GCA_045630265.1 Acutalibacteraceae bacterium
AATAATTTTTATTTAGCTAAAAAGCCGTAGATAAAAAGAGGCCTATGTGCTATAATGTATGCGAAATTTAAGGTCATTTTATAAAATCCTTTTATTTTCAAAAAAAGGCTTTGTGCCGTCTTGGGTAATACCCAAAAAGAAGGTTATAATATGGCAAAAAAAGAAGTCAATATGCTATCCGGTAACATAGTCAAAGGACTGCTTACCATATCACTTCCCGTTATGGCGATGAACGTTTTAAACTCGCTGTTTCAAATTGTTGATATGGCCATTCTTAAAAACTATGATACGTCAAATGGCATGGCAGTTGGTGCAGTTGGTGTGTGCAGTACACTAATTACCCTTATTTCCTCAACCGTTATTGGCATTTCGGTTGGCGCCAATATTGTTATTGCCAAGTACATTGGTCGAGGTAGTAGGAGAAGGGTTGAGCGCTCTGTTGGTACGTCAATACTCTTTTCCATTGTGGGCGGGCTTATACTTGCAATAATCGGTATTATATTTGCTGAAGTATTTTTAAAGTGGAATAACTGCCCCGATTCGCTGCTAAAAGATGCCGCTCTTTACTTCCGACTTTACTTTGTGGGAGTTCCGCTTTTTATGGTTTACACCTTTGACGCCGCCATTCTACGTTCGGCAGGTGACTCCAGGCGTCCTATGAACTATGCCATAATTTGCGGTGTTATTAAAGTGGTCCTTACCTACTTATTTGTTGCTATTTTTAAAATGTCGGTTACGGGTGTAGCCCTTGCAACAATTTTTTCTTGGGTTGTTCCTGTAGTGCTTTACATTACTACCCTACTAAGAAACGACGGAATGGTAAAATTAAAGATAAAGCATTTAAGATTCTATAAACAGGAACTAAAAGAAATGGTTATCATTGGTATTCCCACCTCTTTACAACAAATGCTTTACTCTGTAGCAAACGTTGTTATTTCTGCAACCGTTAACTCCTTTGGTGCGGCGGCAACAACCGGTATTTCAATAGCAAATACCTTTGACGGTATTTTGTATAACATTTCAATAGCGCCCTCTTTAGCCGTTATACCCTATGTTAGCCAAAACCTTGGCGCAGGCAATATGGAAAGGGCAAGAAAATCGGTAAGCAGGGGTGTTTTAATTGCCTCAGCCTTTGGTATGACCTTTGGGCTTTTGTCAGCTGCTTTTTCTGCACAACTTTCATCCATTATGTCCTCCGACCCCGAAGTTATTGCCTACTCGCAGCAAAAGATGATATTAATATCCAGTACGTATTTTATTTGCGGTATTCAGGAAATCTTTGGCGGCGCACTAAAAGGTCTTGGCAAACCCACGGTACACACTATTACCACACTTGTTTTTATGTGCGGTATAAGGTTTGTTTGGGTTTACGGCATATTCCCCCTCTTCCCAAAAGAATACGCGCTTACCTTCCTTTATCTTATTTGGCCGATAGGTTGGGTTTTATCACTTATAACACTAATTGCAGTATATAGACCAACCGTTCGAAAGTTAACTTTAAAGCTTAAAAATTCCGAGCCACTAGAAGCGAAGGCATAAATAAAAATAGCAAAACAAAAAGCGGAGTAAGTTCTTAAAGCTTACTCCGCTACTTTTATATTTAATCTGTTTAATCTAGAATTGCCTGCCTACCCGAAAGAAGTTCAACGTAAATTACCTTTGTTTCTCTTTCGTCCTTACCGTTTAGTATTAAGGTTTCGCCCTTAACCTTTATTCTTACTGCGGGCTCGGTTTTGCGGTAGGTGTATCTAAAATGCTCACCCTGCGCTTTGTTACTGAATTTGCCAATTAAAAGCTTTGCGCTGTTAAAACCGTTTATCTTCGCACCTGCGCCATTCTTTAAAAGGTACTCAACCTCTTCTATATCTTCATAACGGATTTCTAAGTCACTATAAAAATCTGCCTCTATAACTACGCTTTCTGCACCAAAATTATAATTTATTTCACCCGTAAAGGAAACAAGCGCAAGAACACCCAAAACTGCTAAAATAATTACTATACAAATTGCCGCTATAAATGGAGAGGATTTGAACTTCTCTGCGTTATATTCTACACCGCTTTTTTTATGCTTTTTATAGATGCTATATGAATAAATTAAGGGGAGTGCAATAGCCACTACCAATACACCAAGCAGCACAAAGGGGATTACCTCTATAGGTAAAAAGGCAGTTGCAAAACACAAAATTCCTGCCACAAACCAAGTAATTCCCGAAATGCGGTGGGTTTTGGTCCAGTTTTCTTCATTGCCAAGGGTTAAATTAGTTCTAATACCTAAGGTTTTATTTTGTGTTGCCTTTGGCAGAAAATTACCAATAAGCAAAAATAAAAGACCAAGCATTATAGGTATAAGCTTTAATACGTCGAAGGTGGCGCCAAGCGACATAGCATAAACCACTGCATTTGCAAAAACAGATATAATGGGTATTATCCAAAAAATTACACCAAGCGCTTTTCTGTTTTGATTTTTTTGGCTTTTATCGAAGCTTGTTACAACAAGGGCAAGCCAGTATACTAAAAGTAAAATCAAAGGTAATCCAAATACCGCCATTGCTTTTGAGGCAAAGCCATCTGCCTCACCATTTACCCCAAAATGTACAGCCATACTGCTTGGGAGCTTATCCCACACCGCTATGCCGAAAGCCATTGGCAAAAGGGTAAGTAGTGATGAAATTATAATTTTTATTTTATTTTGCTTTAACATATTATTTGTCCCCCTTGGTAAGTGACCTTACATAAATAATTATTTCTTCTAAAACGGATGTATTCAGCTCATAGAAAATAAACTGTCCCTTTCGCTTGTCGCGCACCAAATCGGCCTCCTTTAAAACCGAAAGGTGTCGGGATACCGATGCGCCCGTAACCGAAAAATGCTCGGCAATATCACCCGCAGACATTTCGCCCTTTTTAAGAAGCTCTAAAATCTCACGCCTTATGGGGTCGGAAATTGCCTTTGTTAGTTTTTGAAGTGCCATTGTTTATCCCTCCCTATTTAACATTTAACCTAATTGTTAAATATATTATAATCAAAACCCTCCCCTTTGTCAAGAGGGGAGGGTAACTTTTTACAAAAATTTATGTAAACAATCGTTATTTAATATTTTTTGCAATAAAACTATTTCTTAGCAAGCTTTAAGGTTTTTTCATAGGCCGCCTCGACTGCGCTTATAGCAAGAGAATTTAAATTTCCATCCTCTAAAGCGTGAACGCCCTCAATAGTGGTGCCACCGGGACTGCAAACTGCAATTCTAAGCTCCTCGGGGCTTTTGTCGCTCATAAGCACTGTTTTGGCACTTCCAAGCACGGTTTGTGCCGCAAGTCTTAGCGCCGTATCATAAGAAAGGCCGCATTTTGCGCCGCCCTCTGCCAAGGCGTTTATAAACATATAGGAAAAGGCGGGGCCGCAACCCGAAACGGCACTGCCCGCGTCAATCAGCTCCTCAGGGATTTCCTCCACCTTACCAGACGCAGACATAATTTCCTTAAAGCTGTCTACTGCGGCTTTCTCCACGTTTTTAGAGCAAAGAAGCATCATACCTTCTGAGTAGGCCGCAGGTGTATTGGGCATTATTCTAATAACCGCCCTGTTTCCAACTATACCGCAAATAGCGTCTATGGAAACTGCCGCCGCCATACTAACCAAAATGGAGCTTTCGCCGATTTTTTCCTTAATATCCGATAAAACACCCGGCAAAACCTGGGGTTTAACACCCAAAAAGACAAAATCTGCCCTTAAAACTTCCTCTAAATCGGCGGCAACCGCACCCGTTTTTTTCGAAAGTGTGCTTACCTTTTCACTATCCAAATCATAAAGCAAAATATCTTTGGGCTCTACGGTTTTTGAAGCGGCAATAGCCAGAGTGCCGCCCATATTACCCACACCGATAAATCCTACCTTCATTTTGTTATCCCCTTGTATGACCGTTTCCTGTTATTACGTATTTGTAGGTTGTTAGCTCCTCAAGTCCCATAGGCCCTCTTGCGTGGAGCTTTTGGGTTGAAATGCCCATTTCACAACCAAGACCAAACTCCCCACCGTCGGTAAAACGGGTGGAGGCATTTATATAAACCGCCGCACTGTCTACAAGCGTGGTAAATAGCGCCTGCACCTCTTCATCGTTTGACACTACCGATTCGCTATGGTGGGTGGAATGTTCCGCAATATGCTCGATTGCCTCTTCTGCGCTATCAACCACCTTAACGGCAAGTATGTAGTCTAAAAATTCTGTATCAAAATCCTCAGGGCCTGCTTTTTCTCCGTCTATAATCTCGGCCGCTCTTTGGTCTAAACGAAACTCGGCCCTTTGTGCCCTTTCAGTATTTGTAAGTAGCGCTTTTAGTTTGGGTAAAAATTCATTGGCTACATCCTTGTGTACAAGGCAAACCTCGGCCGCATTGCATACCGAAGGACGGCTCATTTTAGCGTTTTCCACTATTTTTAAAGCTAAGCTCAAATCAGCCGCCGCATCAACGTAAATATGGCAAATGCCGGTACCGGTTTCAATGCAAGGCACCTTAGCATTTTCTACACAAGCGCTGATAAGCCCCTTGCCACCGCGGGGGATAAGCAAATCTACCTTTCCGACCGCAGTCATAAGTTCGGTAGCGCTTGCCCTTGTGGTGTCATCCACAATGTTTACAACGTCGGGGTTAATTCCCGCCCTTTCAAGCCCTTGTTTTAATGCATTTACTATTGCTTTTGCACTATTATATGCCTCTTTGCCGCCACGAAGCACCGCTACGTTGCCCGATTTTAAAGCAAGTGCCGCCGCATCGGAGGTAACGTTAGGTCGGCTTTCATAAATAATTGCAACAACTCCGATAGGAACGGAAACCCTTTTTACCAAAAGTCCATTAGGGCAGGTATGCTCCTTTAAAAGGTTTCCTACGGGGTCGGGAAGCTTTGCAACCTCGCGAATACCGTTTGCCATACCCAAAATTCTGTCACCGCTAAGGCGCAGTCTGTCTATCATAACCTCGCTTATTTTGCCCTTGGCATTTTCTATATCCAAAGCATTGGCCTTTAAAATTTCATCTTCTTTTAGAATAAGGGCATCGGCCATAGCCAAAAGGGCGGTATTTTTCTGCTCGGAAGACATTTGCTGCATTACAGTTTTAACCGCTACTGCCCTATTTAAAATCTCACTTGTAGTCATAATTTCAACCTACTTTAAACCGTGTTCCTATTTTTTTGCCCTCAACAATATCGTAAAGGTCTAACGGTCTTTCACCATTTGAAATAACCATTTCAACCCCCGCCTCAGTGGCGATTTTTGCGGCGTGGATTTTAGTTTGCATTCCGCCCGTTCCAAGGCTTGTTCCTGCACCAAAAGCCAGAGCTTCAATTTCCGGGGTAATTTTTTCTACCGTTTCAATAAGTTGTGCATTTTTATCTTTTCTTGGGTCTGCCGAGAAAAGCCCATCAATATCAGAAAGTAAAATAAGCAAATCAGCCTCTGCCTGCTTTGCTACAATGGCCGCCAAGGTGTCGTTATCGCCTATAACAATTTCTTCGGTGGCTATAGTATCATTCTCATTTATAATAGGCAGTGTACCAAGTTCCAAAAGGCGGAAAAGGGTGTTATGGAAATTAACCGCCCGCTCTTTGCTTTCGATATCTGCCTTTGTAATAAGTATTTGAGCAACGGTATGATTATGTTCGGAAAAAAGCTTATCGTAAACGTACATAAGCTCACACTGACCTACTGCAGCAGCCGCCTGCTTAGTTGGTATATCCTTTGGGCGCTCCTTTAAATTTAGTTTTCCAACGCCCATACCAATAGCACCCGAAGATACAAGTACGACCTCGTGCCCCGCATTTTTAAGGTCGCTCATAACACTGCAAAGCTCTTCAACTCTGCGAATGTTAAGGCGACCCGAAGGGTGGGCTAGGGTTGAAGTTCCAATTTTAATAACAATTCTCATTTTTTACACCGCCAAAAGATTACTTGTAGTTCCAAACCGCAGGGTTTGTAAGTGTTGTCGCACAGGCGTATCCATCGGTTAAAATAAACTTTAAAATAAAATCGCCTGTTTTGTAGGTTATACATTCATACTGGTCGGCACTGCCGGGGAGGAAGAAAACGTCTGCGTCGGTAGCGGTGGTCCTAGTATAGTCCTCACTATCTATCATATCAATTATATCCTCGCCTCTATAAATGCCGCCCATAGAAAGCTTAAAGGCCTCGGCCTTGGCCACAATAACTGAAACTCCGCTTTCCTTGTTTGCCTTTTCATAGAAGAACATTGAGCTACCGCCCTCCATTTGTACGGTAAGCTCACCCTCTGTAATAAACAGATGAGCCATTTCATCTCCTTCAGGCAGGGTGGAAGAAAAGTTTGCCTCTACCGTTTCAATGCTTTCTCCTAATTTAAAGGGCACTTCAGGGATTTCACCCTTTTCTGCATAAGCCAAAATATTGGTGCTATGAACGTACTGTGAAGGAGTAGAAGAATTATCCTTATTTTGTTCCTGATCGCACCCCGAAAAGGCGAATAAAACCGAAATTGTAAGCAAAATGCATAATAGTTTTTTCATTTTTTCTCTCCTTTAAATTAAACACAAAACATTATATTAAGGCAAAAGCTCGTAATAGTCCTTGGTTGAATCAACCGTTTCGTCTGTAAAGAAGTAGGAATTAAAAATCGACTTCAAAAGTCCACCACTATAAGTGCTGAACTGTCCGTGCTCAATGATAACGGCAACGGCAATTTCGGGGTCGTCGTAAGGAGCAAATGCAACGAAAACAGTATGGTCCTTTTTCCCCGTTACCTGCGCAGTACCCGTTTTGCCGCCAACCTTAATTGGATAATCGCTGAATATTCGGCTACCGGTACCATCCTCAGTAACCGACAGCATACCCTCTTTAACGGTGTCAAAAATATCATCATCAATTTTAACCTGTGATAGCACCTCGGGTTTATTTTGCTCCAAAACCTTGTCCTGCGAATAGGTTACGTATTTATCAATAAGTGTAGTTTTGTACCTTGTTCCCGAATTTGCAATGGTGGCGGTGTAGGATGCAAGCTGCAATGGGGTAAAGGCGTTATCCATTTGTCCTATTGCCGCCTGAATTGTATAACCTTCATACCATTCATCACGGCTCATAGGTCCTGCTAAAGTTCCCTTGCTTTCTCCAACCTCTACGCCGGTTTTTACACCAAGACCAAAGTCTAGGCAGTAATCGTTCATTTTGGTTATACCAAGTCGCCTGCCTACATCAAAAAAGTAATAGTTACAAGATTTTGAAAGAGCAGGAAGTAGCCCTATATTATAATGCACGTGCATGCAGCTTGGCTGGAAATCTGCATAGTATTTATATTTTCCAACACAGCGTATTGTTTCATCGGGGGTAATAACACCCTCCTGAAGTGCGGCTAAGGCCACCGCCGGCTTAAATGTAGAGCCGGGCGGATAGGTGCCGTTAAAGGCCCTGTCGAAAAGGGGCTTGTCTTTATTTTCTAAAAGTGAATTGTAATCTTCCTTATACTGAGTATAGTTATAGGTAGGATAGTTAACCGAGGCGATAATTCCGCCGGTTTTAACGTTTACCGCAACCGCCGCACCGGCAGAAGCATAAACCTTATCCTGCCGCATTAGCTCAATAGTATCGGCAAGTGCCTTTTGGGATGAAAGCTGAACGGTTTTGTCAATGGTAAGTCGCACCGAGTTACCAGGAATGGGCTCCTTTGTTACCTCGCTTGAAAGAATAACGCCGCTTGAATTTATACGGTAGGTTATCTCACCGTCAGTACCACGAAGTTTGTCCTCGCAAACCCTTTCAATGCCGCTTTTTCCGATTTTATCGTTGTAGCTGTAACCCTTTTTCTTGTACTCATCCCACTCCTCGGCATAGATGGGACCTACGTTGCCAATAATGTGGGGAGCAACAGCGTTGTCCGAATATTCCCTGAACGAGGCAATTTCTACCGAAACACCATTTTCAAAAAAGTGAGAGTTTTCGGAAATGTACACCATATTACTGCTGGATATATCTTCAGCAAAGGTAAATGGTGCAGAAACTGAAAACCCCGCCCTATCCATGGTGTAGCGAACGCCCATTATAACCCTTTGCTCCTCTTTGGTTTTGTTTTCAAGACCATACTTTTTAACCATTTCGTCAAAACAATTTTGGGCAGTGGCATAGTGAGCAAGACCTAAAACGCTCTTAAGGCGGGAAACGGCCGACTCGCTGTCTGCCATAAAGCCGTAGGGAGCCGATTTTTCTAAAGGCAAGTCATCGGCTTGGCTACCATCCTTCAGCAAAAGGGTAAGTTTGTAAATTACCTCGTTTATCGTTGTTTTGCTGATGGAAGCGTAGTTGAAAACTATGTTGTAGCCCTCGCGGTTGGTAGCAATGGGTCTTCCGTAATAGTCTAAAATTTCGCCCCTTACCGCCTTGATAGGGGCAGTTATGGTGCTAATTCCCTTTGCCTGCTCGGTGTACTTTTCTTTGGAGGAAACCTGTAAATTAAAGGAGCGACCAAAGAAAATAAGAAAGCTTAAAATGCAACAAATTATAAGGGTTAGCATACGTGTTTTATCACGCTTTCTTACCCTTTTAATAAAGTCTGTATAGGTTTCACGCAAAGAAAATCACCTCCGAAAATAAACTTAAAGTAAGTGCGTTAGCTATTATGTATTATGTACTTTTTGCAAAGGTATTTTAGAAAATAATAAAAGGGAATAACAAAGGTTGCGGTGTAAATAAGGGACGGTATTTCGTACTTAAATAGAATGAGAAAGGGCGAGCTGTCCCCCGCTATTAGGGTAAAAATAAACCATCTTGTAAGAAAATAGGTAAGACAGATTAAAAAGCCGCCCAGTATTGCCGCCTTTATATTTTTGTTGAAAAAATAGTGGAATAAAAGACCTGCACCAACTCCAATTACAGAGAAAAAAACTGTGTTGAAAATTCGACTGTCTGCCATAAAAATATCTAAACCGATGCCGAATAGTATACCAAAACAAAAACCCACCCACTCTTTTAAAAAGCAGGAAATAACAATTAAAAGGGGTAAAAGGAGCAGCGGTGTTGCGCTTCCGACCCTTAAGGATAAAAAGGGTACCCTTTGAAGAATAAAGGTAGAAAGGGAGGCAAGTCCTAAAATGCCGTAAATGTACGGATGATATTTTTCAACGTAGTTTATCATAATGCCGCCCTCCTTTTACTTTTTTGCTTTGGTTTTTACCTATTTGGCCTGACCCTGTCCGGAGAAATATTTAATAACCATAACCTCTCTAAGCTCGGAGAAATCTACCACCGGCGTTACCACCGCATATAAAGAGGTGTTTACTTTTTCGTTGTGAATACTATCAACCGTGCCAATAATAATGCCCTCGGGGAAAACGCCGCCGCCCGCAGTTACAATAAAGTCGCCGCTTGCAACGCCCGAGCTTCTAAGAATGTTTACCATTTTGGTTTTGCCCTTTTCGGCCAGAGATAATTCCCCCGAAACGATTCCAACGTCATCGGTTCTTTTATCAATTCCGCCGACCTTGATGTTTGCATCCATAATGGTAGTCACTTTGGAGTATGAGGGATTAACCTCTGAAACGTAGCCGACAAGACCCGCCTCGGTTATAACGGGGTCGTGTATTTCTATTCCGTTTAAACTTCCTCTGTTAATTACAAAGGATCCGTAGGGGTCCTCGGAATTTCGGGAGATAAGGTTGGCCGGCTCTAAAACAAAGTCAGGCTTTTGTTCCTTAATATCAAGGTACTTTTTATAAAACTCGTTTTCTTTAAGCACCGACTGATAATCTACAAGCTGTTCGTTAAGCTTTGCAATATCGGACTTAAGCTTTATATTTTCAAGCATTATTTCCTCGCCCTTGTAGAGCTTTTTGTAGGTATCATCCACCCAGTTGGAAATTTTGGAAACACCGCTTTGCACAGAGGTAACAATGGCACCAATTATACTGTTTTGAGGGGTTATGGATATTCCAATAAAATATCCCAGTAGCGCCAGTGCCAAAACACAAGCGGTAACAGACACCATTATTTTAAATTTTTTACTGCGAAAGAAAAACCGCATTGTGCCACTCCTTTTGAAAAAAATTGAAGGGTTTTATTTTAAAATTAGGTAAATCAAAAATAAGATTAAGGTTAAAATGCTCCACTGAAAAAAATCTATTGTTAAAAAGCAGAGAATTTTTGTCGCGGCTAGGCAAAAACGCAGCCAATATTTTCTATATTGGCGAGTATTTTAACAACGAAGAAATACTCAATTTCATATTCCCACATTAAAAAGCAGAGAATTTTCGTTTATACGAGGC
>JAZQSV010000033.1:0-4807 GCA_045630265.1 Acutalibacteraceae bacterium
TGCCCTTATTGTCTTTCCTTTAATTTTATTTTTAATACTCTTTGTTACTCTGACCCCTACAGGCCCCTTTGAGGCCATTACCAATTCCTTTGCAAGAATTGGCGCAGGAAAATTTCCAAAACAGATTGTAGGTAGTCAAAGTATTTCACTAAAAAGTGAAAAAAATGCCGTTTTCCTTGCCACAGACACGCATATTTTAGGATATACGGCAGCGGGTAAAGAACTTTACGAATATCAGCACGATTTTACTTCACCCGTTTTGGAAACTGCCCGCACAAGAAATTTGGTTTATAACAGAAACAGTACCGGATTTTTGGTTTTAAATAATTCAGGTGCTGTTATGGAAAAGAACCTTGAAAAGGCAATTTTGTGTGGCGATATTGCGCTTGACGGCACCTTTGCATTTGCTACAAAATCGGAAAAATATTCTGCCCAGGTAGATGTTTATTCTAAAAACTTCAAGCATAAATTCGCGTGGTTTTTGGTAGATGGGCTTATAAGTGACGTTGAGCTTTCGAATAATGGAAAATATGTTGCCATAGCCGTTTTAAAGGCGGTAAATGGTAGCTATAGTTCGGAAATCTATTGCTTTAACGTTAAGTCTGAAAATCCCATATATAAAATTACGGTAGAAGGTCAGCCCGTTATGGCGCTGGAAAACATTTCTTCTAAATATTTTTCATATATAACAAATAAGGCGGTTTGCTTTGTAAACTGGCGCAAAGGGGAACAAAAAAGCTTTGAGGAGGCAGGTCTTGTTCCCGCATTCTATAAGGCCTACCGTTCTAATAGCCTCGCGGTGTTTGGAAAAAATACTTCTTCTACCATTAGGGTTATAGGTAAAGATGGCTCGGAAAAGGCAAGATTTTCCTATAACGGACTTATTGACGACGTGGCAATTTCGGATAACCTAGTTTACATTTTAAAAGGTAATAAGGTGTTTGCACTTGATTTCGAGGGCAAGGTAATAGATACCTTTTCAAGCGAACAGTCTCCACATTATATTGCCGCTTCGGATAGTGGCGTTTTTGTGGCAGAGAATATGAGTCTCACTTATTTTGGAAGGTGATTTTATGTGGATTGTTCTTGATTTAATTGTTGTAGGAATTGTTTTGTTTTTTCTAATTACCTCTGCAAAAAAAGGATTCGCCAGAACCTTAGTTGAACTGGTAGGTTTCTTTTTGGCGATTTATCTTTCTACTTTTTTGGGTTCACTTTTAGCAGATGCACTTTATAAAAATACTGTTGAACCAAAGATAGTTGAAACTGTTAAAATCTCTGTTGAGGAAAATGCGGATTCTTCCATTGATACTGCGGTGGATAATATTTGGAATGAGCTTCCAAAGGTAATTACCAATTCTTCCTCGCATTTTGGTATTCAGGCAGATTCGGTTAAGAAGAATATCAGCGATAAGCTGAGCGCTAATGTAGATATTGAAACAATAGCTAAGGATACGGCAGAAAACACCTTAAGGCCCATATTTGTTTCGGTTGTAAAATCGGTTATCAGTATTATTTTGTTTGCTATATTTATGTTCTTTGTAAGAATTTTGGCAAGGATAGTAAATAAAATATTCAAGCTTCCCGTTATAGGCGGCATAAATACCCTTTTAGGAGCTATTTTGGGTGTTGGTAAGGGACTTATAGTTGCATTTGCAGTTTGTATGCTAATTAGCTTTATAGTACCTATCAGCAGCGGAGGATTTTGGATTTTCACAAAGGCAAATATTGATAAAACATATATATTTAAGCTAATTTCAAACATTAAGCTTATAAATTTTTAAGGAGCATAAATAGATAATGAGACTTTGTTCAAAATGCGGCAAACGACCTGCGGTGGTTTTTATTTCAGATACAGCTAATCCATCGGCACCACCCCAAGGGTACTGCCTTGTATGTGCAAAAGAAACGGGTATTAAGCCCATAGATAATTTACTCCAAAGTCTTAATATTCCAACCGAGAATATTGAGGAAATCAGCGACGGCCTAATGCAAATGATGGGCGGCGAAAATATGGAGGAAATGATGGAGATGATGGGGGAGGATGTCGATGGCGAGTTTGAGCAGGGCGGCGCACCTGTTTTCCCATTTTTGAATCAGATTTTCGGTCAAGGCGGTGAAAATGGAACTCCAGGAGATAAAAAAGATACAGGCAAAGAAAAAGCCAAGAAAAAACCTAAGAAAAGGTTTTTGGATATGTACTGCCAAAACCTTACCGAAAAGGCAAGAAAGGGCGAAATTGATAATATTGTAGGTAGGGATGATGAACTTTACCGCACAATACAAATTTTATCCCGTCGTAGTAAAAATAACCCTTGCCTTATTGGTGAGCCAGGTGTTGGTAAAACCGCAATAGTAGAGGGCCTGGCGATTAAAATTGCCAAGGGCGAAGCCCCTGCAAGGCTTCTAGATAAAGAAATATATCTGCTTGACCTTACGGGTCTTGTTGCGGGAACGCAGTTTAGAGGCCAGTTTGAGAGCAGAGTAAAGGGTCTTGTAGAGGAAATAAAGGCCGAGGGCAATATTATACTCTTTATTGATGAAGTGCATAATATTGTAGGCGCAGGTAATTCTGAGGGCGCTATGAATGCAGGTAATATTTTAAAACCCGCTTTGTCTAGAGGAGAGCTGCATGTTATTGGCGCCACCACGCTTAAAGAATATAGACAAAACATTGAAAAGGATGCAGCGCTTGAACGTCGTTTCCAACCCGTTATTGTCGAGGAGCCGTCTTTGGAAAATACCCTTAAAATGCTGCAGTGCGTAAAGCCCTATTATGAGGGCTATCATAACATTAAAATATCTGATGGTATTTTAAAAAGGGCGGTAAATCTTTCTGAAAGGTACATTACCGATAGATTTTTGCCTGACAAGGCCATTGACCTTATTGATGAGGCCTGTGCTTGCGCGGCACTTAGGAATAAGGCAATAGATGAACTTTACGTTATAAATAAGCGTATTGCAAAACTAGCGGCACTTGAAGAGGAGCAAAAGGAAGACCCCGAAAAGACCGATTACGAAAAGCTGGCTAAAATCAAATCCGAACTTGCTGTTTGCCGTTCCACCGCCGAAGGACTTTATGAGCCGGCGGCCGACAATAACGTCACCGATGACGACCTTGCAAGGGTAATTGAACTGTGGACAGGTATTCCTGCTTCAAAGGTTAAGCAAAATGATTTAAACCAGCTTGTAGGCCTTGAAAAGGATATTTTAGCAAAAATTAAGGGTCAGGATGAGGCGGTAGAGCTTATCGGCTCGGCGGTAAAACGTTCTCGCCTTAAAATTTCAAATAATAAGCGCCCCGCTTCCTTTATTTTTGTAGGGCCTACAGGTGTTGGTAAAACCGAGCTTGCAAAGGTCCTTGCGGATAGACTTTTCAGTACCCCCGACACGCTCCTTCGTTTTGATATGTCGGAGTTTATGGAAAAACATTCGGTTTCCCGCCTTATCGGTGCCCCTCCCGGATACGTGGGGTATGATGAGGCAGGTCAGCTTACCGAAAAGGTAAGAAGAAAGCCCTATTCGGTTATACTTTTTGATGAAATCGAAAAGGCGCACCCCGACGTTTTAAACGTTATGCTGCAAATTCTTGATGACGGCAGAATTACCGACGCGCAGGGGAGGGTGGTTAATTTTGAAAACACCATTATAATTATGACCTCCAATGCGGGTAGTAATAAAACCGAAAATCTAATGGGCTTTGGAAAATCTACCGAGGATGCTTCAAAGGAAAAAGCTATGAAGGCGCTTGAGGAATTTTTACGACCTGAATTTTTGGCCCGTGTGGATGAGGTTGTGGTTTTCGCACCTCTTACAGAAGATGCACTCAAAGAAATTGCCATTTTAAATCTAGAAGAGCTAAAAGCTTCTCTTGCACAAAAGGGTATCGGCTTTGTCTTTACAAAGGCGGTTGTGAACTACCTGGCAAATAGCTGTGAGGGTAGCAAAAAGGGTGCTAGAAATCTAAGAAATATTATCCGAAAGGAAATAGAGGATAAGATAATAAACCTTCTTATAGAAAGCGCAGATTTAGAACTTAATAAGGTTACGGTTGATTACAAAAACGGTATAAAAATTTTGTCGGAATAATCTAAAAAGGGCGGTAAAATAGTACCTTTACCGCCCTTTAATATATTTATAAAAAGTTTAATAAAACCCCTTGACTTATAGGTTTTTGTATGATAAAATATATCTTGCGTTGAAAATGCGGGTGTAGTTCAATGGCTAGAATTCCAGCCTTCCAAGCTGGCTGTGTGGGTTCGATTCCCATCACCCGCTCCAAACCCTCAAAGTTTATGAGGGTTTTTTATATGTTCAAAATGCGCTGATAGCTCAGCTGGATAGAGCATCTGCCTTCTAAGCAGAGGGTCGGGGGTTCGAGTCCCTTTCAGCGTGCCAAATAAGACAGTCGTTTGACTGTCTTATTTTTTATTCATTATTTTTTCTTTGGAGGTAAATATGTTCGGCTTCGGTAAGAAAAATAAAAACGATAAGGTTCTTCGCCAAATGGATGGCAGAGAAATTAAATATGTTACTCGCCGAATTAGAACAGAGAGCGGCGAGGTTAAGGAAGATATCCTTGGCAAAACCGGCCGTATGGTTGCTATAAACGGTGAAATTAGGGTTATGTGCGGTGAAACCGATGTGTTTCGTTGTATGGCGGCCGATGCCGTTTATTTTGATTTAATGAGTGGTGCCGGTGTTACAATTTCGGGCGTTAACACTATAAATAACGAGCAAATGGATATTATTGTTTACTATACATATCATAGAAAATAAGTTGAGAGAAAAAATGGAATTTAATTTA
>JAZQSV010000034.1:0-13389 GCA_045630265.1 Acutalibacteraceae bacterium
TGCGGCTTAACCTATATGGGCGCCCCTTGCGTCGATGAAGGCGTTTCGCTCGGCGCGCACGGCAGATTCAGTAACACTCCTGCGCACGACGTTTGTGTTAAGCAGGAGTGGGTAGGGGATGATTATGTAATTTCGGTAAGCGGCAAGGTCAGAGAAAGCACGGTGTTCGGCGAAAACATAGTACTTACTCGCACCATTTCCACAAAACTTGGCGAAAACAAAATCCACGTTCGCGACGATATAGAAAATTGCGGTTTTGAAGATTCGCCGCTTATGGTTCTTTACCATATAAATTTAGGATTTCCCCTTCTCTCGGAAAACGCTGTGCTTGAAACCAACTGCGGCGGCTGCCGTCCGCGCGATGATGACGCGGTGGTCGGAATAGGATACGAAAAGGAGTTTTCCGCGCCGATTCACGGTTATAAGGAACAGGTTTTCTACCGCGATTCGGTATCCGATTCCTACGCGAAACTTTCAAATCCCGAATCGGGGATGTCGTTGCAGGTAGAGTTCAAGGGCGACCAACTTCCGTACTTTATCGAGTGGAAACAGATGGGCGAGCAGGAATACGTTTTGGGTCTTGAACCTGCAACCTATCCGCCCGACGGCAGAGCCAAAGCGCGCGAGCGCGGCGAACTTGAATTTTTGGCGCCGCAAGAAATTAAAACCCACGAACTGACTTTTTCTTTTAACTGTTAAATAAAAACCCACTACTCCAAAAAGGATTAGTGGGTTTTTGTTGTTTTTCATCGGTTCTGCCAACCAAATAATCAATCGATACGGAGAAAAGGTCGGCTATTCTTTAAAGAATTTTAATTTTACGTTCGCGAGGACCTAAGTTCAACGCAGGATATCTTTGCGTCGTTTGAGGGCGCAATAGTTGGATGAGAAACCTGATGTTGCGGCGAGCAATATTTGATTGCAAACAAAACGAAAATGATATATAATTCAATCAAAGGGGGAGTGGCTATGCTCATTACCGACAAACAAGAGCTTCTGAAATATTATTCAAACCATATGGTTTGGGTTGGAATACCCGGTGTCGAGCGCACCAAAAGCGGTCGAGTTTTTGTTACTGCCTATACAGGCAAAACAAAGGAAACCTACGGAAATTACTGCTTTCTTCTCAAAAGCGATAACGAACAGGATTTCGGCGAGCCGATAGACGTAACCTTTTTAGAGGGCGAAAAGCGTTGCTACGACCCTGCGCTTTGGATCGATCCGCTCGAGCGGTTGTGGTTTATTTGGAACGTTATGCCCGGCGAAGAGGTGTATGCTTCCATTTGCGAGAATCCGGATGCCGATGAATTAGAGTTTTCCGACCCGATTTATATAGGAAGAGGAGTAATGCTTAACAAGCCGACGGTGTTGGCAAACGGCGAATGGCTTTTTCCTATCGCTCTGTGGGATTTCAATTTGCATAACAACCTTCGCGAATCGGAGCTTAAAGACGATGATGAATCGGCGGCGTTTGTATATAAAACCACCGACAACGGTAAAACCTTTGTGAAACTCGGCGGCGTGGCGGCAGAAAAGCGCTCTTTCGACGAGCATATGGTTTTAGAACAGCAGGACGGCGTTTTGAGAATGTTGATTCGCACCTATTACGGAATAGCCGAGTCCTTTTCGTCTGACGGCGGGAAAAGCTGGAGCATCGCCGAGGATTCGTTGTTAAAGGGGCCCTGCTCAAGATTTTTTGTTTGTAGGCTACAATCGGGCAGAGTGTTGCTTATCAATCACCACGAATATAACGGAAGAAACAATTTAACCGCCTTCTTGTCTGATGACGACGGCAAAACCTTCAATAGTCATCTCTTGCTCGACGAGCGTGATAACGTTTCGTATCCCGATGCTACCCTTGATGAAGACGGAAACATTTATATCACGTATGACCGAGAACGTGCCGCTTTTTTAGGAAGTATGGAGCAGGTATACGGTCAGGCACGAGAACTACTGATTGCTAAAATTACCGAAAACGATATTATTAACGGCTCGATAGTAACCGATGGCAGCTATCTTAAAAGGGTTGTCTTCTCATTAGGGCGGTTAGACCCGTCCGACGGCGATCCGTTTTTGGATTAATCTGCATCCTGCAAAAAAGAAACATTGTGTCAAAAAACAACCCCCGAGAAAACTCGGGGGTTTTATTTTTAAGTAAGATTTAATTACTTGTTAAGAGCCTCTTCGATAGCAACAGCACACGGGGCGGTCATCAGAGCCTCGGGTTGTAAGCTCTTGCTATCAATAGCTCTTTTTTATTCTGCATATCTTTTTTATTTTTACAGGCTTTCCACACTTATGAGCATAGTCAATCATTGACTTTGTACCCTTGCTTTCTCCGTCCCAAAAGCAAATAACATAGTCGCTGACCTCTGCCATTTGTTTGTTCCGTCTCGGTCCGGCGCTTCTGCCGTAAGTATCCCAATCTGCAGGGTGTTTTTCAACCTTAAACCCGTTCTCCAATGCATACCGCTCTCCTAAAGCATCGGCTCCACTTGCGCACCCCGAAACAATTACAATATCATAACTTTTCCGTATTCTTGATATACAAAAATCAATAAAAGCCTTTGCCTCAGCATAATTTTCATAATCCCTGCACCCTGCAATTACAATGCGCTTAACCATAATTTGTCCTCCTACGTTTAATAGACTAATAGATTATATAATGCATTAGTCTATATGTAAAGAGAGAAAATAAGATACTATCTAATCAAAAAAGAAGGTATGAGGAAGTATCTTATGATAAAATTAAAAGTTTTAGAGTTATTAAAGGAAAAAGGTCATACTAAATACTGGTTATATAAACAATTGGGTATGAGTTATCAAAATTTCAGTAAAATGGTTAATAACCAAACAAAATCTATTCGTTATGAAAATATTGAAACGATTTGTTTATTGCTTGAATGCACACCAAACGAACTTTTTGAGATTACAATAGATTAAAAACAATGTGCCGCATCTAAAAGATGCGGCACATTTCATGTTTTAGCATTTAATTCAATACTTTGAATTTCATTTGCTGCAAGGCAAATTTCGTTACAAATAATCCGTGATTATTTGTTAAGCGCTTCGTTAACTGCAACTGCGCAAGCAACAGTCATACCAACCATGGGGTTGTTACCTGCACCGATAAGACCCATCATCTCAACGTGGGCAGGAACCGAAGAAGAACCTGCGAACTGAGCGTCAGAGTGCATACGTCCCATTGTATCGGTCATACCGTAGGAAGCGGGGCCTGCTGCCATATTATCGGGGTGGAGAGTACGGCCTGTACCGCCGCCCGAAGCAACAGAGAAGTATTTTTTACCCTGCTCTATACATTCCTTTTTATAGGTACCTGCAACAGGATGCTGGAAGCGAGTGGGGTTGGTGGAGTTGCCGGTAATAGAAACGTCAACACCCTCTTTATGCATTATAGCAACGCCCTCACGAACGTCGTCCGCACCGTAGCAGCGAACCTTTGCGCGCTCGCCCTTTGAATAAGCAGTTTCCTTAACTATGGTAAGCTCACCTGTATAATAGTCAAACTTTGTTTGAACATAGGTGAAACCATTAATACGGGAAATAATTTGTGCGGCATCCTTACCAAGGCCGTTAAGGATAACGCGAAGGGGCTCTTTTCTTGCCTTATTAGCGCTTCTTGCAAGACCGATAGCACCCTCAGCAGCTGCAAAGGATTCGTGGCCTGCTAGGAAAGCGAAGCACTTTGTTTCGTCGCGGAGAAGCATAGCGCCGAGATTACCGTGGCCAATACCTACCTTACGGTCATCAGCAACGGAACCGGGGATACAGAAGGACTGAAGTCCAAGGCCGATTTTCTCAGCTGCCTCAGCCGCAGATTTAACCTGGTCCTTAATAGCAATAGCACAGCCAACTACATAGGCCCAAGCGGCATTTTCAAAGCAAATGGGCTGAATACCCTTAACAAGATTATAAGCGTCAACACCTGCTTTGTCGCAGATTTCCTTAGCTTCCTCAATAGAGGAGATGCCGTGTTTTGCAAGCTCTGCGTTTATTTGGTCAATTCTTCTTTCGTAACTTTCAAATAAAGCCATTATATTTCTCCTCCTTAATTATTCGTGACGGGGGTCGATAAGCTTTGCAGCATCATCAACACGTCCGTACTGGCCGCTTGCTTTTTCCAAAGCTTCGTTAGCGTCCATACCCTTTTTAATCATATCCATCATCTTGCCAAGATGAACGAATTTATAGCCGATAATAGTTCCCTCTTCGTCAACCGCAACCTGGGTAATATAACCCTCTGCAAGTTCCAAATAGCGGGGGCCCTTAACCTTTGTAGCATAGGTGGTACCTGTCTGAGAGCGAAGGCCCTTACCCAAATCCTCTAGACCTGCACCTACCGGCAAACCATCCTCAGAGAAAGCGGTCTGTGTACGACCGTAAACAATCTGAAGAAAAAGCTCACGCATTGCGGTGTTGATAGCATCGCAAACGAGGTCGGTATTAAGTGCCTCTAAGAGAGTTTTGCCAACCAAAATTTCAGATGCCATAGCGGCAGAGTGGGTCATACCGGAGCAACCGATAGTCTCTACAAGTGCCTCTTCAATAACGCCCTCTTTAACGTTTAAAGAAAGCTTACAAGCGCCCTGCTGAGGTGCGCACCAACCAATACCGTGTGTAAGGCCGGAAATATCCTTAACTTCCTTTACCTGTACCCATCTTCCCTCTTCCGGAATGGGGGCAGGACCGTGATATGCGCCCTTAGCCAAGGGACACATTTTTTCAACTTCGCTTGAATACTTCATATATGTACTCCTTTCATTTTTAAGGCGAGCCAAGCCCAGAAAACTTTATCTTCGCCCATACACATTTATTATACAACCAACCTCGCGCAATTTCAATAGCGCGGTGGCATAAAATAACACAATTTGTGGTTTTTTTAGATTTTTTTGTGTCTTTATTTTGCCCCGTAGTAGAATTTTTCTCCCGGTGCCTTTTGTCCCATTACAAGCATACCGATTTTATGTAGCGCATTTATGTTTTTCTTGAAGGCAGTTTTCATATTGTCGCCCTTTATGAATTTAAGATCCGAGTTTTTAAGTAAAGTTTTGGCTATCTCATTATTCTCGGTAATCTCATACTCTTTGCAAAGGCGTGCAGTTTCGGTCTTGTCAGCAGAGGACATATAAACCGAGCCCTCCATTTCCTTTATAAACCTTTTAACCTTACCCTTATTTTTCTTTAAAAATTCTTCCCTTACCACCACGCAACCGGTAATAATGCCTGCATCATTAGAAAGGTTATTCCACTCACTGGTAAGACTTATAGGCGAAGTTGCACCCTCTACGAAATTTAACACAAAGGTCTTTGTGGGCTCAAACGCCACAGCAATTTTCGCCTGACCATTATTCATTTTTTCAATAAGCTGAGCATCGTCTGCCACGCTTGTAACCTTAACGTCGTCAGAGGTGATGCCGTTTTTATTTAAAATGTATTTTATCATAAATTCCGTATCGGTATTTCTGCCCGAAACAAAAATTTGCTTTCCCTTAAGGTCGGCAATGGAATTTATCTGCTCATCCTTTGTAACAATGCTAATACCACTACTTGAAGTAAGTCCAAGCAAAATTACGCCGCCCTCCGTTTTATTATAAAGTGCAGCGGCAACGTAGGCGGGAACTATAGCAATATCGGCCTCTTCCCTAGTGATTTTTGTGGTAACCGCCTGAGCAGTATAAACGGTTGTAAAGGAGTAATCATCCTTTGTTTTTTCTAGCTTAGCGTCATTTATAAGATGCACTGCGCTGGCAGAATTTAAATCATTCATTATGATAACGTTTACCTTTTTATTTGCTTTACAACCTGAAAAAAGTGTGCAAATTAAAAGTGCCGACAAAATAAGTGCTACTGTTTTTTTCATAGATTTGCCTCCATGCTTTGCTAAAGAATTACTGTTTTTGTGATTTTGGAAAAAATTTAAAGGTTAGGGGCCAAACTGTACCTGCAAAAAGCACAAGCAAAAAGTAGGTTATTCCCTTTGCCGCAAACATTGGTAAAAACATGCCGAAAACCTTATATCCCAAAAGTTTTATGGCAAGTATTATTCCAAGACCGCCTGCAACCTTTATAATTTGTGCCCACCATACCGCCTTGGTGTCAAAATTTATATATGCTGTATCTATTTCATACACGCCGTAAAGCCCTATTACTGCGCCAAGCATTTTATAAAAATTTTCAAGCGCGCCCTTAAGGTTTTGCTCTTCAGCGCCCCTTAAAGTTACAGTCATATAAATCGTGAGCCCCAAGGTCATCGAAATTAAAACCAAAAAAAGCGCTCTCATTCCTCTTTTACTGTCGCCTATCTTCTTAAATAGAAAGTGGTAGAAAAGAACAAGCACTATAGCCACCGCAAAGGAGACCCCTACGTCTAGTGGTGTGTGTACCCCTAAATACATTCTTGAAAACGGGGTTAATATTATAACAAAAATGCAAAGTGCCCTTAGCCAATTATTTTTAAATGCGGCAAAAAGCGCGGCGTAGGTGCCAACCGCAGTTTGGGTATGTCCGCTTGGAAAGGAATAGCCCGTTGCCTCCGGTATAGCGGCCTCAACCGCTTTAAAGTTAGGGTCAATTACCCAAGGCCTTGGTACACGAAAGCTAACCTTTAAAAGCTGATTTATTTGTATGCCCGAAAAACCAACGAACAAAAGAAAATAGCCCTTACGTTTGTCAATACACCAAAGTGTGCAGACAGCTATGAGCATAAAAATTAGCTCTTCACCAAATTTTGTAATATTAAGCATAATAAAATCCAGTACGGGATTTCTTATGCTTTCAAGCCAGTATAAGAATTTCATAATTCCACCGCCTTAGGTTTTAAGTAGGATACTTTATACCATTTAACTTTTTCTACCATCAAATTATACCATAGTAATCTAAAAAAGGCAATAAAATACCCACCCAAAATTTTGGGTGGGTAAATTTGTTTTTTTGAGTTTAGCCAACAATACCAACGCGGTCGATACTTTGAATAAACTTCTTTTGAAGCACAAGGAACATAATAAGCATTGGTGCAATAAAGAGCAGACAGCCCGAAGAAATAACAGGTCCTGCCATTAGCTCACTATATCCACTGCCCTCCATTGAATAGGCCGCCGAGCGGATACCCGCAAGCTTAACCGAAAGCGGCATATCGGAGTTGAAGAATATAACCGACTGGTAATATTCGTTCCAGTGCCAAATAATTGAGAAAATTGTTACTGTTAGGAAAACAACGCCCGATGAGGGGATAACAATCTTAAGGAAGGTTTTTAAGGGACCGCAACCATCAATCCAAGATGCCTCTTCAAGCTCTTTGGGAAGACCAAGGAAGAACTGTCGGTATATAAAGATGAATATACCGGAACGAAGTCCAACGCCGAAGAGTGAAGGAAGCCAGAAGGTAAATGGTGTACCTGTAAGGTCTAAATAAACCGGCTCCATACCTGTAATATTATAGAATAGCTTTAAAATTCCCAAAACATCAAAATAGCTATAATTGATGTAAAGCGGAATAACAAGAATTTGTACAGGAACGATGGCGGTCAGCAAAACCAAACCAAATAGTAGGTTTTTGCCCTTAAACTCAAACCTTGAGAAGCCGTAAGCGGCAATGGCACAGGAGAAAATTTCAAGCACTGCGCTAACGCCGTGAACCACTACGGTGTTCATAAATGACCTTGGATACTCCAAAATCTTCCAAGCCATTTTGTAGCCCTCGAAAGACGGTGCTTTGGAAATCCAGGTAACACTGGTGTCCACAATGTCGTTTTTATTCATAATGGAAAAAGCAATCATTGCGAAAAGAGGATACAAAATAATGTAACCAACAGAAAGTAAGAAAATCCATCTGAAAATAGAAACCATCCCACCGATAAGTGTTTTTTTGTTGAACACCTGTTGGAGTTTTAAAGAGGATTTTTTTGCTTTTGTTTTTGTTTTGATTTCAGTCATCACTAAATCCTCCTTAATTCCATTTCTTCAGACAGGTCTTGGAGTAAACCAAGATAACAAGTCCTATAATTCCGCCAACTACCGCAAAGAAGGTCCATAGCATTGCCGAGCTTGTATAGTAATCTAAGTTCTTCTGCATTAACTCATAGGCCTGGTCTATAACTGCGCTTCTTGTCTGTGTAAGAATCTCGATTAAAGTAAATACAATTACAAGCAGAATGGTTTGCGAAATCATTGGAAGTGTAATGTACCAAAATTCTTCCCAAGCAGTAGCTCCCTCAACCTTAGATGCTTCGTAAAGCTGAGGCGGAATTGTCTGAAGTCCCGCAAGATAAAGAACAACGGGGATACCGCAGGACCAAACAGTGTTGAATATGTTGGTTATCATATTCGACATTGGTGTGGTAATGTCGGGCGGCAAATCTAAAGAATTAAGTAGTTCTGTAAAGTTAAGACCACTTGCCGCACCTGCTGTTGAATAAGCATCACTCTTAACGGTGGCCGACATTTGAATAATAGCACCGTAACCGCTATAGTCAACAGTTAAAAGATTCATAACAACACCGGTCGCAATAATAACGGGAATGAAGAAAATTCCACGGAAGAAGGTTCTTCCCTTAAAGTTACTATTAAGAACAAGGGCTAGTAGCAAGCTTACAATAACAATAATAGGCATTGTTGTAAAAAACTTGCTAAGCGCAGCTGTTAGGTTGTCAACAAATTTGGGGTCTTCATTAAATATATATTTAAAGTTTGTAAGACCCGCCCACTCGGTGTAAAGGTCACCGGGGTTTGGCTCAACGTAAGAAAATGCATAGATAAGGGATTTTGCCAAAGGCACAATGAAGAAAAGCAGCATGCCGATACACCAAGGTAAAATAAACATTCTACCGTAGTGGCTTTTCTTGGCTTCAATACCCCTAACGTGCTTTTTATTAAGGTCGGGCATTGCGGCGCGGTTTGCATCATAGATAACGCGGCCGGTGGTATCGTAAACCTCGCCCTTTTTCTTCTTGGCCTTTTCGGCCTTTTTCTTGGCCTTAAGCTCGGCTTCCTCGGCCTTTAGAATTTCTTTAAGACTCTTAGAGGAGTCTGTGGTTAAATTTTCTTCTGTTTTAATTTTTTTATCTTTACTCACAGTAACCCCTCCTTACTTTGTAATGAAGCCCTCGGCCTTAACTGTGCCGTAGGTATCGCTTGTAAAATCTTCAGTGCCGAAATTAACTACTACCTTTACACCGTTATCAAAGGTGGTAACGGTAACCTTTTCGGCAATATATTCGTGGTCTTTAATACTTGCACCTGCAACCGAAGCGAGGAAATCCTTACTTTCATCTACGTAAGCTTTAATTTGCTCTTTGTTATCGGCATAAAGGGCAGTATTCAAATCCCTTGCAATTTGCTTTCTCAGCTCAGGATTATAATTTGCCATAAGTGTAAAGTAAAGTCCACTACCCGTTTCAATTGCCTTCAAAAACTGCTGTCTTTGATTGTCAGCACCGTTAATAGCAGAAGTGGTGTTGGCCTTTAAGCCTTGGAAAACAATTTGATAAAGAGGAATGTCCTTATCAAAAGCAAAGTTTTGTTCAGAAACAGTAGGGCAGCTTGTAATAATGTCCGAAGCTGCGGCCGCATAATCGAAAGCGCCGTCGAGCATAACGGTTTTGCTGCTTTCGGTTTGAAGGTTTTTAATAATACCCGAAACCTGCTCGCCCATTTTTGCCTTAACGGGATAGTAATGAGCTTTATTATCCTTATCGTTATAGTCGGAATAACAGTAGTTACCAAGTGTGTTATATGCAACGTTTGCAATACCAAACTTATCGGTAAGCTTTACTGTGTCGCCAACACTTTGTGAAAGAAGCGACCTGGAAACCATTGCTTTGGTAATGCCGTCTACCCTACCGCTTGTAAGGGTTGAGCCGGTAGCAGGGCTATAGCTCTTAATTGCAGAGGTGAGTCCCAAAGTGCTAAGCGATGTGGTACCCTTTAAGGTGTAACCGTTTCCGTTTTTACCATAAGTAATGCTATCAAAGTTAAAGAAGGTTTTAATGCCTGCTTTGTTTGTAAAGTCAACAAAGCCCTTTAGTTCCTTCTTACTACCAACGGCACCTGTCAGCTTGTTGCCGGCATTTAGCTTAAGGGCATTTATACCGCCATCGCCATAACCGTACATGGTAGCCATTAAATTGCCGCCGCTGATTTCACTAAGCTCGGTTAAAATTTGCTCTGCCTCTTTATATGTAGTAAGAGAATTTTTCTTTACTGTAGGGATGCCAAGGAAAAGGTCGTCTTCGGTGTATCCGCCAACAAGCTTAACGGTTAAAAGTGTATTATCCTGAGATTTGGCAAGCTTGCCTTGCTCGGTTAGGATTTCGCGGTATTTCTTAGCCATACCAACATAGTCTGCATCCTCACCGTAAAGTGGATAATAGGCAACCACAAAGGGGTCAATTTTATCTTCTGCCTGTGCCGTGTAGCGGTAACGGTGGTTTGCTCTATAGAATACGTTTTCAAAACCGCGTACATTGTAATAGGCCGAAACGTATGCATAGCCAAGACCGGAATCACCTACTCTTGCATTAAGTCCCGAAGACTCTACGCCACTTTCAAACACTGCACAGAGTGCGGTATCACCATTTTTTATACCATAAAATCCCATGTTAAGCGGAGAAGCAACTGCTCCTCTTTGCCATGCCTTAACAGCTTTATCTTTACCGTAAAGATCGCTGGAGTATGTTCTTGGAAGATTGTCGGTTCTAACGTCGGTATAAATTAGAGTGCCGCTTCCCGAAGGAAGAACAATATAGGAATCTTTATCGCCTGCCGCGGTGTTTTTAGCCGAGCAGAAGAACTGTGCGGGGGTTACACTTGTGATGAAGTACTCAGAGTAGGATTTAAGCTGACTTGGGTCAACCTTTACCTTAAATACATCATCCTCAAGATAAATATCAACACCAGCCACAATCTGCGGTTCATCGAAGTAAAACGTTACTCTAATACCATTTTCAATTTTTTCTGATGAATAGCGATTGTTTAATACACAAGCAGGGCCGGAAAAATGAGTATATGCCTGTGTCTCATTGCGGCATACAACCTCTAAAAGAGAATTGATTCTGTCGTTTCCTTCAATATCCTCTTTAGTTGTTGAGTTTAAGTACTCAATTGGTGTTGAACTCCAAACCTTGCCGTCCTTTTTACTTGTAATACTTACAGCTGCGCGGTCTTTATTCCAGTTAATAGCGAAATTTTCATTCTCTGCAACCACGCCGCTTTCAATATTTACCATTTGCTTACTTATGTCGTAGCTTTCTTTTATTTTTGTCTCTTTCGGAGAGCAACCTGCAAAGGAAGCGAAGATAAGACATAAAGCACAAACTAAAGCGAAATACTTTTTAAGGTGTTTCATATAATCTCCTCCCTTTCAGGTTATCTGAATATGATTTCGTTGTAAAGTGAACGAATAAAGCTTGTTGCCTGCTGAATAAGTACGAATATCATAAGAATAACAAATACAACAACAAGCATGGCAAAAATTACGACTACCGACATTATAAGGAATTTAAAGAAGCCGTATTCGTGCACCGTCATAATACCAACCGAGAGCATTATTAGTGCTACCGCAATTAAAACTACGTTGATAGCATTCATAATAAGTGCTTCCTCAGGTGTAATAAAGTTAGAAAGCGCCATTTGAATAAGATTGTTTGCAATTATCGGGATAAGTGCATAGCAGGTTACAATGTAAACCTGTTTCATTGTTCCCTTACCCTCAAACAAGGTGGACATACCCCAGTTTGCAACCGTCCAAAGAAGAACGATACCAAAGTTTTTAATTATGGGGAAGAATATGCTGTAGCCGCTCTTATCGAAGCTTCTGTACATAAAGCCGTAATTCATATCAGAAATAACGCTTGTAAGGAAGAAGAGTACCATACATATTGTAGCAAGCTTTGCAGAGCCCTTATTGTAGTAGCGTACCTGTTGTGAGCCCTCGAAGGGATGCACAACGGAGTGGAACATTGTAATTACCTTTTCATTGGTTACAAGCTTCACACCACGCTTTTTAAGGCGAAGGCCAAGATAAATTGCACCGCCAACCACTACAACAAGTATTGCGCCAAGCCAACTAATGTTGTCCCCTATCCAGTTGTTTCTTACAAACTTGTAAGCGGAAGAATAGGTTGCCTGGTCTAAACCAATTTTTGCATACTCAATACATTTATCGTAATCCTTTTCAAGGAGGGCCGCTTTAGCAAGTCCGCGGTATGCAAGTTGATAGTTACGGTCCTTGGTAAGAATCTGCTCCCAATAGGGTTTTGCATCTAAATAAGAACCGTCAACGGTTAAATGCTGTGCCTGTTTTACAAGATTTCCAACCTCGGTAGGCTTGTAAACGGTAATGTTAATATTTGTAGCATCTAAAACAAATATCTCGTCAGTTAAATCGTTATACTGAATGGAACAAGGTCTTGCGAAGGTGCCCTTTTGAGCGCCCTCGGTAAAGCCACCGCCAAACACACCCAAAACGTTACATTCCTGGTCGTAGATAAATACGTGGCCGAAATTTCGGCAAAGACCGTACATATAACCCATAGGGTCAACGTCCATTGAACACATATCGGTAACACGGGAAATGTAGGAGCCGTTAGGAAGTGCCAGGGTAATTCCGGACGTGGTGTCAGAAAAATTGGTGGCTTCAGCAGATGTCTGGTCCTTACCTGTTTTGTTGGACAGAACGTTTTTGCCGCCCGGAGCCATCTTTTTAAGCTGACCGGAACCGGCCGTTGTAGTGGATGTTGCACCTGTTGCAGTATAAATGAAGTCCTGACTATCTACAACTATATCGGAGAAGCTGTAAGGCAACTTTTTCTCCCTTGTATTTAGCTTTGATTCGCTTACGAAAATAATTTCGTAAAGTCGTTCAAAAGCGCCCAAAATTGTAGCGGTAACCGAGTTGGAACCAAAAAATCCCATAAACTCGCCATCCGGCTTATACATAAGCGCGCCGTAGTAAGAACCCTCGGAAAGTACGTAGGTATATCCCTTAGAGTCTATAGCAATTTTAGCGGGACGGTATGTAAAGTCATCCGGAATAATGTCCGCATCCGGAAGCACCAATATAGCCGAAACAACACCCTCAAGATTTGTTACTATAACCCTTTCGTGCTCAGTGTCAGCAATATAAACTTTCTGCTCTTTTGTAACAAACACGCCGCCTGCACCTGTAAAATCAAGTGTTTCACCGTTATAGGTAAGCCCTGTGATTACGGTGTTTAATGTGAGGTCGGGGTTCATAACCACCACCCTGCCGTTGCCGGTGTCCATTACGTATATAAGACCTTTTGCGTCTGTAAAAATATCTCTTGAGTCATTAAATGCGGAGATGCCTAAATCCGCACCTGTAATAACCCTATCAAGCTCATACATAGGAGT
>JAZQSV010000035.1:0-37183 GCA_045630265.1 Acutalibacteraceae bacterium
ATGAGATGTTATCTTCGGTTTATATTTCACTTGATAAGCTTGACAAAATTGGTGAAGAGGGCGTTAGAAAAGAACTTCTTTCATTAGGGTTAACCGAAAGCGCCGCAGATAAGTATCTTTCAATGTTTTTAAACCGCGAGGGCAAAACCGCGAAGGAAATTTGCGGCGGTCTTACGGGCTTTGTAGACGAGAGCGTTCCCGAGGGTATTGACGACCTTATTAATAACGTTTCGGCGTCTTTGGGCGGCGGTTGTGAGCTTTGCTTCGACCCAACCCTTGTTCGCGGCATGGGATATTATACCGGAACAATTTTCGAGATTGAAATGAAAGAGCTTAATTCTTCGGTTGCGGGTGGCGGCCGATATGACGAAATGATTGGAAAATTTGGCTCTAATCCAACCCCCGCTTGTGGTTTTTCTATAGGTTTTGAAAGAATTATTACAATATTAAAGGATAAAGGCTTTACCGCCCCCGAGAAAAAAATAAGCGTAGCTATTTTGGTTGACAAAAAAGCCTCTGCTGATGAGGTTTCTAAGGCTTTTGCCGATGCCGCAAAGCTTAGAAGCGAGGGCAAAAGGGTTATGGTTACAAAGCGTAATAAGAATTCAAAGCGCCAAAAAGAAATGTTAACCGCAGAAGGCTATACCGAAATTCGCGAGGTATTTTAAGTGATAGAAAAAACCTTTAAGGGAATAATTTTTGATTTTAACGGAACCCTTTTTCTTGATTCGCCCTTGCACGAAAAGGCATGGCTATTATATGTAAAAGAAAAGCTTGGGCGCGATTTGACGAAAGAAGAGTATTATAAAAATATGCATGGGCGCCCCAATCCGCTTATATGTGAGTATCTTTTTGGCGAAATGCCGAGTGAGGAGATAACCGAAACCTACGGCAGAGAAAAGGAAGAATATTATAGGATTCTTTGCGAAAAAGAAAAAGAGAAAAACGGCAAAATCGAACTTTGTCCCGGTGCCGAGGAGCTTCTTGATTTTTTAAATGAAAAAGAGCTTCCCCACGCTATTGCAACCTCATCGGAAAGGGTAAACGTAAAATTTTTCAGAGAAATTTTCGGCCTTGATAAATGGTTTAAGGATAGAATTGTTTTTGATGATGGTACAGTAAAGGGTAAGCCACATCCCGATATTTATCTTAAAACGGGCAGGCTTCTTAATATAGATATGTTGGACCTTGTTATTGTTGAGGATTCGGCTTCGGGTGTGCAGGCTGCAAGGTCAGCGGGCGCAGGGCTTGTTGTTGGAATCGCCCCTTACGGCAAGGAAAATTTTTTAGGAAAAGAATATACCGACCTAATTATTTCTGACTTTAACGAGCTTCCAAAAGAAATTTTTAAATAATAAAAAACGCTATGGAAACGTTCCATAGCGTTTTTGTTTTATAAAAATTAAACTTTAAATTCCAAGAAGTACTGTTGCAATTTTGAAATAGATAAGCAGCGAAACTGCATCAACAATAGTTGTAATAAAGGGGCTAGCCATTACCGCAGGGTCGGCGCCAAGCTTTTCGGCCAAAAGGGGAAGAGAGCAACCGATAATTTTCGCAATTATAACGGTAAGAAGAAGTGTAAGGCTAACAACTAAAGCAATCATAACAGTAACCTCTTCGCCGAAAATAAGGTTATCAATTAAAAAGATTTTGCCGAAATTAACAACGGCCAGAACAACGCCGCAAATAAGCGAAACGCGAAACTCCTTAAAAATAATTCGAAATATATTTTTAAACTCAATATCGCCGAGGGCAAGGCTTCGAATAACCGTAACCGAGGACTGACTACCCGAGTTACCGCCCGAATTCATAAGCATAGGAATAAAGGAGGTAAGAATTATTGAGCTTGCAAGTGCCGATTCAAAAGAATTTATAATAAGACCTGTAAAGGTTGAAGAAATCATTAGTATTAAAAGCCAGGGAATTCTGTTTTTAAAGATTTCAAAAACACCCGTTTTAAGATAGGGCTTATCGCCGGGCGAAATAGCCGCCATTTTCTCAATATCCTCGGTGGTTTCTTCCTCAATAACGTCTAAAATGTCGTCGATGGTAATAATACCAACTAGGCGGTTTTCGGTGTCAACAACCGGCAAAACGGTAAGGTCGTATTTTTGGCAGGTGTCGGCCGCGTCTTCTCTGACATCGTGGGTAAAAGCAGAGATTACGTTGGTTACCATAATGTTGCCAATAATTTCTTCACCATCGGCAAGCAAAAGGTCTTTAACGGTTATAACGCCTTGTAGACGACGTCTTGAGTCGATAACAAAACAGGTGTAAATGGTAATCTTATCGGGGCCGGGCTTTCTGATATAGGCAATAGCCTCTTCAACCGTCATACTGGATTTAAGCGCTACAAATTCGGTGGTTATAAGGCTACCTGCGCTATTTTCAGGGAAGTTTAAAATTTGGTTAATTGTTTTTCTGTCACTAGGGGAAACCGATTTTAAGATACGCCTTACAACGTTTGCCGGCATTTCTTCCAAAATCTCGGTAACATCGTCGATGTAAAGCTCGTCGATAACGCCTTTAAGCTCGGTGTCGGTAAAAACCTTAATAAGAGCCTGTCTTGTGTCAGGGTCCATATACGAAAAGGCCTCGGCCGCCGCTTCTTTACCCAAAAGCCTAAATATAACTATAGCCTCAGCCGCCGTTGCTTCGTCAATAAGCTCGGCTATATCAACCGTGTTCATATCCGCAAACATTTGCTTTAGAGTTACAAACTTTTTATTTTCAATAAGTTCTGCAATTTCTTTGTAATTCTCTATTGACATAAAAAAGCCTCCTTTTATAAAGGCGGCAAAAATTACACATTATAAAAGGGAATAAAAAAACTATCCCTCGTACAATGAGAAACAAAGACCGCCTATTACTTTGTAGGATATAAAAAGTCGCCCGGGATAACTACTGTCGCAGTCCATGCTCTCACCTCTTTTAAAAATTTTTAAAAAACAGTATATTAAAAGTATAGCACCTATATTTTATTTTTGCAAGAAAAATTTTAAAAGAGTAAAAATAAGGCTTGACTTTTTGCTTTATAAGTAGTATAATGCTAGAGCCGCGTAATGTAGGCTAGTTTAAGTGTGTCTAAAAACACCGCCCACGTTAGCGAGACTTATATTAAGGCAGGTGCCGCAAAATGTACGCTATTATTGAGACCGGCGGAAAACAGTACCGTGTACAAAACGGTGATGTTATCTACATCGAAAAACTCGGTGTCGCTGAAGAGGAAACAGTTACTTTTGACAAGGTTATCGCCATGGCTCCCGACAAGGGCGCTTTCAAGGTTGGTAAACCCTACGTTAAAAACGCTGTTGTTACCGGTAAAGTTCTTAAGAACGGCAAGGGTAAGAAAATTACAGTTTTCACCTACAAGCCCAAGAAGAGCAGTTCCCGTAAAATGGGCCACAGACAGCCCTATACCAAGGTACAAATCGAAAGCATTGAAATAGTAAAAGCTGCAAAAGAAGCCGAGTAATTTAAAATGACCAAGGTCACTTTTTATTTCGAGGATGAGCTTTTAATTGGCTTTCACATCACGGGTCATAGCTCCAAGGATGCTTTTGACGACGAGGGCAGAATAGTCTGCTCTGCAGTATCATCTGCCGCATATATGGCCGCAAATACGATTACTGAAATCGTCGGCGCAAAGGCAGACATAAGGGTTAGTGAAGCTGAGATGGTACTAAAGGTAAAAAATGAGTTTGAAGGATGTCTTCCAATACTATCGGGGCTAATGCTCCATTTGGAAAATCTTTCAAAGCAGTATTCAGATTATATTGTATTAACTACGGAGGTGTAATTCATGTTACAGGTAAATATTCAGCTTTTTGCACATAAAAAAGGTGTAGGTTCTACCAAAAACGGTCGTGACAGTGAGTCTAAAAGACTTGGTGTAAAACGTGCAGACGGTCAGTTTGTTTTGGCCGGTAATATTCTTGTTCGCCAAAGAGGAACCCATATTCATCCGGGTGAAAATGTAGGAAAGGGCTCTGATGATACCCTTTTCGCACTTAAAGACGGTAAGGTTAAATTCGAGCGCCTTGGTCGTGACCGCAAAAAGGTTAGCATTCAGGTTGCCGAATAATCAGGGTAGTTTTCTATCCTCTTCGAACTTTGAACATTTTGCCCCGGTTATGCCGGGGCAATTTTTGTCTATAATAAGTATAGTGCATTTTGGCGCAAAATTTTAATCCAGTGCATTACTTCTTAATGGCTTTGGTTTTCAAAAGGCAGGTTTGTGCCAAGTAAAGTCTTGGCAGAAAGGTGTTTTTATGTTTGTAGATATAGCAAAAATTTATTTAAAAGCAGGAGATGGCGGACACGGTGCCGTTTCCTTTCACAGAGAAAAATATGTAGCGGCAGGTGGACCCGATGGTGGCGACGGCGGAAGGGGCGGCAATATCGTCCTGGTTCCCGACACCAATCTTTCCACCCTTGCTGACTTTAGATATAAAAGAAAATACGTTGCCGAAAATGGCGCAAATGGTGCAGCAAACCGCTGCGCGGGCAAAAAGGGTAACGATTTAATTATAAGAGTACCTAAGGGTACACTTGTAAAGGAGGCCGAAACGGGCAGAATTATGGCCGACGTTTCGGGGGATGAGCCGGTAGTGCTGCTTAAAGGCGGTAAAGGAGGTTGGGGTAATACCCATTTTGCAACCTCTACAAGGCAGGTTCCCAGATTTTCTAAAAACGGAATTCCCGGTCAAGCGGCAGAGGTGATTTTGGAACTAAAACTTTTGGCCGACGTAGGATTGGTTGGCTTTCCAAATGTCGGAAAATCAACCTTGGTTTCGGTGGTAAGCGAGGCAAAACCAAAAATTGCAAACTATCACTTTACAACTATCACTCCCGTTTTAGGTGTTGTAAAAATGGGCGAGGGCTCTTCCTTCGTTATGGCTGACATTCCCGGTCTTATTGAGGGTGCGGGCAGCGGCGCAGGTCTTGGACACGAATTTTTGCGCCACGTTGACCGTTGCAGACTGCTTCTTCATGTGCTTGATATTTCGGGCAGTGAGGGGCGCGACCCAATAGCCGACTTTGAGCAGATAAACTTTGAGCTCAAGGCGTTTAGCGAGGAACTCTCTAAGAGACCCATGATAGTGGTTGCAAACAAGTGCGACCTTTTGGAGGAAGAAAAGGTAGAGGAGTACAGAAAGTACTTTGAAGAAAAGGGATATGCTTTCTTTCCTATTATGGCGGCTATTGCCGAGGGTACAAGGGAACTTATAAACTTTACGGCAAGCGAGCTTGCAAAGCTTCCTCCCCTTAAAATTTATGAGGCCGAGCCCGAACCGATTGAAGATTTCACAACTCCGAAAGATAGAAAATTCACCCTTAGAAAAGAGGATGACGTTTATATTATTGAGGCTGAGTGGCTTCTTAAAATACTTGAAACGGTTAATCCCGACGACTACGAATCCTTGCAGTACTTTCAAAAGGTACTTCAAACCACAGGTATTATTGACGCACTAATTCGTGCGGGAGTGCAGGACGGAGATACAGTAAGCGTTTACGATATTGAGTTTGATTACGTGTCATAAGGTGGAAAAATGGATAATGTTAAACTATTAAACGGAGCAACTCTTGCATTTGTGGGGGATGCCGTTTACGGACTGCTTGTTCGCGAAAAAATTTCGCAAACAAGCCGACCTTTAGGGGAATTACATAGACTTTCTGTGGAGTATGTAAATGCCAATTCCCAAGCAAAGGCCTTTGAATATATAAAGGAAATGTTAAGTGAGGAGGAAATGACCGCCTTTAAGCACGGTCGAAATTTACATACACACAACACCCCTAAAAATTCAACCGTCGGTGCCTATCACACCGCAACAGGTCTGGAGGCGCTGTTTGGGTTTCTTTATCTTTCCTCAAAGCAGGAAAGAATAAATGAGCTTTTTGGGGTTATTTGGCAAAGTCATAATTTAGATAAAGAGTAAAAATAAAATAATAATAAATTTAAAACTTACTTTAAAGGAGGGCGCCACATGCTATCTTTAAAAGAAGAATTAAAGTCATCGTCACTTAATAGCATACTTTTAGATTTACTTTTCTTTATTTTCGGCAGCGCAATCTTCTCCTTCGGTTTTGTTTATTTTCTTGACCCTCACAAAATTTCCCCCGGAGGAGTTACGGGTATTGCGGCTATTATAAACTATCTTCTCCCCGTTCTATCTACCGGTTTGGTGCTACTAATTCTTAATATTCCTATTATAGCCTTGGGATTTTGGAAGGTCGGCGGAAAGTTTATAATTAAAACCCTTTTTATCACGGTGCTAAACTCTGTTATGATAGACCTTTTTATTAAGTTTCTTCCTAGCTATAGAGGAGAAAGACTCCTAGCCGCAATTTTTGGCGGAGTTATGGTCGGAATAGGTCTTGCACTTGTAATGCTTCGTGGTGGCACTACGGGCGGCACCGACGTCCTGGCAAAGGTTTTAAGGATTAAATTCCCATACTTTTCAATGGGAAGAATGGTACTGGCGCTTGACGGAGTGGTTATTACACTTTCGGCCATTGCCTATAGCGATTTGGAAACTGCACTTTATTCTGTAGTTGCATTATTTGCATCTTCAAAAATACTCGATGCCATTCTATACGGCTCAGATACGGGCAAGTTTTTATTTATTGTTACGAATAAGGAAAAGGAGGTTTCCAAGGCGCTTTTCGATGCCACCGATAGGGGTGTTACAATAGTCCCTGCAAAGGGTGGCTATAAAAACGAAGAGCGACAGTTGCTTCTTTGTGCGCTTAGAAACCAAGAGGTTGATAAGGCGGTTAAAACAGTAAAGAAAACCGATTCGGAGGCCTTTACAATAGTTACCGTTACGGGTGGAGTTTTTGGCGAGGGATTTGAAAAGAAGTATGATATGTAATGGCGAAAAACTTTCGTAAACACGAACAAACCAATGAAAAAGAAGGGCGGCAGCCCTTCTTTCTTTAGCTTTTTAAGGTTCAGGTAACAACCTCAAAATTTAATTATCGGCAGTTCTCAGAATTTTTCTCGTTTTTAGAGTTCATAGACTGCTTTTCGTTTTTCATATTTTTGTTGTCGGCCTTCATATTGTTTTTGTTGTCCATTTTGTTTGTGTCTTTGTTATCCATTTTATTTTGGTTTTTGTTATCCATAATGTTTCACCACCTTTGCAAAATTATTTTTACCCGATTTCGGTCTGTTATACGAAAGGAGTGTTTTAAGTGAATCAAAAGTTTAAAGAGCAGTGTATGTCCCTTATGGGAATAGGTTCTGAGCAGTTTGACAATATCTATTCCGAGCTGCCTTTTAAGGGAATCAGAATAAACGAAAAAAAGGCAAATTTTGAAAAAGTGCAAAAAAGCTTTTCTTTTGCTTTAGAAAAAACGCCCTTTTATAAAGATGAATATTATGTTCCAAAGAATGCTTCGAGACTCGGTAATAACCCATTGCACCACGCGGGCGGTTTTTATGTACAAGAGCCGTCGGCCTCATCGGTGCTATCAATTTTGAATGTTAAAAAAGGTAGCAAGGTTTTGGATTTGTGCGCCGCTCCCGGCGGAAAATCTACCGGAATAGGAATAGAACAGGAAGGCAGTGGCATTTTATGGTCCAACGAGTACGTTCGAAAGAGGGCGGCCGCACTGCTTTCCAACCTTGAGCGAATGGGCATTTCAGGGGCCGCCGTTTCTTCCTTCGATGCCGACTACCTTTGTTCTAACCTTGCGGGATTTTTCGATACCGTTTTGGTCGATGCACCCTGCTCTGGCGAGGGAATGTGGCGCCACAACGAAATGGTGGAAGAGCAGTGGAGCGAGGAGTATGTAGATGAGTGCGCCAAAAGGCAAAGAGAAATTTTGTCCGCGGCGGCAAATGCCGTAATATCAGGCGGTCGTCTTATATACAGCACCTGCACTTTTAACAAAAAAGAAAATGAAGAAACTGTTGTTTGGTTTTTAGAGCATTTTGAAAATTTTAGTCTTAAAAAAATCGAGGCAGATTTTGGTAGGGGCGGTCTTTCGGGAAATGAGCAAATAGACCAAAAGGTTAAAAGAATCTTTCCAAGTGATGGTGGAGAGGGACATTTTATAGCCCTTTTTGAAAGGGAGAACGACGGTAACTGTTACCTTGGTGAATATGTAAAGGAAGATATTTCCAAAAAGGAAAAGGAAATTGTTGAAGCTTTTTTAAGGGAAAACTTCCAAAATGATTTTCGTGGAAATTTTGTCTCCAAAAACGGGCTCGTTTACCTTGTGCCAGAGGGTATGCCAAAGGTAAAGGGCGACGTTTTAAGAATGGGACTTTTTATAGGGGAAATTCGCGGAAATCGACTGGAACCCTCACATGCTCTTTTTGTGGCCTTTGGGCCAAGGCCGAAAAGAATTTTAAATCTCGACCTTTCGGATGAAAGGGTTACTAAGTTTTTAAAGGGAATGGAAATTCCTGCCGACACTACCGAAAACGGCTATACCGCAGTAGCGGTGGAGGGAGTGGTTTTTGGCTTTGGAAAGGCATCTAACGGGCGTATTACCAACAAATACCCAAAAGGACTGCGCCTTATGGGTTAAGGCTTTTAAAATGGTGGCTTTACAAAACAAAAATAATTTGCTATACTTATTTTACTAATTTGAAAATTTTATTTTTAAAAAACAAACGGAAAGGAGAGCGCTTATGAATTTTCGTATTAAACCCGAAAAGCTGGGCACCGCATTTATGCTTCCAAGCGACGTTGTAGATAAAAATATTAAGCTTGCGGGCGCACTTCAGCTAAAGGTTATACTTTTTGCATACCGACATATGGCAGACGGTTTTACCGCCGAAAAAATAAGCGAGGCGCTTTCTGTTTCTGTTTCAGACGTTGAGGATGCACTTTTATTTTGGTGTGAGTTGGGGCTAATGGACTGCGACCGTGAGGTAAAATCTCCTGTAGATACCGTCAAAAAGGTTGCTCCTGCAAAGGCGGTAAAGCCTACGAGGGGTGAGGTCGCAAGGCGGGGCTTAGAGTCTAGCGAAATTGCCTTTTTGCTTAGCGAAGCCCAGATAAAATTCGGCCGAATGTTAAAGCAGAGCGAAAGCTCAGTGCTTGTTTGGCTGTATGACGATTTAGGCCTTTCTGCCGCCGTTATTTTAATGGTAATTGAATATGCGCTGCAGGCGGGTAAATGCAACGTTGGATATATTGAAAAGGTTGGAAAAAACTGGGCGGAAAAGGGAGTAAACTCCATAATGGACGCCGAGAATATGATAACTCAGCTTGGTAACGAGCGACTTTATTGGAACGTAATGAGGGCTGCTTTCGGTCTGGATATGAGGGCGCCGAGCGAGAGTGAAACAAAGCTTGCAAACCAGGTTGTAGGCGAATGGAAGATGGAAAAAGCACTTCTTAAAAAGGCCTACGATATTTGCGTTGACCAAATTGGCAAATATCGTGCTTCCTACATAAAAACCATTCTTACCGCTTGGCATAAAAAGGGGATTACCACAGCGGCGGATTTGGAAAAGGAAATCGAATTTGAAGGTAAGCAAAAACCCAAAAAAGGCGACTACGGCACCTATGACCTTTCGGTGCTAAGTGATATTATTAACGGAGACTGATTATGGGATATAATAAAAAGTTTTTGTCTATGGCCTTAGCGCAGACAAAGAGTGAGGGAGAAAAGGCTCGCCGCCTTTATGACGCAAGGCTTAACGAAGTGAGAGACCGCCACCCCAGACTTTCCGAAATAGAGGCAGAGCTTATGAAAATAGGCCCAATGCTGGGTCTTTCTGCTCTGGGCGGTTATGAGGACAGGGTTATAGCATTAAAGGAAAAATCTGCTGCCCTTGCAAAGGAAAAGCAAGAAATATTAAAAGAGGTTGGACTTTCTAAATTTGCCTTTAAGTGCAAAGTGTGTGAGGATAGCGGCTACGTGGGCACCAACCTTTGTGATTGTGTTCTTAAAAGAGCAAAGGAACTTTCCTTTAAGGCACTTTCAGAGGAAATGCCGATAACAGAGAGCCGCTTTGATAATTTTGACCTTAAATACTATAAGACTGATGAAGATAAAGCGGTCATGGAGAAGATTTTTAATTTCTGCATTAAGTATGCAAGGGAGCTGTCAAATAGCTCTCAAAGTCTTATGTTTTTCGGCGGTACGGGGCTTGGTAAAACCCACCTTTCCCTTGCTATTGCGTCGGTTGCAACCGAAAAGGGTATGGGTGTTGTTTATTCTCCCGTACAAAACCTCTTACATAAGCTCGAAAGAGAACATTTTTCCTATAGCGCAGACACACCTCTTTTAGATGATGTTTTGGAGTGTGATTTGCTTATTATGGATGATTTGGGCGCCGAATTTTCCACAAGCTTTACGGGGGCTCTTATCTATAACATAATAAACACCCGTATTTTGTCGGGCAAACCTACGATTATTAGTACAAATCTGGCTCCGGAGGAACTTGGTGAACGCTATACCCCAAGGGTTGCTTCAAGAATTTTCGGTTGCTACAATTTAAAGAGCTTTTGTGGAAGCGATATAAGGCAACAAAAACGTTTAGAAGAGCTTAGAAAAATTTAAGTTAAAGGACCTTAAAGATGACCGAAGAAAAGATTAAAAGAATAAATGAGCTTGCTCGAAAACAAAAGGCCGAGGGACTGACCGAGGAGGAAAAAGCAGAGCAAGCGGTGCTTAGAAAAGAATATATTGAAAGCTATAAAAGAAGCTTAATTGCCCAGCTTGAAAACACCTATATTGTGGACGAAAAGGGTAATAAGACCAAGCTTTCTGCAAAAAACGGTGGCAAAAAGTTAAATTAAAAGCCGGTTTTTGGCGTTTTTGGTGGCTTAAAACTTAAAAAAATGTGTAAAAACAGTTGCTTTTTAATATAACTTATGGTATAATCGTAACAGTTAAGATGTGTAGTGTCAAAGAGTGGGGCGACCCGCTCTTTACTTTTTGTTTGAAGGGAGTAGGTATATTTGGCACAAAACCGTACGGCAGACCGCGTAGCAGGTCTTGTCAAAAAGCCCATTGAGGATTTAGGACTTAAGCTTTGGGACGTAAGGTACGTTAAGGAGGGAGCTTCGTGGTATCTTCGCATTTTTATTGATAAGGAAGGCGGCGTTACTATTGATGACTGCACCGACGTATCCCACGCAGTTGACCCCATTTTGGATGAGGCAGACCCCATTGATGCCTCCTATTATTTAGAAGTTTGTTCCCCCGGAATAAATAGGGAGCTTAAAACCAAAGAGCATTTTACCGCATTTTTGGGAAGTGAAATTACCGTTACCCTTTACAAAGCGGTGGACGGAGTAAAAATCTTTAGCGGAACACTAAAGGAATATCAAAACGGACCCGTAATGCTAATAAACGGTGAAGAAAAAGCATTTTCCGAAGCAGAGGTGGCGAAGGCCAACCTATGCGACGAATAATATAAATTATATACTTTGGAGGTATTTTGGAAAAATGAGTAAGAGTACTAAAGAATTTTTTGCAGCACTTGCCCAAATGGAAGAGGAAAAGGGCATCAGCGCCGAGTTTTTGGCAGAAAAAATTTCCGCCGCAATTATCACCGCAGTTAAAAAAGAATACGGCGGCAGAGAGATAGTATTTTGTGATATTGACCTTGAAAAGCAAAAGCTTAAGGTTTACGTTCGCAAAAACGTAGTGGAGGAGGTAGAGGATACCTTTACTGACCTTACCTTAGAGCAGGCGCAGGCATATAAAAAGAGCGCAAAGATTGGCGACGTGGTTGAAATTAAGCTTGATACCAAAAATTTTGGCCGCATTATGGCTCAAACATGTAAGCATGTTATCCGTCAGGGAATTAAAGAGGCCGAAAAGGGCCAGACCCTTGCAGAATTTCAGAGCAAAAATCACGAGCTTGTTACCGCAGTTGTTGAAAGAATTGACCCCAAAACCGGTAACGCAACTGTAAATATCGGTCGTGGCGACGCTGTGCTTTTAAAGGGCGAGCAGGTTCCCGATGAGGTGCTTTACGAGGGCGACCATGTTAAGGTTTACATCGTTGACGTTAAGGAAACCGAAAAGGGCCCCAAGGCAATTATCTCTCGTACACATCCGGGTCTTGTTAAGCGCCTATTTGAGATGGAGGTTCCTGAGATTTACGACGGAACTATTGAAATTAAGGCGGTTTCTCGCCAGGCAGGCGCAAAGAGCAAGCTCGCCGTTTACAGCGCTAATGAGGAAATTGATGCAGTTGGCGCTTGTATCGGTCAGCGCGGTGCACGTGTTAATCAGATTGTCGAAGAACTTGCGGGCGAGAAAATTGAAATTGTTAAATATTCTGATGACCCTGTAATGTTTATTTCTGAAGCACTTTCCCCCGCAAAGGTAGTTTCGGTTGAAATTATAAGTGAGGAGCCAAGGGCCTGTAAGGTTACAGTTCCCGATTCACAGCTTTCCCTTGCTATTGGTAACAAGGGACAAAATGTTCGCCTTGCAGCACGTCTTACCGGCTGGAAGATTGATATTCGCCCCGAAAGCGGATATTACGGAGAGGACGAATAATAATATTAAGTAGGAAAAATATGCTAAAGGAGGATAAGTTATGAAAACAGTTCCGCAAAGGCAGTGCATCGGTTGTATGGAAATGAAACCGAAGAATATGCTTATCCGTGTTGTTAAAAGCCCAGAGGGTGAGGTTTCGCTTGATGTTACCGGCAAGAAAAACGGCAGGGGCGCATATCTTTGCCATGACCCCAAATGTCTTGAAAAGGCAATAAAGGCAAAAAAATTACAGCGCGCCTTTAGTATGGATATTTCTGAAGATATTATGGCATCTCTTAAAAAGGAGATGACCGGTCTTGAATAATAAAACACTTACTCTGCTTGGCTTTTGCCGTAAAGCGGGACGGCTTACGGTGGGCAGCGCCAAGACAACCGAGCTTTTAAAGGATAAAAAGGGTTGCCTTGTTGTGGTGGCAGAGGATGTATCTCAAAAAACCGAAAAGGAGCTTAAATATTTTGCCGAGAAAAACAGTTGCGGCAGGGTAATCAGGCTCACCGTTAACACCGATGTCCTTTCAAAAGCCATCGGAATAAAAGCAGGGGTTGTTGCCACCTGCGATGAGGGCTTTATGAAGGCCATTTTAGAGGAGGAAATAACTTATGGAGATTAAATACCGCGTTAGCGACGTAGCAAAGGATTTTGCGATTTCTTCTAAGGATATTATAGCTATTTTGGAACCGCTTGGCGGGGAGGCAAAGAAAAGTTCACAGTCTCTTACTGAAAACGAGCTTGACCTTATCTTCAACACTCTTTCCAAAAAGCACGAGGTTAAAAGCTTCGACGAATATTTTGCAATAGGAAATGAAGTGCGCCTAAAGGCAGAAAAAGATCGTGAGAACGAGCTTAAAAAGCTTGAACAAATTAAAAAAGAGGCAGCTGCAGAGCGCAAAAAGCGTATGGGCGAGGAGCCAAAGGCAGAGGTAAAGAGTGAAACTAAGCCGACCCCCAAGAAGACAGAATCCGCAAAAGCGCCTGAGAAGAAGGTTGAGGCTCCTGCACCTAAAAAGACAGAAACCGCAGAGCACAAAAAGGCAGAGGTAAAGAGCGAAACAAAGCCGGCGCCTAAAAAGGCGCCCCAGAAAACTGCTCCCGCGACACCCGTGGGAGATCCCATTATTATTCCGCCCCAGCCTAAAAAGGAAAAGGCAGGCGGACCTCAGCCCAACCGTGGTCCTGCACAAATTCGCCGTGTAGATACAAGGGCTAATAATATTGAGCTTGAAAAGTATAACGAGCGCTATGAGTCTATTGCTCCCGCAAACACTATGCGCGACAATATGCAAAGAAAGCAAAAAATTAAACAAAAATCTCAGGATTACCGCCGTCCTCAGGGCGCAAAGAGGGAGACAGAGGCCGACAAGCTTCGCAGAATGCAGCTTGAGCGTATCAAGAAAACTCCAATTACCGTTACTGTCGGCGACGAGATTACTGTTGGTGAGCTTGCCGCTGCTATGAAGAAAACCGCCGCCGAGGTTATTAAGGTTTTAATGAAGCTTGGCGTCATGGCAAGTGTTACACAGACAATAGATTATGATACTGCCGAAATTGTAGTGCTTGAAATGGGCTGCAAGATTAAAAAAGCGGTTGTTGTTACCATTGAAGAGCAGATTATGGATGATACCGAGGATACTGCAGAAAACCTTAAGGAGAGAAGCCCCATCGTTGTTGTTATGGGACACGTTGACCACGGTAAAACCTCCCTTTTGGATGCTATTCGTAACGCTAAGGTTACCTCTACCGAGGCAGGTGGTATTACACAGCACATCGGTGCTTACAGGGTAAATCACGAAGGCCACGATATTACCTTCCTTGATACTCCCGGCCACGCCGCATTTACCGCAATGCGTCAGCGCGGCGCTATGGCTACCGATATTGCAATACTCGTTGTTGCGGCCGACGACGGTATTATGCCCCAGACCATTGAGGCAATTAACCACGCAAAGGCGGCAAACGTGCAAATTATTGTTGCTATCAATAAAATGGATAAACCCGAGGCCAACCCCGACAGGGTTAAGCAGCAGCTTACAGAGCATTCTCTCGTTCCTGAGGAGTGGGGCGGCGACGTTATATGCGTTCCCGTTTCTGCTCACACCCACGAGGGTATTGACACTCTTTTGGAAAACGTACTCCTTGTTGCTGAAATGGCAGAGCTCAAGGCCAACCCCGACCGTAGAGGTAAGGGCGTTGTTATTGAAGCACGTCTTGATAAGGGCCGCGGTCCGGTTGCTACACTTTTGGTACAAAACGGAACACTTAAAGCGGGCGATATTATAGTTGCGGGCTCTACCGTTGGTAGGGTTAGAAGTATGACCAACGAAAATGGTAAGGCACTTAAAGAGGCAGGCCCTGCAGTTCCCGTTGAGATTACGGGTCTTGCCGAGGTTCCCGCCGCGGGTGATGCGTTTGATGCCGTATCGGATGAGCGCCTTGCACGTCAGCTTGTTGAACAAAGAAAGCAAAAGGCAAAAGAAGAAGAGTTTAATGCCGCTAAAAAGGTTACTCTTGATAATCTGTTCTCTCACCTTGAGCAGGGAGAAATGAAGGAGCTTGGCGTTATCGTTAAGGCCGACGTTCAGGGTTCTGTTGAGGCAGTTAGGGAAAGTCTTGAAAAAATCTCTAACGAAGAGGTTAGGGTTAAGGTTATCCATGGCGGCGTTGGCGCTATCAATGAGTCGGACGTTGTTTTGGCTGGCACTTCGGGTGCAATTATAGTTGGCTTTAACGTTCGTCCCGATGCCGTTGCAAAAAGCCTTGCTGAGCGCGACGGTGTTGATATGCGTATGTACCGCGTTATCTATGACTGTATTGAGGAAATTACCGCTGCAATGAAGGGTATGCTCGCTCCAAAATTCCGTGAGGTTGCCCTGGGACAAATTGAGGTTAGAAATACCTATAAAATTTCCAGCGTTGGTACTATTGCAGGTTGTTACGTTACAAACGGTAAGGTTACAAGAAATGCCGAAATCCGCGTAGTGCGTGACGGTATAGTTCTGACCGAGGACAAAATTTCTTCACTTCGCCGCTTCAAGGACGACGTAAAGGAAGTGGCTCAGGGCTACGAATGCGGTATTGGACTTGAAAAATACAACGACGTTAAGGAAGGCGACGTTTTTGAGGCCTTCATTATTGAGGAATATAGAGATTAGTTTTGGATTTATAGGGGGCAAGGCCCCCTGAAGTCCCCTATGAAAGGAAAGCATAATGGCAGATAAAAAACTTGGAAGAATTACATCAGACGTTGGCTTTGCCATGTCGCAGCTTCTCCGCGAGGTTAAGGACCCAAGGGTAAGCAAGCTTCTTAGCATTGTTAAGGTGGACGTTTCGGGCGACCTTTCGTATGCCACCTTTTACGTAAGTGCCATTGAGGGAAAGGAAGCTACGGTAGAGTCGGTTAAGGGACTGAAAAGCGCGGCAGGTTATTTAAGGCGTGAGCTTGGCAGCCGCCTTAAGCTTCGCAAGGTGCCGGAGCTTCGCTTTATAGCAGATGATTCTATCTCTAAAAGCGCCGAAATTATGGATATTATAGGCGGCTTTAAAACCTCTGAAAAATAGAGGTGCAATATGGCAAAAGAAAAAAGAAATTTAATGTCTTTAGAGGCGGTTTGTGAGTTTTTAAGGGCAAATGACGACTATTTGATTTTAACCCACAAAAGCCCCGATGGAGATACTTTGGGTTCGGGTTTTGCGCTGCTTCTTATTTTGCAAAGCATGGGCAAAAAAGCCAGGGTAATCTGCCCCGACCCAATACCCGAAAAGTACGGTTTTTTTGTTTCAGAGTGCGAAAATCCTGAAAGTGGTGCCGACAAAACGGTGGTGGCTGTGGATGTTGCCGACAAAAAACTGCTTGGCGCTCTTTGTGAGGTTTACGGAGATGAAGTCGACCTTACTATTGACCATCATTTATCCAATACCGGCTATGCCAAGCGCACCTATCTGGATGATGGTGCGGCCGCAAACTGCGAAATAATATTTTCTATTGCAAAAATGCTTTCGGCAGAGATAAATGAGCTATTGGCTCTTTGCCTATATACAGGAATTTCTACCGACACCGGTTGTTTTAGGTTTTCAAACACAACCGAAAAAACATTTTTGGCGGCGGCCGAGCTTATGAAAATCGGCATAGACGCTTTCCTTGTTAACCGCCTTATGTTTGAAACAAAATCCAAGGAAAGACTTGCCCTTGAAGCTGAAGCCTTAGGTAATATAGAGTATTTTTTCGGCGACAAGTGTGCAGTCATTGCAATTACTAAAGAAATGTATGAGAGAACGGGCTGTAAGGATGAGGAACTGGAGGGTATTACCACTCTGCCACGAACTATTGAGGGTGTTTTGGCGGGCATAACCATCAGAGAAAAGGAAAACGGCGGATATAGGGTATCTGTCAGAACATACGCACCTTTAGATGCATCTGAAATTTGTGCACGGCTTGGCGGCGGCGGACATATTCGCGCCGCGGGATGTGAATTTAAGGGCGATTTAGGAATAGAAAAGGTTAAAGAAACGGTCTTAGAGCAAGTAAAAGCTGTAATGGAGGAAGACTGTGCAGGGATTACTTTTAATTGACAAGCCCGAGGGCATTACCTCCTTCGGAGCGGTAGCGAAAGTAAAAAAACTAACCGGCGTTAAAAGGGTAGGCCATACGGGAACTCTTGATCCGATGGCAACAGGAGTTCTACCTATTTTGGTGGGCAGGCCCACTGTGCTTCAAAGCTATATTTTAAATGCCGATAAGGAATACGTGGCCTCAGTGCGCCTTGGCATTACCACTGACACCTTGGATATTACGGGTAATATTTTAGAGGAAAGGTCGGTGGCGATAAGCGAGGATGAGCTTAAAGAGGCGGCAAATAGATTTTTGGGAGAGATTTTTCAAACCCCGCCGATGTATTCAGCCATAAAGAAGGAAGGAGTTCGACTTTACGAACTGGCCCGAAAGGGTAAAGAGGTTGAAAGAGCGGCAAGGCAGGTTACCATAAAGGAACTGGAAATTTTTGATTTTGACGGCCAAAGCTTTAAAATGCGTGTGCTTTGCTCCAAAGGAACCTATATAAGAACGCTTGCCGACGATATTGGCAAAAAGCTTGGTACGGGCGCTACTTTAACAGCGCTAAAGCGCACAAAAACGGCAGGTTTTTCTATAAAGGACTGCGTGTCTTTAGAAGAACTTACGAGTGAAAACGCCCAAAGTTTTCTTAAAAGCTCGGAACTTGCAGTAGCTAACTATAAAAGCATAAATGTATCTCTAAAGCAGGCAGTACGTTTTTCAAACGGCGGTGAGCTCAGCTCCGACAGGGTTAGAAATTACATCGCCAAGGAAAATGAAATTGTAAGGGTTGTGTACAACGGCATTTTTGTGGGCCTTGGAGAATTTATAGCCCAAAGCGGTGTTATAAAACCAAAAGCTCTTGTGAATTTTATAAATATATCGGGCGAAGAAAATAACTTAAAAAAGAAAACGGCAATAGCCATTGGCACCTTTGATGGACTTCATAAAGGGCACAAGGCGGTAATAGAAGGTGTGCTTTTAGCGGAGCACACTCCCATAGCTCTTTCCTTTAAAATGCCACCAAAATTTAACAATGCAAACGGCAACCTTTTAATGACTCTAAGCGAAAAGGAAGCCACATTTAAGGAAATGGGGATAGAACCCTATTTTATGGAGTTTTCACAGGTCAAGGACATTTTACCGAATGACTTTTTAAAAATAGTAGTAGAAAAGTATAACCCCGCCCTTATTGCAGTAGGAAGTAATTTTCGTTTCGGCAAAAATGCTTCGGGCGACGTAACGCTGCTTAGTGATTTTTGTAAGGAAAATGGTATTATCTGCAAGGTGTTAGAGCCGGTAACAGAAAAGAGTGAGATTATTTCCAGCTCCAAAGTAAGGGAGTATATAAAAAACGGAGATATTTCCTTAGCAAATGGTATGCTTGGGTATCCATTTGCCTTTGAGGGTGAAATTATAAGGGGCGACCAAAGGGGTAGAACTATTGGGTTTCCCACTATAAACCAAAAATATCCGGATGAGCTTACAGTGCCGAAAAACGGCGTTTATCTAAGTGCTACGGAGATAGATGGAAAGGTTTATAAATCCCTTACCAATATAGGAATTAGACCAACTTTTGAAACCGAAAAGGTAACAAGCGAAACGCATATTTTAAATTTTTCAGGCGACCTTTACGGCAAAAGCGCAAAGATACGGCTTTATAGGTTTTTAAGAGCGGAAGAAAGGTTTTCTTCTTTGGATGAACTTAAAAATGCAATAGAAAAGGATAAGGAACAAATAGAAAATTTAGATATTGATAGTCTATTTTGAATATTCCAATAAGGAAAGGATAGTGTAACTATGCCAAATACCGAAAAACTTTGTATGGGATGTATGAAGGTAATGGAAGAGGATTCTGTTTGCCCTGTTTGCGGCTTTAATGAGGCTGCCTACAATGAGCCAAACGCCCTTCCCCTACGCTCTACACTTGCAGAGCGCTACGTTGTAGGAAAAATTGTTTCTGCTAACGGTGAGGGGCAGACATATCTGGGATACGACAATGTGGAAAATAAGGTGGTAAAAATCCGCGAATATTTTCCCCGCGACCTTACAAGCCGCACCGTAAACGGCGGCATAGCGGTAAACGTCGGTTCCGAAGAGGTGTTCCGAAGTGGGCTTGCAAAGTTTATTGAGCTTTACAAAAAGCTTGCAACTGTTAGCGACGGAGTTTCATTTTTCAGAATTCTGGATATTTTTGAGACCGAGAAAACCGCATACTGTGTAAGTGAATTCTTGCCCGGAATTACCCTAAAGGAATTCTTAATACGTAATGGCGGTATGCTAACCTGGGAGCAGGCAAGACCCTTGTTTTTACCCTTGGTGGGAGCACTTAATGAGCTTCACAGCGTGGGACTTGTTCACGGTGGAATCTCCCCCGAAACCTTAATTGTAGGCAGGGACGGTAGGGTAAGAATTACCGACTTCGCAATAGCTGAAATTCGATCTGTTGGAAGTGCTATGACCGCTCAGCTCTATCCCGGTTTCGCGGCGCTTGAACAGTATCAGTCGGGCGAAATTACCCCTGCTACCGACATTTATTCCTTTGCGGCTACAATTTTCCGCACCCTTACAGGCACCCCGCCTGCAGAGGCAATTGCCCGCCTTGAAAGGGATAACCTTTCATTTTCAAAGGCGGTGGCCGAGGAACTTCCAAAGGGCGTTTTAGTAGCACTTGCAAATGCGCTTCGCCTTGACCCTAATGCCCGAACCCATTCTATGCAAGGCTTTAAAAATGACCTTGCTTCCTCCGACGTTACAATATCGCAGGAAAGAGCGGCGCTGCTTGAAACGGAAAACAAAAACACCGCTCCCTCCACAAAGAAATATACGATTATTGCGGCTATTGTAACCGCTGTGATTTTAATAATTCTAGGGGTTGTAATTTTCCTTATAACCTCCAAGGGACCTGGAGATAACGACGAAAATTCGTCTTCATCTACCCCGTCGCTTCCAAGCGTTGTTTCTGTGGGAGATATTGGCAATCCTTCACAGCCCGACCCGCTTTTCTCGGTGCCCGATTTTACAAATATGTCCTACCCCGAAATTATGGCAAACGATGAATATACAAAGTGGTTTGTATTTTCGGTTGAGAAAAAAGAATATAACGGCAGTGTTGAGCGCGGCAAAATTTGTGGTCAGTCGGTAGCCGTTGGCACCAGCGCAAAAAAAGAGACCGAAATAAAGCTAACCATTAGCTTAGGCCCTAAGGAAGTAACTCTTTCAAATAACCTTAAAAATATGACTAAGGAGGAGGCTTATGTTGCCCTCTTGGAGCTTGGCTTCACCCCTGCCAACATTGAGTTCGTTGCCAAAATGGGTGAAACCGAAACAGAGGAAGAAGTAATTATTGAAGCACTCCCCACCCTTGGAACTAAGGTGAGCCCCGACAGTTCTGTTATCCTTTATTATAATACAAATCTTGCACAGGAAAGCAGTAAACCCAGCTCAAGCGACACATCAAGCAATAGAGGTAGTAACACTACCAGCAATTAATATGTTTTTAAAGCCCCGCCAAACATAGTGCTTTGGCGGGGCTTTTTGCCTTTTTATATAAAATTTAAAAAAGAAAAAATAATTATTGTGTAAATTAACTATGTAAATTTTTGCCATAAAATGCTATAATTATATTGTAAGCAAATGGTAACCGACCGCCTTTTGGCAGAAAGAAACTGTTAAAATGTTTAAGGTAAATGACAAAGTTAATTATTCCACAACCGGAGTTTGTGAGATCACAGAAATTGCGGCTCGGGAGTTTGGTGGCGAAAAACGGGAGTTTTATATTTTGCGTCCCGTGTTTGATAGCGCCGCAACAGTAATGGTTCCTACCGACAATGAAATATTAACCTCGCGTATGCGTCCTTTACTTTCCAAGGCTCAAATAGAACAAGTCGTGTCTTTGGTATGTGAGCTGGAGCCTCTTTGGTATAATGACGATAGGGAGAGATATGAAAATTATAAAAAATGCCTACTGTCAAACGACAGAAAGGTTTTGCTTTCTCTTATTAAGGCCCTTTACATCCACCAAAAAAGTCAGGTGGAAAAGGGCAGAAAGCTTAAAAACTCGGACGAGCGTACCTTGAGGGAGGCCGAGAAAATTCTGTTTAGTGAAATTGCCTTTATTATGGGCGGCGACCCGCATGAAGCACTTAAAAGTGTAAAAGGAGAAATTTTAAAATAATCATTATAAAAAAATTTAAGCCCCGCACCAAATGGTGTGGGGCTTATTAGCTTTTAAATCAGTAAACTTGCTAAAACAATAACGCCTAAAATAATTCGGTAGTAACCGAAGAAAGAAAAATCCTTTTTCTTAACGTAGGCCATAAGCCCTTTAATTGCCGCAAGAGAAACAATAAAGGAAACCAACATACCAACCAGCAAAACAGCCAGCTCGGCGGTGTTAAAGCGGCCGCCGTCTAAAAAGTATTTAACTAGCTTTAAAGCACTTGCACCAAGCATTGTGGGAATAGCCAGGAAGAAGCTAAATTCTGCCGCGACGGGACGCGCAAGGCCCAGAATTATGGCGCCTAAAATTGTTGCGCCTGAACGGGAGGTGCCGGGGATAAGGGCCAGAATTTGAAAAGCACCTACAAGAATGGCAAGTGGGTAGGAAAGGGTGTCAAAGGACTCCACCTTTGGGCTTCGTTTTTTGTTCCAAACCTCTACCAAAATAAAGAAAATACCGTACAAGATAAGTGTAACTGAAACGGTAAGCGCGTTATAAAGGTGTTGGTCAAGCCAGTCGTCCAAAAGCAGGCCCACAAAGGCAGAGGGGATAACCGCAAGGATAACCTTAAACCAAAGATTTAGTGTATCAGTTTTGAAAAGCGCGGGATTTATCGCTCTTTCTTTTTTGGTGGCAAAGGGCCAAAGCTTATGCCAGAAAAGCACCAAAACGGCGGCTATGGCACCAAGCTGAATTACCACCTCGTACATTTCAAAAAAGCTTTCGTAGTTAGAAATGTTTTTAAAGGGCAAAAGCTTTTCAAGTAAAATAAGGTGGCCCGTACTGCTTACCGGCAACCATTCGGTAATGCCTTCGATAATGCCGTAAACAATAGATTTTAAAATATCTATAAGCATATTTACGCTCCTTTGTGGATGATATAATCAGTATATCACAAAATCAAAAAAATGTAAATAAAAATCCTTGTTTTGTGGGGGTAGCTGTGATATACTCTTAGGGTATAATGACATATTTGAACAGGTGTTTAGAAATGTCGTTTTATCCTACTGTTATATATATGAAAGGAAAGGGCCTATAAATGAGCAAACAATTAAGGGGAAGCATTATACTGCTACTAGCCGCCATAATTTGGGGCGCTGCCTTTGTAGCGCAGGACAAGGGTGTGGATTTTGTCGGAGCATTTACCTTTAATAGCGTCAGGTGGATAATGGGAGCAGTTTTTCTAACCCCTATAATGCTAATTGCAAACAGAAAAGAGTTAAAGCCAAAGTCCCAAAAAGAATTTTATTTTAATAAAAGTGAGCTTTTGGGCGGCACCATTTGCGGAGTACTTCTTTTTGTTTCCTCCTCCTTTCAACAGTTTGGCATTTCGCTCTATGCGGATGCAGATGCGGCGGCGGGAAAATCGGGCTTTATAACCGCCCTTTACATAATTTTAGTCCCCATTTTTGGTATTTTTCTAAAGAAAAAAGTACCTGCTTCGGTTTGGATTTCAATAGTAGTGGCAGTAGTTGGTATGTACCTACTTTGCATTAAAGACAGTTTTAGCATTTCCCTGCCCGACCTTTTAATTTTACTTTGCGCTTTATCCTTTACATTCCATATTTTAACGGTTGATGGGTTTTCTGCAAATTCAAATGGCCTTAAATTTTCGGTTGTACAGATGTTTGTTTGCGGAGTAATTTCTACCGCCGCTATGTTTATATTTGAAACACCAACAATAGAAAATATAATGAAGGCGGGCATACCGCTTTTATATGCGGGTATTCTTTCAAGCGGAATTGCCTACACCCTGCAAATTTTAGGCCAAAAGGACACAAATCCCGCACTTGCTTCGGTTATAATGAGCTTGGAGTCGGTTTTCGCAGCCCTTACGGGAGCGCTTTTTGGCGAACGAATGAGCCAAAGAGAAATACTTGGCAGTGTTATTATGTTTACGGCGGTGCTTTTAGCTCAGATTGATTTATCGGTTATTTTAAAAAGGGAAAAGGTAAAATAAAAAAGTAAAAACAAAAAAGATGCACGAATTGCTTCCCTATGGGACTAGGCGTTCGTGCATCATTTCTTTTTACAATCTTCTTTTTCTTCTTCTGCGGCGCTTTTTCCGGCTTTTGTTTAAATAGGCAACCCAACAACTAAATATTAAAATAGCTGCCACAATAGAAGCGATAAATATCTTAAAGGCTTTGCTTTTAAAGAGCTTCATAAAGCCGTTTACAAAGGCGAGAATACCGCTTCTGTCAACATCGTTCATTGCAAGTACGTTCACTGTATCTATCTCGTTCCCCGCATAGGAAACAGTAGCGGTGCCAAGGACCTGTCCCTTTTTAATCGGCGCCTCGGTGGGATTATTTTCAAGGTTTACGGTCATTGAAATGGTAGACTCATCTGCCTCTATGGGAAGTACTGCGCTTATTGGCTTTTCCAAAACAAGGGGTACGTGGTCTGTACCCTTGCCGAGAGATATGGGACATTCACCTATAGGAGTATTAACGTCATAAATTTTGCGGTATTTAAAGGTTTCAAAGGCCCAGTTGTAAAGCAGCTTTGAATCGGTAAACTCCTGCCTTATTTTAACCCTATTTGCGTTATATACAGGGGATTTCATTAAAACGCAAAGGTAGGTTACACCCCCCTTTGTTGCGGTGGAAATAAGGCACCTACCCGCCTCGTCTGTGTATCCTGTTTTAACGCCGCTTGCATATTTGTAGTAGTAGCTTTGAACAGAAGAATTTGGGTCCTGCAAGAATATTGTGGTGGCCACTATTCGTGCCTTACTTTTGTTGTTTTCGGGAACCGTGTATCTGACTGTGCCCACAATTTTTTTAAAAAGCTCATTTTTAAGGGCTTCTTTTGTTAAAATGTACATATCCCTCGGGGTGGTGTAGTGGTTTTCATCGTGAAGGCCGTGGGCATTTACAAAATGGGTGCCCGACATACCAAGGTCGGTGGCCTTTTGATTCATTTTTGTAATAAAATCAGAAATATTGCCATTCCCAAAATGGAGGGCAAGTACGTTGGCGGCATCATTGGCCGAATGTACAAGCAGAATGTAAAGCAGGTCTTGCACTGTTAGCTCTTCGCCTTCTACCAAGTTAAAAACAGAAGAATCGGTGCCAAGAAGGGGCAAAAGTGCGGCATTTGAAACCGTTACCTTGGTGCCTGCGGGGTCTTTACATTCGTCCAAAACAACCGCCGCAGTCATAATCTTGGTAAGGGATGCGGGGTAAAGTTTTTGGTCGGCATTTTTTTCATAAATAACCGTTTCAGTGTCAAGATTTGCAAAATAAACGCCCTCTGCCGCAACCGAAAAGGTGGCAGGAGTATAGCTTGCCTTTGCGGGCAAGGAAACGCTAACTATCAGCGCAAGGCAAATAAATATAGAAATTATTTTTTTTACCATAGCAATTTCCCCTAAAATGTTGTATAATATTATTATACAATAAAAGTCTACGTTTTTAAAGAGCATTTTTAATTTTTTCGGAGGGCCTTAGGATGATTTATGTAACGGGTGATATGCACGGCGATGAATCCCGTTTGTACGACAAAGAGTGGCGCAAGCTTAAAGCGGGCGACGTTTTAATTGTTTGCGGCGACTTTGGCTTCGTATGGGATAACAGCCCAAGGGAACAAAGCACACTTAAATATTTGGGCAGTCGAAAATTCACCGTATGCTTTTTAGACGGTACCCACGAAAACTTTGAGCTTATTAAAAAGGCAAGGCGCACCGTTTGGAAGGGCGGCTTTGTTCACCGAATAAGTGGCAACCTCTATCATTTGGAGCGCGGTGAGGTTTATACAATAAACGGCACTAAAATTTTCGTTTTTGGCGGCGGAGAAAGCGAAGACAAGGAAATTCGAACCAAAGAACATCACTGGTGGAAGCACGAACTTCCAAGCCCTGCCGAAATGGCCAGGGGCGCCGAAAATCTTGATGCTTTGGACGGCGAGGTTGATTATATTTTAACCCACGAGCCACCCTCTCTTGTTAAAAGCGCAATGCTTCTCAAAAAAGGTGCAACCGACCACGTTAATAAATTAAATGGATATTTAGAAGAAATCGGGCGGTATTGCAGCTACAAGCAATGGTACTTTGGCAGTCTGCATGAGGATAGGCGTATCACCCCAAAACATACGGCCATCTTTAATAAAATTTTGCCCATAGATGAATATAATATTTATAAAAAGTAAGAAGAAAAGGCACCCCAAAGGGAGACACTTCATAAAGAAGTGTTCTCCCTTATTCATTTTTTGTATAAAAATTGACACTTTCTACTTGAAAGTGTCATAGTGGGTTACGCACTATCAAATGTGCGTAACAGGAGTACATATTTTTCAAATTAACCTATCTCAAAAATAAGTATATTAAGTGATATTGTGAGACAGGTCTCACAGCGATATTTTGCGTTATCACGCAAAGTGATGTTGAAACTTGCAGTTTCAGTGATATTATATTCGCCCCCAAAACTCGCGAAGCGAATATAACTTGGGCATAGCCCAAATATAACTGCGAAGCAATATAACTCGCCGCCCGCGAATATAACTGTGACACCTTCCTTACGGAGGGTGCCACAAAAGGGTGCCTTACTTTTTTGTTGAGTCGCCTTAAAATCTAACCGTTGCTACCGTCTCAAAGCCATCCAGCGTAAAGGAGTAAACGGTGTCCTCTTCGCAAAGGTAGAAGTAATTTCCTATATAAAGTCCGCGTACATTATTTAAATCGTAAGAATAACCGTCAAGCGGGAGCTCTGCAACCTTTACAAAGGCATTATCCTTATAGGTGTAGATAAAGTATTTGGGGTCGGCGTAGTCGCTACCTGCAAGGCCTATAAGATTTTTGTCTAGGTTTACAAAAACGGCCTTGTGCTCATACTCGGCGGGAATGTAGTTAACACCCAAATCGCAAAGGCTTTGCTCGGTAACGTTTTTGGGGTCGCTAACGTTAAACATTGAGAGCTTTGCCGTACCAACCTTGCCGGTTTTTTCATCGGCATTTCTGCCAACACCAAGAAGCAGTCCGTCGCCATAGGGGTGTAGATAGCTTGAAAAACCTGGAATTTTAAGGGCGGAAAGTATCGTTGGATTTTTGGGGTCGGAAAGGTCAACCGTGAAAAGCGGGTCAACCTGCCTAAAGGTTACAAAGTAGCCAACCGCTCCGGCAAAGCGCACCGAATAAACCTTTTCATCGGGAGCCACGTCTTCTATAGAGCCAACTACTTTTAAATCCCTATCCAAAACGTAAAGGGCATTGCTTTGTCCGCCTCTATCCATAGAATAGGTAGAGGCATATTCGCCATTCCATTTGGTTGCATAAACCGACGATTCAACAGTGGTTACAATTCTGAAGTGTCCGTCATACTCGTCCATAGAAAATTGGTTTAGTATTTGGCCCGCTACTTCGCCCGATGCGCCGTAACTTAGTTTGCCGTCCGCTATTTCAAAACGAATAAGGCGGGTTTTGGTTGAATACCTGTTGTAGGTAAAGTCGGACTTTTCACCATCGACTTTTTCGTAGTTTCCAAAGCATGCGGCAGCATAAATAGATTGGTTATTAACGTAAACCTCGTTGCCTGCGCCTAAAACCGTCTTTGTATCAATGCGCTCGGCAGTTAAAATGTCGGCAGAGGTGGCTATAAAATAGGTTCTTTTTATATCTCCCGAAAAGGCGCAAATATTATTTTCCGATATGGTGCACTGTTCACTATTTTCGCCCGTTGTGGGGATAAAGGTTGTGGTGTCATCGGCATTTGGCTCACCGTAAAAACTATGTGTAGTGAAAACGTAAAGCACATTTTCGCTCAGGCGAGAGGATACGTAGTTTCCTGACTGCGTAAGTGTTTTTATAAGTGTTATATTAGGTGGGGTGACAATATCGAAAATCCGTGTTACTATGTGGGTAGTAGCACCATAACCTTCGCGTGCGTAGGAGTTGTACAAAGAGGTAATAAGAACAAGGCGGCCGTTTTTAACGTACATATCAGTGAAATATTCTTTTTCTCCCTGCTCGGCAGCTATTTTGCCGTAGTCAATGCTTGAAATAAGCTCCATTTTACCGTTTTCGGCCTTTATAATAAAAATCTTTTTATCGTTTTGGCGGCCAATGTATATATATTTACCGTCGGTTTTAACAATGTCGCCCTCATCAATGCCGTCTACCTGCACGTTTGTTGAGCTATAGTCGTCACTACCCGTTCCTGCGTCGTCTACAGTGGTGTTTGTAGACGTGTTTTCGCTTCCCTTGAGGTCGCTCGTACCTGTGGTGGCGCCAGGCATGGCCATATCGCTATCTTCCATATCCTCTTCCAGCCACACCTCATCCTTGGTTACGCCGCCGTTGAGGAAGAAGTCTTTAATTGAATTACCGCGGTTTTCTGCCTTTTCTTTGTCGGATATTGACTTAAAAAGCTTATAAATATCGTCATAGCTAACGGTTTGAATGGCAGCGGTGCCGTCAAACTCCTTGCCAAGAGTCGGCTTGGCGCCGGGACCCTTGCCCCACCAAACGGATAGCGCCAAAACAGTGATGCTAAGAGCTGCGGCGGTGACAGATAAGAAAATTCGCCTACCCCTTATTTTAGTAAAATTCCTTTTGGGCTCTGGCGTTGCTGTGATTTTTTCTAAAAGCTCTGCCGTAAATGCGGGGTCGGGATTTATATTTTCTAGTTCCTTTTTAAAGCTTTCTTTAAACATTTAAAACTCCCCTTCCAAGGTTTCTTTAAGAGTAGTTCGGGCGCGGGAAAGACGCGACTTGACCGTGCCAACCGAAATAGAGCAAATTTTAGATATTTCCTCTACCGAATATCCCTCATAGTAGAATAGGTAGATTACAGTTTTAAGCTTTGGCGACAAAGCTAAAACCAAGGGCAAAACCTCGTCGGTTTTGTCGGTACTGGAAATAATGGTCTCCTTTAAATCGGCCTTTTTGTTTCGGTAGGAGGAGCCAAGCAGAGTGTTGCTTTGATTTAACGCAGTGCGGATAAGCCAGGCTTTCAAATGTTCCTTTGAGGTTATTTTATGAGAATTTTTAACAAGCCGCAAAAAGGTGCTCTGCAAAACGTCCTCCGCATCCGTCTTATTCCTTGTGCGCACAAAGGCAAGCCGATAGATATTATCGGCAAATTCACTGAATGCGGCGGCAACGTCAACTTTAAACCTTTTATCTGCTAAAGAGCTGTTTTGGTTTATTTGCTTTATTTCCATAAAATCACTCTCCATTAAGGCCGTTTGGAGCGGTTGCTCTACACTTAATACTTTCCAAGGGGGTAAAAGGTTCCCTAAAAATTTAAAAAACTAGAAATTTCTTACAAGTTTTTTAATTTCGCCCAAAACCCTTAGTCGGCCAAATTCTGTTTTTGGAAAAGTAAGGGCTTTAAATTCGGGATTTGCACTTTCAAGCGTTACTTCGTCCCCTGTAAATAAAAGCCGTGCGGGAATGGGGGGATTTCCGTCTATAGAAATAATACCAATTTTACCACTGGCAATAAAATTTTTAAGGTGAATAAGTACGAAGTCTCCCTTATTTATTAAAGGAAACATACGCTCGCTTGTTATGTTATAAAAAACGTAGCCTTCCTTTTCTAAAAGCTCCTTTGTTGGAACGGGAATGAAAGAAATCGCATTTTTTTCTACTAAATCTTTAGAAGACAGGGGCAAATCTTTTACAAGCGGAACGGAGGAGACGGAGCAAACTCCCTGCCCACACGTAACCGATAAAATATCACTTATCTTAATACCAAACTTGTCTGCTATTTTTTGTAGTGGGCCCATTCGGGGAACACGCTCATCCTTTTCCCACATAGAAACCGCCTTGTCGGTTACTCCCGCAATTTTGGCCAGCTCCTTTTGGGTCATGTCATTTTCCTCTCGAAGTGTTTTAATATTTTTTCCTATTGACATCTATATACCACCTTAAATCTGATAAACGTATGCGTTTTTATTGGAAGAATTTTAGATACTTTTGTTTGTTTTTGTCGACAAAAGATTTCAAAGTCCAACATCATTATACACTTTTAGTGGAAAAAATGCAATAGTATTTCAATTTTTTTCACATTTGTCCTTGACAAAGTTTGACGATGAGTGTATACTAGACTACACAAAATTCCATTATTTTTGTCAAAGCGACAAATTTTGCAAGGAAAAGGGAGGCAAAATAGAAATGAAAATCACTGTAAAAGCTGTTCGGAAAAGCTGTGGATATTCTGTGCAGGAAATGGCTAAAATGCTTGAAATTTCCCCTAAAATATACGCTTTTTATGAAAAACATCCGGCCTTTATGCCGGCAGATTTGGCCATCGAATTTTCACACATTGGCGGCGTTTCGCTGGATAATATTTTTTTCGGCTAAAAGTACACAAAAAGTAGAATGGAGATGACAAAATGCGACCAACAACAAAGAGAGTGCTTACCCTTTTGGGTGAACAATGTGCAAGAATAATTGAGCTTAATGAAATTGTTGATAAGGCAGAAGCTGCACTTAACACAAAATACGAAAACATTATTGCAAAAAGAAAGGATGTGTAGCTTATGTTTTACTGTGAGGAATGTTATTTTACCTTTACAAAGCCAAGGGTTTATGTAGAAAGGCACGGTCTTTCATCTCCGCCCTTTGAAAAGGTTTTTGCCTGCCCCAAATGCGGGGGACTGTGTATAGAAGAAAAAAGGAGAATGCTCTAATGCCGCACGACGATTTTAATTTTATATGTCCCTACTATTACAAAACCATTGGTAATGCCCTGTTTTGCGAGGCCTTTTCGGCAGGGACCAACATCCCGGTAAATGAAAGCTATATAAAGCAGTGTTTCGAAACCAGAGCAGAGCGTAATCTTTGTATAAAAAAATACTGTGCCAGCTTTAAATACCCGCAGTGCCGCATTGCCGCCGTAAATGAGCTGATGGAGGATTTTTTATACGGAAGGAAGTGAGGAAAAAGAAACTAAAACCTAAAACCGCAATAGCAAAAAATAAAAAAAGGAGATTTAAAGATTATGAAGAATGTAACAACAAAAAACAGTACCCGAGTTAGAGAAATTATTGAACTCAGGGAAGGTAACCGAAAGGTTTTTAAAATGAGTGATGGAAGTGAGCAAGCAGTGTTTTATTCCAATGATGTTCACCTTTTCAATGAAAAAACCAAAAGATTTGAAGATGTGGACAATACGCTCAAAGAACAAAATGATGGAAAATACCTGGTTAGCCAAAGAGGTAACTTTAAAGCAAAGTTTAATGGTGAAGAAAATAACGAGCTTTTTAGCGTTGAAAAAGGTGTTCATAAAATTAGGGTTTGTGCAAGACAAGAAAAAGGTATCGATGATGGCAAATTGAGCTTAAAGCCCAAATTGCATAGTAAAGCACAAAAAATTAAACAATTAGATAAGATTGTTTTCGAAAAAGTATTAAACGGCGCAGATTACGAATACGAGGTAACCGCAAACGGTGTTAAGGAAAATATTATTGTAAAAGAGCGAGCAAGTGCTTATAGCTTCCCCTTTACAGTTAATTGCAAAAATGTAAGGCCGGAGCTTGATGAAAAAACGGGCAACGTATTATTTTTGAGTACCGAAACCGGTAAAGAGGAATTTTTCATTCCTGCGCCCTTTATGGTAGATGCAAACGGCATCACTTCCTCTTCGGTTCACTTTGAGCTTAAAGAGGATAGGGATAATGCCATTTCTCTTACAGTAATAGCCGACAGTAAATGGATTAATGATAAAAATCGTGCTTTCCCGGTTGTTATCGACCCTCAAATTCAGCTTAGCGGAAATACGGCGATGACAACATATAGCTGGGATGACGGCGCAATGTACAGCTCCCCCGTTCACGTTATCGGCGGAACAGTTGATATGAGTACCAGTTTTGGGCGAATGTATATGTCTATTAATATGCCTACCTTACCCCGCAATCCAAGAATTAAAAAGGCCTACCTAAACTTTAGGCAGGAGTCAAGCTCTATTGAAAGCCAAACTCCTATTAGACTGGGTCTTTATCAGGTTACTGATGATATTACGTTAGACGGCGGCACACCGTCAGATACAGGGGAACTTATTGATTATGCAATTATGAAGCCATATACCGATGAAACTGAGGGTGTAATAGAGTATAAATTTGATATTACAAGTCTTGTGGATGGGATAAACAAGGGAGAAACCACCGCTTCAAACCTTGTGTTAAGGCCTATAGACGTAACCTTTGGAACAAATAACAATATTACCCTTTTCGGCAGCGGTGTTGGAGAGCAGTTTGGCCCAAAGCTTATTGTTGAGTATGAGTCTACATACGGGGTTAACACCTCATATCGTACACATACCCACGAGCTCGGCCGCTTTGGTCAGGGTAGTATTGATTTACAGTGTCTAAACCTTATGTTTGAGTCGGAGGATTTTGCATGGGGCGGTAACCGTATGCCCGTTACCATAAAGCACCTTTATAATAGCGCTCTGTCTGACTATCAGTATACGGCAAATGGTAATATTATGCTTGAAACGGCAGATTTCAGTCAGATGAAGCTCGGTAACGGCTATAAGCTCAGTATTATGCAAAGTATGGTGCTAAGTTCCGACGGCAAATACGTTTATATCGGTGAAAACGGTAGCGCGACCTATTTTGCGGGGGGCAGTTTGTTTGGCACCGACGAAAGCGGCGCAAGCTACGAAATATATAAAGAGGTTGACGGTGAAGCTACCTATGACCCCGTAAAACGTACCTTGACCCAAGGCGACGAAAAGTATTTGTTTGATTCCCTTGGCAGACTTATAAAAATTACAGATGCCTTTGATAACAGTATGGAAATTACATACACCGACAATAGAATTACCGCAGTTACCGACGGTGCGGGAAGAAGCTTTACTTTTGAGTATAATGCCTCGGGCTTCCTTGCTTCAATAACCGCGCCCGATAACACCTGCGTACTTTATCTCTATGAGGGAGATTTGCTAAGCAATATAACCTACCAAGACGGTAGAAAAGCGGTTATCAGTTATTCTGCGAATAAGCCGTCTGAGGTGATTCTGCAAGATGCTGATGCAAACAATCTGTATAAGGTTTGTTATTCTTTTTATGAAGACCGACTTATAAGCGTTAGCGAATTCGGTGTGGAAAACGGCGAATTTACCGAGGGAATGCAAAGTATGTATACCTATATGCCCTCTGCGGGAAAAACCATCGTTGATATAATTGAATATATTCCGTCTGATGACCCTGAGCCGTCAATTAAGTATTACTGGTCGGTATATACCTTTGATGATGACGGTAACGTTATCAGCGACTATTCATATATCAACGAAACGGGCATGATAGACTCCGAAGGAAAGCAAAATAGTATAAACCCCTATATGGGTGATAGCGGTACATTTATAAGCAATATTGATAACCTGCTTTTAAACCATAAGTTTAACGGTTTGGAGCATTGGACGGAAACGGCAGAGAATGGCGCCGATTTTTACTCAGAGGTGCGCTCCAACGAAGATGCAACCAAGTTTGGTTACCGATATGTTTTCTTAGAAAACTATTTGGAAGATAGCGTCGGAAAAGGTATTGTCCAAGCAACAGGCGTTCTGCCAATAGGCGATTATACTTTTTCGGCTTATGTTAAGCCCGTGTGCGACTTTTTAGGTACCGATACTAGGGGCGCATATCTCCGCGTTATAAAGACCGACGGCACCGTTTTGGCAGAAAGTGAGCACCTTTGCGATGGGGCCGAGGATTATATCCGCCTTGTAGCGCCCTTTAGACTGACACAGGCGCAGAGCGTTCAGGTACAAATTTTCCTGAGCGGTAGCGGTACGGCACACATTAACGCTCCCCAGCTTGAAAAAAATCAGTACGCAAACGAGTATAATATGCTTGAAAACGGAAGCTTTGACGGCGGTATTACCGGTTGGGATGCTACTCCAAATGTAGCATATGATAGCTCCGACATAAATTCCTTTAACAGGGTCGGCTCACTTAAAATTACAGGTAGCTTAGATTCAAATTACTCTGCAAGTCAGTTGGTAGACGTTAAATCCGACCCGTATGTTCGCGAAACCTTTAGCCTTTCGGGTTGGGCAAAGGGCTATGGATTGCCCAAAAATGAGCGTGAAGGACTTGAACCCCCCACCTTTAGACTGCGTGCCATTATCAGATATGACGATACTACCGAATTAGAGGAGCATATTGCCGAGTTTTCACCCTGCACTGAGGATTGGCAGTATACGTCGGTTGAGTTTGCTAAGAGCAGGTGTAAAATTATTGAGGATATGACCGTATATATTGAATATGGCCATAACTTTGGTACCGCATATTTCGATAATATTCAGCTTGTGCGAAATGGTATTGAAACAGACCTTACAGGTGAGGATTTTTATACCGAAGAGGAGGTAAGCACCGAAACCGAGGAGAGCACAGACACAACAACCTCGACCGAAACAAGCGAGGATACAGAGTTTAAAGAGTTTATCGACGACTTTGGTAACACCCTTACCGAAACCACCTTTACCGATGGCGAGTTTGGTACCATCTACCGCTCCTTTGGTTTTAATGCGGCAGGTGACGGTATGGACAATGCGGGTAACGACCTTATAAGGGAAACTGATGCACGCGGCAACGATACTACATATACTGTAGATGAAACGACCTCCCGTAATGAGGAGATTACCGACCGCTGTGGTAATAAAACCTGCTATGAGTATGATGCCGCAGGCAGAACAACCAAGGTTATAAGCAAAAAGGCCAACGGAACTGTGGTAAGCCACGTTTCCTACGGATATAACGCCTTTGATAACCTTTCCGAGATAGTCCGCGGTGACGGTATGAAATATCTCCTTAATTACAACGCCTACCATAACCTTGAAAGTATTGGCATAGAACGCAAAACCGATGGCGATTTAGTTAAGTATACCTACAAGGAATATAACGGCCGACTAAAGGAAATTACCTATGCAAACGGCGACAAAATGTGCGCTACCTATAACACTCTCGGTCAGATGGTTGCCGAGAAGTGGTACAACAGCGCCGAAGCTCTAACCGCCCACTATAAATATATCTATGACGGTAAGGGTAATATTGTCCGCTCAATTGACATTTCTACCGATCCCGTTGACATTTCTACCGGAAAAGAGTATGATTATACATATGAAAACGGTAAGCTAATGCGGTCTACCGAGAGTGTTATTTCTCTTGATGATAATGAGTTTGTAATAGCCAAAACCCTTGTTTGCTCTACCCTTTATTCTTACGACAGTGAAGATACACTTACCAAAAAGCGTGTAAAATTTGCCGACGGTAGTGAGAGAGTAACCCTTTTCGAACAGACCGAGAATGATTCGCAGGTTGTTAAACTAAAGGTAGACGACAAAACCATCACCAGCCACTCCAAGACCGATTCTTTCGGCCGGAAGGTGTTTGATGAGCTACAGCTCGGTAGCGGCTTTGTATCAAGGCAGTTTAGCTACCACGCGGGCGAGGTTACAGATAAGCATACCGAAAAAGGTATGGTTAAATCCTCCGCAGTTACACAGCTTGTAAGCCAGATTATCCTGTCCGACGGCAGAACCTTGTCTTATGAGTATGATAATGAGGAGCGTATTACAAGGGTTACCGATAGTGTAGACGGTATTACCAAATATACCTACGATGCACTCGGTCAGCTTTCAACCGAAGAGCACTGTCCTAACGGCGCGGATGAGTTTGTTACAGTAAACTCTATGACCTATGATGATTACGGTAACATCCGAATCAAAAACGGTATACAGTATGGCTATGATACTATTTGGAGGGATAAGCTAACCGCCGTAGGTAACCAGTCCATTACCTATGATGCACAGGGTAACCCCACAAGCTACCTGGGCCATACTCTTGCTTGGGAAAAGGGCCGTCAGCTTAAGTCCTTTGATACCATTTCCTATACCTACAACGCAAACGGCATTAGAACTTCAAAAACCGTCGACGGAGTTCGACACGACTTTATGCTTGACGGTGGTAAAATATTAAGTGAAATCTGGGGAGATTATCTCTTAGAAGCTCTTTACGATAATGAGGATAGCGTTTGCGGTATTATCTACCACGGCACACCCTACTACTTCCTTAAAAACCTGCAGGGAGATATTATTGCAATTACCGACCAAAACGGCGACACAGTTGCAAGGTACACTTACGACGCTTGGGGCGTTCCTACAATTACCTTTGACTCTACAGAGTGTACAGTTGCAACCGTAAACCCATTCCGTTACCGCGGTTACTACTACGATACCGAAACAGGCCTCTACTATCTCCAATCCCGTTACTACAACCCCACAGTTGGCAGGTTCGTGAATGGGGATGAGGGAATTGTACTTTTAACAACTAACCATATAAGTTTGGAGAAAAATCTTTTTGCTTATTGCTATAACACTGTTACAAATTTATCTGATATTACAGGGTATCAACCAAGATGGGCTCAAGCAATAAGCAGATATGCCAAAAATACATGGGCTTATAAAACATTTTTACAAGCGACACAAAGAGGTTGGTTTTCAGACTTATTCTGGTATGCGGGATTCTTCAGAACCTGGGATGGTGTATATCACACCAGGCAGGATTGTTGGCAGCGCTTTTTTGGCTATAATGATGTTTATGATTGGGCGTTTAATTTAGGCACAAGTATGAGAAAAGCTAAATTCCCGTTCTACTACAATGGTAAGTCGTATATCTTTTGGGCATGGAAGGGAGATTATCTCAATTTAGGAGCGGGAGCAGAACTTGGGATTTATTATGGCGGTGGTTGGCATTGGTTTGTAGACACAAGGCTGGCCTTAAAAATGACTCTCAATCTAAAATATAGAGGAAGAACAATTATAACTTATTATCCTGGAAAGGTATGGTGGATAACAGGATTTAATCCGTATTATCAAAATGTATATGCAGGACAGTTGACCGCTATTTATACAATAGATTTCTCAAGCAACATTGGAATGTATAATGCATTTTACAAACGACATAGGTGGACTACCGGCTGGAGTTTTAATGGTAGAAAACATATAGCTACTTATAGGTTTTAAAAGGAGAAAGAAAAATGTCAAAAATACTTGTAATAGTCTGCGTTGCTTTATCTTTGTTGTTGTCAGGTTGCGGCAGATCTGTTGTTAATTTCAAAAAAACAAAAGGCAGCGACAAGTCAAAATCGGATGAAAGAATAAAAGGCATAATTGTTGCGATTGAACAGCAGGATTCAGAAAAACTGATTGCCATGTTTTCGGCAAAGTCAAAAAACGATGCTAAAAACCTAAAGGAGCAGGTTAAATCGTTTTGTGAGAGTTTTGATGATAAAAACTTAAGCTTTGAAGATAATGCGGGACCAGTGGTTTATGAAGATATAGAAAAAGGCGAAAAAATTAAAAAGCTGGTCAATTGGTATACTGTAATGGGGGCTAAAGGAAATTATACGTTCTTTATTGTGGAATATACCGAAGACACATTAGACAAAGCAAATGTCGGACTATATACCTTAAGAGTAATAAAAGAATGCGATTTTGAAAATCAGTTCATAGAGCATGATAAAATGGAAATACCGGGACTTTTTTACGCTCCTACGAGCCAATGATTTTCAAAAAGACAAGTAGCGGCATGAACTAAAAATGCAGAAGAGTAATTTTCGTGTAAAAATTTCCTTTTCTAATTTAAGCGGTCGGCGAGAGCCGACCGCTTTTCTCTTAATTAGAGGTGGAGCCCTTGTATTTTTAAACTGTAGCAAACCAAAACCACACAAAAAGTAGAGTTTTTAAAAATGGTACAACAGCGCCGAAACCCTAACCGCCCATTATAAATATATCTACGACGGTAAGGGTAATATTGTCCGCTCAATTGACATTTTGGCAGAAAAAGAGTATGATTATACATACGAAAACGGTAAGCTAATGCGGTCTACCGAGAGTGTTATTTCTCTTGATGATAATGAGTTTGTAATAGCCAAAACCCTTGTTTGCTCTACCCTTTATTCTTACGACAGTGAAGATACACT
>JAZQSV010000036.1:0-32064 GCA_045630265.1 Acutalibacteraceae bacterium
CGCTTTAAAGATGGTATCACCAGCAAGGTAGCAGCTACATCTTTAGCTAACCTTACTCCCGGTAAAAACTACTCACTTTCCTTTAAGTACTACGTACCTTCAGGAAATAAGGCAAGTAGTGCCGGTTATATCTTCAATGCAGGCGTTTACAAAGAAAACGCACCTATTGAGGCAGGAGGCAAGATAACAAGCAAGAGCTTTATGCTTGCCGACCAGCAGCCCGTTGCTGAGGCAACCGGTAAGGACGCAGATGGCAATCCCGTTTGGAAGGATATGACCTTTACCTTTACTGCACCCGAGGAAACTGCATATCTTGCTATTGCTGTTATGTATGCATGGCAAGAGGGCGATGAGTACGCAGTGCTATACTTCTCTGACTTCAAGGTTGAAGAGTATAAGGATACTAAAAAATATGCAAAAGCCGAAAACTGGGGTATGTATAACTTTAATCATACAGCATATCCCGGACAATTGGACGATACCTCTGTTCAAAAGTGGGGTTATGAGGATTCTACCACCATTAAGTATGAGGAAATGGACACCTTACGTTTTACGTCTGGTATTACCGGTAAGGTAGCAGCTACATCCTTAGCAGACCTTACACCAGGACAAAGCTACACACTTTCCTTTAAGTACTATGTACCTTCAGGAAATAAGGCAAGTAGTGCCGGTTATATCTTCAATGCAGGTGTTTACAAAGAAAACGCACCTATTGAGGCAGGAGGCAAGATAACAAGCAAGAGCTTTATGCTTGCCGACCAGCAGCCTGTTACCGAGGCAACAGGTAAGGATGCAGACGGCAATCCCATTTGGCAGGAAATGTCCTTTGGCTTTACTGCACCCGAAGAAACTGCATATCTTGCTATTGCTGTTCTCTTTGCACAGCAAGAGGGCGAAGAATACGCAGTACTCTACTTCTCTGATTTTAAGGTTGAAGAAGGTAAGGCGGACAAAAATTACATTGATATAAGCGCTTGGAAAATGTATAAAGCAGGACACGATGCGTATCCTCCTCAAATTGACAACACTTCTACTCAAAACTGGGCCATCAGCTTATCTGACACTGTTAAATGCGCAGGTAAAAATTCTTTGGTATTTGGAAGCGGCAATAACGTATCCAACGTTGCAGCAAAGCTTGATGATATAGAAGAAGGCAAAATGTATGAAGTAAAATTCAAATACTACGTTCCTTCCGGTAACCAAGCGGGTACAGGCGGATATATTATGAGGGCCGGCATTTATAGACACGGCACCAAAGTTGAAAGTGGTAATATTACCGAAAAAGCCAACTTCCTTTCTGCACAAACCGACATTGTAAATGCTACCGGCAAGGATAGCTCCGGCCAACCGGTTTGGGAAGAGTTTTCCGTTTACTTTACCGCGGGCGCAGAAGATGCCTACTTAGGACTTTCCTTTAAATATGGTGAGAACGAAGCAGGCGAGGATTATGCAAACATCTATATTGCAGACATGAAGGTTGCAGAGGCAGATCCCGAAAAGGATTTCTGCGCAACTACAGAAACTGAACTCTTCTACTGTGAAGATGCTTTCAACATGCTGAACGCAGATGAGTATAAAGACCTTAAGGCAGGTAAGGCCGGCGTTTACACAATTAAGGTTAAGAATAACGCCACTTACACATTCGCTGCTAAGGTTAGCGGCAAAGGTAGCATAGCACTTTCCCTTAATGGTAAAACACCTATGAGTGCAGATGTTAGCGGTGTACCCAGCGGCAAGATAGAGAGCTCGGAAGAGGGCGCTAAAAAGGCCCTAGACTTCTTTAGCGGTGCCCATTCCAAGATCTACCTTATCGTAGAAAATACAGAAGACTTTAAGGTTGAGGAAATAATGTTCTTTGCAGCCAAGTCTGCAAATGAAGCCTCAACAGCTATGGGATATGCAGAAAATCCGAATAAGATTTACACATCACCCAAGATTTATGAGTTCAAAACTAAATAAGGAGGAGCGACAATGAATAAGAAAATTAAAAATATATTAATAATTGCAATTTCTATTTGCTTGTGCCTCGGAATTTGTTTGGGACTTATTTTTGGCTTAAGAGGTTGTAATAACGACGTGGATGATGATATTTCTTCAGGACCTTCAGATACTGTAGATAATACAGACGATGAAATAGATGATGAAATAGATGATGAAATAGACGATGAAATCTTTGATGAATGGGACGAAGACGACGATTTTGATGAGTGGGACGAGGATATCGAAGATGACATTTTCGATGAAGATGAGGATTTCGACTTCGATGACGAGGAAGTCGTTGAATCGCTATTTATAAACAATGACGAGGCCTACTTAAATAATAACTTCCGTGGCTTCAACGGCGTTTATATGCTTTTCACCCATATGAAACACCCTAGCTACGGCTGTGCTTATACCGACGAGGAAGCAGAGATGGAGCTGGACAGAATCCAGTCAATGGGAATAAAAATGGTACGTACCACCTATTCGGGCGGTATGGTTTATAAAAGCGTTGGTAAGGGCGTAAACAAAACCTGGGAAGCACATTGGGACGATAGCCCCTATCTTAATGCATTTATAAAAACCGCTAAGGAGCTCAAAGAGCGCGATATAGAGATAATGCTTCCCTTTACTTGGTATTTGGGCTCCTTCACCAACACAGCGCAACCTTTTTCATTTGGTGATGGATATTTCCCCGCATCTATAACAGGTACAGGTTGGGCGATGCAGTCCGATACCGGATATGGTAGTTATTATAATGCTAAAACTCCGGAAGAGGAAGCGAAGCTCCTAGAAGCAAACACTAAGGCCTATAAGCAGTTTGTAAAGGATTCTATTGCTAAATTCAGGGCAGAGGGTCTTACGAATATCAAATATATAAACGGCTTTACCGAGTGTAACAACGCTTATATGAAGACGGTTGTAGAAGATGAGAAATCAAAGAGTGTTCGTGACTATGAAAAGGCCGCTAAGGTTTACGATGCAGCCATGACAGCCACTCACGAGGCATTAAAGGAAATCGGACTTCGCGACCAGTATAAAATTGTAGGTCCTTGCGACAACTTTGGTGGCGATTTTGAGGATTATGAAGAAGAAAAGTATTCATACCTTGTTAAGTACACCCTTGAAAATCTAACCGAAGAGGTTGACATTATCGGTAGCCACAATGGTTACGATAGAGCAAACGATTTCGTTGAGGATGACTTCTATGCAAGACCCAACATGAATCTCGGAACTGTAATGAACAAAACCACCTCTAAGGGCAAAGAGTTTTGGATTGATGAATACAATGTAGCGACACACGTTTCATATACTCAGGACGAAAAAAGAGACGTATTTAATAACGTTACTGCAGGTGTTGCATTCGGCTCTATGGCAAACGGTATTATGAATATGGGCGGCGTTTCCAACGTATTTGTGTGGATGCTTGCAGAACAGCAGTGGCCACATGAACAAAACGGTGGCGAGTTTGATAAGGGTGTTCAAATTGGTTCGGGTTATATGCCTAACCTCTTTGAAAGTTATTTACCCAAGACTGCTTGGTATTCCTATGCAATGATTCAGCGCTACGTTGGCAGCGGCAAACTTGTAAAATGTAACGACGGAGCAGACATTGATACTCAGGCCGGTTTAGGTTACTACTATTCTTGCATTGAGCGCGACGATGGCGAGCTTACAATTGTTATAACTAACTACGAAGTATTCGAAATGGACATTGAAGTTTCATTTATGAAGGCGCTTGGCGGTAAGACCTTCTACAAGCACGAATATGCAATAGCTGATATTGAAAGAACAGTTGATGCAGTTGTGCCTGAAATTTGCGGTGTTGGTAAAAACGTAAATGAAGGATTTTATGATTCGGTAAAACCCTTTAGCGTAACAGTTTACACCACCGATAAAAAATAGATCATAAAACTATAATAATTAGTTTATATGTGACGCCAAAAGCTATTTTGGCTTAAAATTCCAACCCTTTTACACCCTGTAAATAACAGATAATAAATTTCAGGGTGTAAAAGGGGAGTTTTTTTGCTTTTTAGCGTCGAAAAATGTCGTTTTTCCCTTTAAAAAGCAGAAATATGAACTATTTGTTATGAAAATGTTAAATTATGCGTTTTTTTGTAATTTTAATTGACATAATGTCGAATTTTGTGTATAATTAGGTAGACACTCATAATTGGAGGTATTATCATGAAAAAGTTACTCGCGGTGCTTCTATCGGTAATCGTTTTACTGACAAGCTGCTGGTGTGTTTTCGGTACACTTGCAAGCGTTGGCACCAAAGACTATCTTTCACCCTCTTCTTGGGGCCTTTACAAGACGGGACACAGTGCATATCCCGCAGTGCTGAACGGCAATTCTCAGCAGTCTTGGGCTTTCCACGAGGAAACAACCATTAAATGCGGTGAAAGTAACTCTATTATGTTTGATGCAAGTACTAACATTATTACTTCATCAACCAAACTTGAAGGACTTACGTCAGGTAAAAAATACACTGTTTACCTTAAGTATTATCTTCCCAGCACTTTGTCTGCTGGTAGCCAGGGCTTCATTTTCCGTGCAGGTGTTTTTAAGAAGGATGCTCCTCTTACAAACGCATATACTGTAAATACTACATATGCTCTTACAGGACCTACGTCGGTTACTGCTAATACCGGTGAAGAGGGCGGCAATCCTGTTTGGAAGGAAATGACCCTTACCTTCGTTGCAGAGGCAGAGCAGCATTTAGCTATTTCTTCTCTCCGCGGTGGTAGCGGTAATATGTACTTCTCTGATATTAGGGTTGAAGAGGGCGAGCCCAAGGTAGAGATTGATTATACTTCTCCTAATGCTTGGGGCTCCTATAAAACAGGTAATGCTAGTTATCCTGCCCTTTTGAGCGGCGCTTCCATTCAAAAGTGGATGTTCTCACAAAGCGATACTGTTTTGTGTAATGGTAAAAAATCCATTGCTATCAGTTCGGGCATTAACATTGCAACTGCGGCCGCAAGGCTTGTTAATTTGGAACAGGGCCAGGATTATAAGCTTAAGTTCAAATACTATATTCCCACAGGCATGACAGCTGGTAGTCAGGGCTTTATTTTCAGAGCCGGCGTTTATAAGAATAATGCTCCTCTTACCAATGCCTATACAGTTGATGCATCTTACCAACTTGCAACTCCTGTAAAGGTCGCTTCTGCTACAGGAATGGACATTAACGGCAATCCTAACTGGGGTGAGGTTGTTATTGACTTTACTGCGGATGCAGGACAGTATTTAGCACTTAACTTCCTTTATGGCGGAGCAGATGCTATTCATATTGCAGATGTGGTTGTTGAGGAACCCGATAAGGATTATAATTTAGCGGCTTCTTGGAAGCTTTATAAACCCAATAATACACAATACCCCGGCAAGTTGGATGATACCTCTAACCACTCTTGGATGTTCCACGAGGAAACAACCATTAAGTGCGGCGAGAATAATTCCTTAAGGTTTGACGGTAGCGCAAATGCGGCTACCCCTGCAACAAAGCTTACAAAGCTTGAAAGCGGCAAGCGATACACAGTTTCCTTTAAATATTATGTTCCTTCTTCGCACATTGCGGGCGCAGCAGGTTATATCTTTAAAGCAGCTGTATATAAGGAAAATGCTCCCGTAGCAGCCGGCGGTCTTATCTCCGATGCTACATATCTTATTTCCGATATGGTGACCGTTGCCACTGCAACCGGTAAGGATGCTGCGGACAAGCCCGTTTGGGAGGAAGCAACTCTTGAGTTTAAAGCAGGCGACGGACAATATCTTGTAATCACTCCCCGATACGGCCTTAACCCAGAGGATAACGTAGACTACAGCAACATTTACTTTGCCGACATTACTGTATCCGAAGTTCCTAAGGATTATTCTAAGGCAGACGACTGGGGTCTTTACAAAAATAATAGCACTGCTTACCCAGGTCAGCTTGATAATTCTTCTGCTATGAACTTTATGTTCACAGAGGAAACCGAGATTACTCCAAGTGGTAAAGGTACTATTAAGATGGCAAGCGGTGCCAACGTTGCAACCGCTGCTACAAAGCTTGAAAACCTTATCATTGGCAAAAAGTACAAGCTTACCTTTAAATATTATATCCCTGAAGCACATACTGCAGGCGGCGCAGGTTATATCTTTAAATCCGGCGTATATAAGAAGGATGCTCCCGTTGCAGCAGGCGGTGTTGTTACGGATGCTACCTACTTTATGTCTGAGCAGGTTACAGTTTCTGTCGCAACAGGTAGGGATAAAAATAACTCTCCTATTTGGAAAGAAGCTACCTTTATATTTGATGCCGCGGATGAGCAGTATCTTGGTATTTCGCTCAGATATATGGGTAACGACCAGGATTCTGAGTATGGCAATATCTACGTTGCAGACGTAAGGATTAAAGAGGTTCTTCCCGCAAAGGATTACAATAGTAACCTTTCTTGGGGCGCATACCGTAACGGCGTTCACAAGAAGATTGACGGCGCGGGTGTAGGCAGTATGCAAAAAGAAACTACCATTACCTACAATGGCGGCGCCGAGTCACTTAGAATAAACAAAGAAAACCTTGCAACAATGGCTACCGAGCTTCAAGACCTTGAACCCGGCAAAAAGTATGCAGTTGCATTCAAGTACTACATCACTCCTGAAACCGCACAGGGTTCAGATAAATACATATTTAAAGCCGGCGTTTATAAGGAGAATGCAGCTCTTGCCGTAGGCGTAAATGTTGCAACTACAGACGTAATTGCAGAGCCCATTAAGGTAGCTGCCGCAACCGGTAAGGATAAAGATGGCAATCCCGTTTGGGCCGACTTTGTAACAACCTTTACTGCAACTGCAGAGCCACTTTACTTTGGTATTGCAGTTCGTGTTGCACCTGCGGAAGGCGTTGAGGGAACCGACCCCAACTACGCGCTTATCTATATTGATGACGTAGAGGTTTACGAGCTTAGCAATGACAATTTGGGAACACCCGCTGCAAAGCACACTGTTGACTTTGAGGATGATAACAAAACCTATATTAACGCTAATGTTGACAGGTTTGAGATTGTAACCGCTAAGAACGCTGAGGGTAAAGATTCTAAGATGCTTTACTACAAACCCGGTGTATACGGAGGTGGCCTAAACTTTAACCACGTTAAGGTTTATACCGAGACTGACCCCAACCTAACAGTGGCTATTAAGGATGATACGGTTTATAAGATTACTTATAAATATAAGTTGGCTAATAAGGTTAATGAAACCGATAAAGCTACCGACTGGTTGTCATTCTATACGTTCTATGACGGTGCATATTCCACCTCTAAGGAATATAACGTAGCAACTGCTGTGGAAAAGGATGTATGGCACACCTATGAAACCTACTATTCACCGATTGAGGGACAAACCCACGTTTCTCTTGGCTTCCAGGTAGGTGAAATCTCCAACGGAATTTGGATTGATGATATTACCATTGAGGAAACAGATTTAACACTATTTAAGGGACATAAAGCGGGCGAGGTTAAGTATGAAATTAACTTCGACGATTACAGCGTTCCGCTTGACAACCCCTTTATTAAAGTTGAAAACGGACCTGAAAGGGACGGCAAGGTTACAAAGGCAGCTCACATTGCTGAAGTAAACGCACCTCAGGCAGTTACCTCTAACGATATTTCTATCAGCAGAAGAACAGAAAGGGTATTCGCAATTCCTGTTGAGCCCAACACCTGTTATTCTTGGAGCTTCTGGGCATACTCCGTAACTGAGGCACCTATTTACTTCGGTTTCTATTACAACTATAACAGTGCTGATATTTACACCAATATCTTACGTTACCACGAAAAGGCGCCTAAGGTTGGTGTATGGCAGAAGTACACTGTTGAGTTTAAGACAAACGAAGACCAGCATGAACTTTATACATGGTTCAACGCAGGTAATACAACAAAAGAAGCATATATCGATGAGATCATCTTAGAAAAAATGCTTCCCGGCACTACCGCAGAAACCGACCTTTTCTACTGTGAGGATTACTTTAATCTCATTACAGAAAAAGATTATAAGGATTTAATTGCAGGCAAATCCGGCGTTTATAAATTTAATGTTAAGGATAACCTTGTTCACACCTTTGCTATTGCAGCAAGCGGTAAGGGTAAGGTAACACTTTCTCTTGATGGTGTTACACCTATGGGTTATGGCGCAACAGGCGCACCTAGCTCAACCTTTAATTTCACAGGCTCATACAAATCTACCGCAGTTAACCTCTTCACAAGCTCTTATAAAGAAATTTATATAATTGTGGAAAACGAGGGCAATCTCAAGTTTGATGAGCTGATGTTCTTTGTTACCAAGTCGGAAAACAAGGCAGAAAGACCTATGGGTTACGTAGATAATCCTAATGTCCAGTATGTTAAACCCGACATATATGAATTCGAGACTAAGTAATTAATTTACACAGAAGCTTCCTGTCGGCCAAACGGCCGACAAGGGGCCAATGGAAAGGAGAAAAGATAATGAGTAATAAAGTTAAAATTTTAATACGCATACTTATCTGCGTTATTTTATCCGTCCTTTTAGTCTTGGGTATCATTTTTGGTATTAAAAGCTGTACAGGTGATCCCGACAATACCCCATCTGACGTAACTGACGTTGATGACGAATGGGAAGACGAATGGGAAGACTGGGAAGACGAAGAATGGGAAGACGAAGAATGGGAAGACGAGGAGTTTGAGGAAGAAGACTTCTACGAGCCCCTTATTATCAATAATGATGAGCCCTATCTAAATGAAAACTTCCTTGGATTTAACGGCGTTTATATGCTTTTCAGCCGCATGAAGCATCCTACCTATGGCTCTCAGTATTCTGAAGATCAGGTGAAAATGGAGCTTGACAGAATTGAGAAGATGGGAATAAAAATTGTACGTTCCCATTTCAGCGGCGGCATGATGTATAAGAGTGTTGGCTCGGGCGCCAACAAGCAGTGGGAAGAACACTGGGATGACAGCCCCTATTGGTCCGCCTTTGTAGAAACAGCACTAGACCTTAAAGAGCGCGATATTGATATTATGATTCCCTTTAACTGGTATCTGGGCTCTATGACATCTACAGCACAGCCCTATTCCTTCCCCGACGGTTATTTCCCTGCATCTATTACAGGTACCGGTTGGTCAGCTCAGAGTGGAACGGCATTCGGTGACTATTATAAAGGTCATTCCGAAGAAGAACAAGAAAAAATTCTTGAGTATAACCTGGTTGCTTATAAGGAATTTGTAAAGAAATGTGTTGAAAAGTTCAGCGCATATGGACTTAGCAATATCAAATACCTCCACACCTTCACCGAAGGCAACAACTCTTATATGAAGAAAAATGAACAAGGTAAAAGCGTACGCGACTACGACAAAACCTGTAGAGTATTTGGCCTTGCTGTTAAGGCAATGCATGAAGGTTTGGTTGAAGCTGGTGTAAGGGATAAATATAAGGTTGTAGGTCCTTGCGACAACTGGGGCAATGACTTCGATGAGTTTGACGAGGGAAAGTATTCTCGCCTTGTTAATTACTCTCTTGAAAATCTCAAAGAGGAAATCGACATCATTGCTACTCATAACGGTTATAACAGAGCAAACGATTTCTCTGAGGATGATTTCTATGCCAGACCTAACAGAACTCTTGGCAATCCTATGAAGAGTGCACTTGCTGCAGGCAAGCAGTTCTGGATTGACGAGTATAACGTAGCTACCCACCAATCTATCCCCGTTGACGAGAGAAGAGAGGTTCGTAACAACGTTGCTGTAGGTATTGCACTTGGCTCCATGTTCAATGGTATTATGAATATGGGTGGTGTCTCCAACGTATTCATTTGGATGCTTGCTGAGCAGCAGTATCCTCACGAGCAAAACGGCGGTGAGTTCGACCATGGTATTCAGGTTGATTCAGGTTATATGCCCAACCTTCTTGAAAGCTCACTTCCTAAGGCATCTTGGTATGCATTTGCTATGATGCAAAGATATATTGGACAAGGTAAAATCATTAAGTGTAATGACGGTGCTGACCCTGAATTCCAGGCAGGTTACTACTATTCTTGTATCGAGCGTAATGATGGTGAGATTACACTTGTTGTAACCAACTATGAGGTTTTCGATATGAATATTGATGTTACCTTTATGAAGGACCTTGGTGGCAGAACACTTTACCGCCACGAGTACGAGATTACCAACATTCAAAAGACTCCTGAAGCTATTATTCCTGAGATTTGCGGCGTTGGTAAAAACGTAAGAAAAGGCTTTACCGATACTGTTAAACCTTATAGCATTACCGTTTACACAACCGATAGCAAATAAGATTTAAAGGTAAATTAGCTTAATATATGTTAAAAGTGCTCCGAGCTTTTGCTCGGGGCTCTTTTTTTATGAAAACTTTGTGTAAAATTTGCTTTTTGCTCTTTTCTTTTTGAACAAAATATGGTACAATAAATTGAATAATTATAAAATAATTAAATGGGGAGGTGCAATATGTTTTCTTTGCGTAAGGTAGTTAGCATTTTACTTACCGTAGTCATGCTTTTTTTACTTACAGGTTGCCTTGGCGGTCGCGGTTTTTTGGAGGATGACGACTTTCTTGCTCCACCAAAACCTAGCGGTGAAATGCTCTATATTAAAGAAACTCTGGAATCGGCAGTTACGGGCAAATTTTCCCTTAAATATCCTACGGCGGGTGAGTATCGTTCAGCATATATTATGTGCGATTTAATGACAAGCGGCAAGGAAAATTTTGCACTTGCTTTTTATAGTATGATAGACGAGGAAAATGTTACCTCAATGCACCTTAATCTTATGAAAAAGGTGGATTCCGCCTGGGTTTCTATCAGCGACGTTTCTTTGGCGGCGCTTGGTGTTGAAAAACTTCAAATTTTGGACCTTAACGGCGATGGCATTAAGGAAATTATTGTCGGCTGGAACATTTACGGCGACGTGGATAAAAGCGTTACCGTTTACACTCTTAAAGGTCTTGCTTTGGCACCAATTTTGTCGGAGGATTATTCCGATTTTATTTGCTTCGATATGGAGCAAAATGGCAAAGCAAATTTATTCGTTCTTCGGCATAATCCATCTGAAGGCAAGGCCGATGCTAAACTCTTCGCATTTTTGGACGATAAGGTGGTAAATAAAGGAAGTTGCCTTTTAGACGGTCAGGTTACTTCATTCTACACCCCCGTTGTGTCCACCCTTTCAAATGGTAAACCTGCAATATTTTTAGATGCTGCGAAGGGCACCGGCACTCAGACCGAGGTGGTTTTTCTTAAAAACGGAATATTAGAGCGCGGCAATTTTGAGAATGAGGAAAGTACAACCCTTTCCACCTATAGAAATTCATCGGTGCTTTGTAATGATATAAACGTCGATGGAAAGTATGATATACCATTGGGAGACAGTTCGCTTATCTTTCATCCCGAGGAATATAAGAAAACGTCAGCCCCTATGATAAAATGGTGTAGCTTCAACGGAAGCGCCTTTGATATTTCCACCTTTGCAGCAATGAACTATACCGACGGATATTATTTGGAAATACCTGTTCGTTGGTATGGTAAGATAACCGTAGATTCGGTTGTTGATGCCAGAACCTATACGGTTTCCATTTGGGATACCGAAAAGAGCAATCTGGTCGGTGAAATTCTAAAAATACGTACCGTTACCGAAAGTGAGTGGGATGCTGACAATAACGGTTTTTCCAATTATTTTGAGGTAGTAAGAAGTGAAAATCTTGTTTATATTGCAGCGATTGGAAATTATACTGGAACTGAAAAGGTTAGTGTAGACGAAGTAAAAAAACTGGTTCATATTATTAAGTGATATGGAGGTAAGTAACTTGAAGAAAATTCTGGTAGTAGAAGATGAAGTTGCCATTCGTGAGTTTGAGGTTATTAACCTTAAGCGTGTCGGCTATGAAACCGTAGAGGCAGGAAACGGCGAAGAGGCGCTCGAGCTTTATGAGGAGCATGGCGATTTTGACATTGCCTTGCTTGATATTTCAATGCCTGGTATGGACGGTCTTACCCTTTGTAAGGAATTAAGGCGTCGCAGTCCCGCCCTTGGAATTATTATGCTGACCGCTCGTACCCAAGAAATGGATAAAATTAGCGGACTTATGCTTGGCGCGGACGATTATATTACGAAGCCCTTTAGTCCTACTGAGCTTTTGGCGCGTGTGGATTCACTTTATCGCCGTGTTGAAATTGGCAAAAATGCTAATAAACAAAAAAACAGCGATGAAATCACCCTTGGCGAATTTACCCTTAACACTAGGCGCCGTACCCTTTCCAAGAATGGGCACAATATTGAGCTTACACAGGTAGAATTTCAGATTGTTGAATATTTCTTCACTAACCCTGATACGGCTTTGGATAGAACCGATATACTGAACAGGGTTTGGGGAGAGGCCTATTTTGGTGAGGAAAAAATTGTTGACGTTAATATCAGACGTCTTAGAATTAAGATAGAGGATGATCCATCGGCTCCAAAGTATTTAATGACTGTTTGGGGAATGGGTTATAAGTGGAACACAAACCAAAATTAGTTTAAATAAATTCTTATATTAAAAGAAAGGAGGACCTCAGGTGAAATTCAGCTTCAGCTTTAAAAGGCACGGCATTACAAGGCGCTGGCTACTAAACGTTATTTCAGTTATCACTTTGGCGGTTACGGTAGTAGAAATATTTTTAGGCATTTTCATTTACACCTATTACTACCAAAAGGCAAAGAGCAGTGCTAACGAACTTTGTCAGGGATTTTCTCTTCTGGCCACTGTGCCCAATGAAAAATTCAGCGTAACGGCAAGACAGTATATTGAAAACTTTGAGCATAAGGATAAGCTTGAGGTTCAGATAATAGATGCAAGCGGTAACATTATAATTACCTCTAATGGTTTTAAGCCCGAAAAGTCCGATATGCCGGATTATACTCTTGCAAAATCCTCCAAATCTGGCACCGCTTCTTATAGAGGCGAATCCAAAACGGGCGAATCTATAATGGCACAGACCACCATTTTTGGTGATTACGGTAGCGGCTCAAATGGTGCTATCAGATGGGTTATATCCCTTAGCGGCGTTAAAAGCCACGTAACCTTGCTAATCATAATTTGTCTGTTGATAGGCATTGGTGTTGTTCTTTTGGCGGCGCTTTCAGGTCTTTACTTTATTAAATCTATTGTAAGGCCTGTGGTTGAGGTTTCAAACGTTGCAAGAAAAATTGCAATGGGCGACTTTCAATCCCGTCTTGATGTTAAAGAAGAGGATGATGAGATTGGCGAGCTTTGTGATGCTATTAATTACATGGCCAGCGAGCTCAGTCAAACCGAAACCCTTAAAAATAACTTTATTTCTTCTGTTTCGCACGAGCTTCGTACACCTCTTACCGCAATTAGGGGATGGGGCGAAACAGCAAGAATGTCGGTAGGACAGGATGATGAACTGGTTAATAAGGGACTCGACGTAATTTTAAATGAATCTGCCCGTCTTTCAGGACTGGTTGAGGACCTTTTGGACTTCTCACGTATGCAGTCGGGCCGACTCTCTGTTAATAAGCAACTTACAAACATTGTTACCGTTTTAAAGCAGGCGGTAGATATGTACGTAGAAATTGCAAAGCAACAGGATATAGCTTTGGATTTTGTCTGTCCCGAGGAACTTCACAGTGTACTAGGCGACCACGACAGACTTAAACAGGTTATAATAAACGTTGTAGACAACGCGGTTAAATATTCGGTGGCGGGCGGCCACGTTTTAGTTGAGGCGCACGAGGAGGACAACTGCATTCACATAAAGGTTATTGATGCGGGTGTCGGCATCCCCGAACAGGATATTGACCACGTTAAGGAAAAATTCTTTAAATCCAATACTACAGTTCGCGGCTCAGGTATTGGACTTGCAGTTGCGGATGAAATCATCAAACAGCATAATGGCCTACTATTTTTAGAGAGCAAGGAGGGTGTTGGTACCACCGTTACGGTAGTTTTACCCTTTGCTCCCGAGTCGGAGGTTAAGGCGGCGCAAAAGATTACCGATGCGGTTGAATTTCCACCTGATACAGAGCCGATTATAGTAGATATAAATGACACAGTAAGTTTTTCTGAAATTACGGAAGAGACAAAACAAAAGGACGAAGAAGATGAGTAAAAAAACATCGATAGGCGGGCAAGCGCTAATTGAGGGAATTATGATGAAGGGGCCTGAAAGGACTGTAATTGCAGTTCGTACCCCTGAAAAAAACATTGACCTTGAAGACGTACAGGAAAAGCATTTAAAGGATAAATATAAATTTTTTGGACTCCCTGTTATACGCGGTATTGTGGCATTTGCGGAATCTATGCTTATGGGCTATAAGGCGCTTATGATTTCGGCCGACAAATCGGGTATGAGCGATTTAGAGGAGGAAGAAAAACAAAAGAAAAAACGCAAAAAACAGGAAGGTAAGGTAGCTTTAGAAGAAACGGCTAGTGAACCCGACCAAAATAAAAAGGAAAATTCAATTTTAATGGGCGCAGTTATGGTAGTTGGCTCTGTTTTGGGTGTGGCCCTTTCGGTTTTTCTTTTTATGTATATCCCAGCACTTATTTTCGATGGCATAAATTATTTTAGCGGCGAAAAACTATCCGAAACACTTCGTCCCCTTTTTGAGGGCGTGCTCAAAATTTGCATTTTTGTCGGCTACGTTGCCGCCGTTTCTATGATGAAGGATATTAAAAGGGTATTTATGTATCACGGTGCAGAGCATAAGTCCATTTTTTGCTATGAAAAGGGGCTTGCGCTTACTGTTGAAAACGTAAAATTGCAAAAAAGGTTCCATCCAAGATGCGGCACATCCTTTCTTATTTTAATGTTAGTAGTTGGCATTTTAATTAACCTGCTTATTGTTACGTTATTCCCCACAGTTACAAATTTCAGAATTTTGTGGGTGGTTGTTAAGGTGCTAATGCTCCCCTTCATTTGTGGACTTGGGTATGAGCTTATCCGCATTTGCGGAAGATATGATAACTGGATTACTAAAATCATTTCCGCCCCCGGTATGTGGGTGCAACGCCTTACAACCAAGGAGCCGGAGGATGATATGCTTGAGGTTGCAATAGCAGCACTTACTGCAGTTATCCCCGAAGACGCAGAAAAAGACAGGTGGTAAATTTGACCTATAAAGAGGCAAAAAACTTTACCGAGCAAGCTTTAAAACCAAGGGTTGAGGCCTATAAATTTGAGGCGGAGCAGATGGTTTGCTTTGTAACAAATTTAAATAAAAATCAATACTTTTGTGCGAGAGACAGGGAACTTACAAAAAAAGAGCAAAGGGTCCTCAAAGCACTTATAGCAAAAAGAAAAAGGGGTATACCTTTACAGTATTTACTTAAAAAATGGGAGTTTTACGGTCAGGAATTTTTTGTCGGCAAAGGCGTTTTGATTCCACGTGCGGATACAGAGCTTATTGTAGATTTGGCTCTTGCATATTCAAAGGAAAAAGAAATAAAAACAGTTTTTGATTTTTGCGCTGGAAGTGGCGCAATAGGAATAGCAGTGTCCGTATTTTTACCCACAGCACAGGTTATAATGGTGGAGAAAAGTAAAAGGGCATTTGGGTTTTTAAAGAAAAACCTTTTGTTAAATAAACTTTCTTCTGAAAGAGTTTGTTTAGTGAAAAAGGATATATTTAGATTTTGTCCAAAAGAAAAATGCGACCTTTTAATTTCCAACCCGCCTTATATTAAAACGGCAGATATGCTCACCCTTTCTAAGGAAGTGAAAAAGGAACCTAAAATAGCCCTTGATGGTGGATGGGACGGACTTTACTTTTATAGAAAGATCACCGAAAATGCCGATAAGTATCTAAAAAAAGGTGGACGGATTTTGTTTGAAATCGGGTTTGATGAGGGACAAAGTGTTGCCGAAATTTTAAAACAAAACGGCTTTTCAAACGTAGCGATAGCAAAAGACTTGGACGGTAATGACCGCGCAGTCTACGGCGACTATCTCTAAAATAGTTTAAAATATAATTTCATTTTGGAAGGAATGGTAATTATGGCTAAAGCAAACAAAACAATTGTTAATGCCCCGGTAGCAGATAAGGAGAAGGCACTTAACACTGCCCTTGAGCAGCTTGAGAAACAGTTTGGTAAGGGCGCCGTTATGCGCCTTGGTGAAAATGCTTCAATGAACGTTGAACATATTTCTACCGGATCTATTTCTCTTGATATGGCGCTGGGCATAGGCGGTTTACCAAAGGGTAGAATTGTTGAAATTTACGGACCTGAATCCTCGGGCAAAACCACCGTTGCGCTTCACGCAGTAGCAGAGGCACAAAAGGCTGGCGGACAAGCGGCGTTCATTGATGTCGAGCACGCTTTAGACCCCGTTTATGCGGCGGCGCTCGGTGTTGATATAAATCAGCTTCTTGTTTCCCAACCCGACACAGGTGAGCAGGCACTCGAAATTACTGAGGCGCTTATTCGTTCGGGCGCCATTGACGTAATAGTTGTGGACTCTGTTGCGGCGCTTGTACCCCGAGCAGAAATTGAGGGCGAGATGGGTGATTCTCACGTTGGCGTTCATGCCCGCCTTATGTCCCAGTCTCTTAGAAAACTTGCAGGCGCAATTTCCAAGTATAACTGCGTTGCTATTTTCATAAACCAGCTTCGTGAGAAAATTGGTGTTATGTACGGTCCTACCGAAACAACTACAGGTGGCCGCGCACTTAAGTTCTATGCAAGTGTTCGTATTGATATAAGAAAGGCCGAAACACTTAAAAACGGCACAGAGATGATTGGCTCCAGAACCAAGGCAAAGATAGTTAAAAATAAGGTTGCTCCTCCATTTAAGACCGCCGAGTTTGATATTATGTACGGCAAAGGTATCTCCAAAGAGGGAGAGATTTTAGATCTTGGAGATAATTTGGGTATTGTTAAACGCTCGGGAGCATACTTCTACTACGGAGAGCTACGTCTTGGTCAGGGTAGAGATAATGCAAAGCAGTTCCTTATAGATAACGCAGAAATTGCGGAGGAAATCAGCGCGAAAATCATGGCAGCCGCCAAGGGCGAATTCAGCACCGTAGAGGAAACCGGGGAAGAGCCGGTTATAATCCCCGTTGATGCAGAAATTGAAGCCGCACCTAAGAAGCGTATTAGCATTGACGTTGCGGTTGACGACTAATGAAGGTAACAGAAATAGGTGTGCGCCGCAAACATTTAGCGGCGCTTACCCTTTTACCGCCACCCGAAAAAATTGTGGGTGCGGAATATGAGGGCGAAAAGTTGCTTATTGACCGAGAGATTTTGGAACGGTGTAAAATAGTAAAGGGAAGCGAACTTTCTTTGGAGGATATAAAGGAACTTATCTCTGCGTCGGAGGCATACCGAGCAAAGCAAAGGGCACTTTGGTACCTTTCAAAGGGTGAACTTTCAAAAAAAGGGCTTTATAATAAGCTTAGACGCGCTTTTTCCGAAAAGGCAAGCACTTTTGCAACCGAGCAAATGGTAAAGCGCGGTTACGTTGATGATAGGCGGTATGCCGAACTACTGGCGAGAAACCTATCTCAAAAAAACGTATCCTCAAGCGCGGCGGTTGGTAAAATGCTTGAAAAGGGCTTGGAGCTTTCTCTTATAAAGGAAACTCTCAGCGAGTATAAGGACAACGACCTTTCAAGGGCCGTAAATCTATTAAACACAAAGTACAAAAACAAACTCAGTGAAGAAAATGTTGCTAAGACCATTGCCGCTTTGCAAAGAAGAGGTTTTTCCTTTGAAATTATTAAAACGGCAATAAAGCAAGTGGATATAAACTGTGAGGAGAATTTTTAAATAATGGCGCAGAAAATTGGTATGGTGTCGCTTGGTTGCCCCAAAAATCAGGTTGATGCTGAGAGGTTGCTTTACCTTCTTAGGGAGGCGGGGTATGAAATCACCGCTGAAGAGGACAAGGCAGACGTTATAATTGTTAATACCTGTGGTTTTATTGAGTCGGCTAAAAGCGAAGCAATAGAAAACATTGTTGAGGTTGCGGGATATAAAGAAAGCGGCAACCTTAAAGGCCTTGTTGTAACCGGTTGTCTTGCCGAAAGGTATAGAGAACAGATTATAAACGAAATGCCCGAGGTTGACGCCGTTTTGGGCATTGGTTCCAACAGTGAAATTGTATCGGTAGTGCAAAAGGTTCTTTCGGGTGAAAAAGTTCAAAGTTACGGTGATAAAGCCGAGCTTTCTCTTTGTGGGGACAGAATACTCACAACTCCGTTTTATACTGCATATTTAAAGGTGGCCGAGGGCTGTGATAATAGGTGCACATATTGCGCCATCCCCGATATTAGGGGCAGATTTAGAAGTTTGCCTTTAGAAAAATGTGTGGAAGAGGCCCAAAACCTCGCTCAAAAAGGTGTTAAGGAGCTTATAGTTGTAGCGCAGGACACTACAAATTACGGCACCGACCTTTACGGTAAGCCCTCTCTTCCCGCACTTTTAAAGGAACTTTGTAAGGTAGAGGGAATAGAGTGGATTAGAACGCTTTATACCTATCCCGACAAAATTACCGACGAGCTTTTGGATTTAATTGAAGGGGAAGAAAAACTGGTGCCTTACCTTGATATTCCAATTCAACACTGTAATGATAAAATACTTAAAAAAATGAATAGAAAGGGCACAAAGCAGGAGCTCATTGCCCTTATTGATAAAATAAGAAATAAAATTCCTAACATAACACTTCGTACTTCTTTAATTACCGGATTCCCCGGTGAAAGTGAGGAGGAATTTACCGAGCTTTGCGAGTTTGTAAGGCAGGTAAGGTTTGATAGACTTGGTTGTTTCGCTTATTCTGCAGAGGAGGATACACCCGCCGCCGAGTTTGAAAATCAGGTTGATCTGCAGGAAAGGTACGATAGAAGCGAAAATATTATGAATGACCAAATGACTATTGCCGCCGAAAAAAATGAAGAAAAAATCGGCACTGTGCAAAAGGTTTTGGTTGAGGGCTATGACCCTTATATTAAATGCTTTTTTGGACGAAGCGCGGCAGACGCCCCCGATATTGACGGTAAGGTTTTCTTTATGAGCAGTGAAAATCTAAGTGTTGGAAGCTTCGTTTATGTTATGATAAACGACGTGCTCGAATATGACCTTTTGGGCGAAAAAGTGGAGGATTAGAAAATGAATTTACCGAATAAACTTACAGTTTTAAGAATTTGTATGACACCCTTTTTCCTTTTGGCGCTACTTATAGATTTCCCGCATCATTACTTGGTTGCGCTAATTCTTTTTGCTACCGCAAGTATTACTGATGCTATTGACGGTCATCTTGCAAGAAGTAGAAATCTTATTACCGACTTTGGCAAATTTTTAGACCCTCTTGCTGATAAAATGCTTACCACAGCCGCATTTTTAGGCTTTATAAAGCTAGGTCTTGGAGTGGGAATTGAATGGATTACCTTTATTGTTTTAATAAGGGAATTCCTTATTACTTCTCTTCGCCTCATCTCTGCGGGAAAGGGCACAGTTATTGCGGCTAACATTTGGGGCAAGGCAAAAACTGTTAGCCAGATGCTTGCAATTATCCTTACAATTTTCGGGCAGTACCTTTTAAGTCTTTTTGTTCCTATGAATTTGCCGAATATAGGTCTGCTTTTATCGGTTGTAAATGCGGTAACAAACCTAACACTGTGGATTTCGGCTATACTTACCATTATTTCGGGTGCGGTTTACGTTATACAAAACAAAGGTTTTATCGACCCCGAAAAATAATGCTGGACAAAACGGGAATAATAGAATATAATAACTATATAATAGTTTAAATGCGATAGACTGGAAGAGTAGCAGAAACTTTGTTTTTCAGGGAGCCGCCTTCATAGACTGAAAGGGGCGGCAAAATACGTTTTTGTGAAGTGCGCCTGTCTGCACGAAAAAGGAACAAACCTTTTGGCTTTAAGTATTTTTTCGCGGTTGGCACCGTTAAAGGCCTTTCAAGTAATAAATTGGAGTGGAACCGTGGTTTTAAACCGCCTCCTTTACGGGTAACCGTAAGGTAGGCGGTTTTTTATTTGTTTTAAGGTTTACTTTTTTTGAGGTGATTTTTTGTTTAAGAGGATGATAGAGGACGTCAATGCCGTAAGGGACAGAGACCCCGCCGCACGTAACTTTTTCGAGGTGTTTTTTCTTTACCCAGGCGTTAGGGCAATAAGGAGGCACCGAGTAGCGAACTGGTTTCATAGGCATAAGTTTAGATTTATTGCAAGGTGGATTTCGCAAGAAACGGTTCGAAGGACGGGAATAGAAATTCATCCTGCCGTGAAAATTGGCAGGCGCTTGGTTATTGACCACGGCATGGGTGTGGTAATTGGCGAAACTACAGAGATAGGTGATGACGTTTTAATCTACCAGGGAGTAACCCTGGGCGGTACCGGTAAGGATACCGGGAAAAGACACCCCACCATTGGTAACAATGTTATGATAAGCTCGGGCGCAAAGGTGTTGGGCCCTTTCAAGGTTGGCGACAATTCACGTATTGCTTCGGGTGCCGTGGTTTTAGAGGAGGTCCCCCCCGACTGTACCGCCGCAGGTATCCCCGCTAGAATAGTAAGAAAAAACGGCGCAAAGGTGAAACCGCTTGACCAGGTGCATATTCCTGACCCTGTGTCAGAGGAGCTTTGTAGGTTGGAAATTAGAATTAAGGCCCTAGAAAGAGAGCTTGAAAAGGCAAAAGAACAAAACAAAGAAAATTAGCAAAAGTGCTTGGAGGAATATAAATGCAAATTTTTAATACAATGACAAGGCAAAAAGAAGAGCTCATTCCTTTTGACGGAAAGGAGTTTAAAATCTATGCCTGCGGCCCTACCGTTTACAACTTTATTCATATAGGAAATGCGCGTCCCCTTTGCGTTTTTGACGTACTTCGTAGGTATTTAGAGTATAGAGGAAATAAGGTGAACTTTGTTCAAAACTTTACCGATATTGATGATAAGCTTATTAAAAAAGCAAACGAAGAGGGTACTACAGTTCCCGAAGTAGCAAAGAGGTATATTGCTGAGTTTTGGACCGATGCAAAGGGCCTTAACGTTCGTGAAGCCACCACCCATCCCAAAGCTACCGAAAATATTGATGCAATTATAAATATAATTGCTACCCTTATAGAAAAGGGCTTTGCGTATGCGGCGGATGGCGACGTATATTTCCGTGCTACCAAGTTTTCGGAATACGGTAAGCTTTCTCATCAGCCGCTTGAGGATTTAGAGGCGGGTGCACGAATAGATATTGCCGAACATAAGGAAAACCCAATGGACTTTTGCCTTTGGAAAGGCGCCAAGGAGGGCGAACCTTTTTGGGAGTCGCCTTTCGGCAACGGTCGTCCCGGATGGCATATAGAGTGCTCTGCTATGGCGGGCAGATTCTTAGGCAAGACTATTGATATACACTGCGGCGGTCAGGACCTTATTTTCCCCCACCACGAAAACGAAATTGCACAGTCGGAGTGCGCTAACGGTTGCACATTTGCTAAATACTGGATGCATAACGGCTATATAAACGTTGATAATCGCAAAATGTCAAAATCGCTTGGCAACTTCTTTACAGTCAGGGAGGTTGCGGAAAAGTTTGGCTACGAGCCCATTCGTTATATTATGATTTCTTCGCATTATCGTAGCCCAATTAACTACAGTGTAGACATTTTGGTGCAGTCTAAAAATGCGCTTGAGCGTCTTTACACCTGCCTTGATAATATGGAGTTTGCCCTTAAAAACGCTGAAGAGGGCGGAGAAGCACCTGAGTTTTTAGAGGCAAGAAAGGCAGAATTTATAGCTGCTATGGATGATGATCTTAATACCGCCGACGGACTTGCCGCAGTATTTACACTTGTTAAGGATATTAATATAATGCTCAGTGAAAATCCAAAGAAAGAAACCATTAAAGCGGCAAAAGAACTTTTTGATGAGCTTACCTCTGTTTTAGGTCTTGTTTATAATAGGGAAAAAGAACTCTTAGACTCCGATATTGAGGAGTTAATTAAAAAGCGTACCGAGGCCAGAAAGAATAGAGATTTTGCTCTTGCTGATAAAATACGTGATGATTTAAAGTCAATGGGAATTGTGCTTGAAGACTCCCCCACGGGCGTTAAGTGGCACAAGGTATAGGTATGGATGTTTTAAATACTTCAAATACTTCATTACAGCCACTTGGAAACGGCATAGAGATTTTAGTTTCCAAAAATCACACATTTGGCACCGACGCAGTTTTGCTTTCAAACTTTGCCGCGCCTAAAAAAAGTGAAGTAGCAGTAGATTTAGGAACAGGTTGTGGAATTATCCCAATGCTTTGGCTTCGGGATAATGCGGTAGCCAGGGCAGAGGGGCTTGAAATTTCAGACGAGGCCGTTTCGCTTGCGAAACAGTCTATAGAAATAAATGGATTTGGTGATAGGTGCGAGGTTTTTAAGGGCGATATTAAAAGACCCTTCGAGCATCTCAAAAAAGGTTACTATAATTTGGTTACCTGCAACCCGCCCTATAAGGCAAGTGGCGCAGGTATACCAAGTGAAACAAAGGCGGATTTAGCGGCAAGACACGAAACCCTTTGCGATTTGGCCGATGTTATAAAGGCGGCGGCGGGGCTTTTAACATACGGCGGGCGCCTTTGCATATGCCAACGCCCCGAACGACTTGGCGAAATTATTTCGCTAATGACCGAGAATAGTATCGAACCAAAGCTTCTTCGCCTTGTTTGCAAAACCGAAGGGTGCGAGCCGTGGCTTGTGTTAGTTTCGGGTCGGCTTAAGGGTGGAAAGGGTATGCGAATTATGCCCAATCTCAACGTCTATAATAAAGATGGCAGTTTAAGTAGTGAAATGCTTGATATTTACGGACCTTATAAAACGGTATAGGTTAGAGCGAAAATCCACTTTTCAAAAACGTGCTTAGATATATCGCTCTATCCCGGAGGGATAATTATGCTTAAAAATACGGATAAAAAATCTGTGCTGATTGGTATGAGCGGCGGTGTTGATTCTTCGGTCGCCGCGCTTTTACTTAAAGAAAGCGGCTATAATCCTTTAGGTGTGACTTTAAAACTTCATAGCATAAGTTCGGGTGAAAGCCAAAAGCTTTGTGGCTCAATGGTGGACGCTGTAGATGCTGCAAAGGTTTGTGAAAATTTGGGATTTAAACACTTCACTTTTGATTTTGAAGAAAAGTTTAAAAGCTTTGTTATGGAGCGGTTTGTAAGGGACTACCGATTAGGCAAAACCCCTAACCCTTGTATAGAATGCAACAGATATATAAAGTTTAAGGAAATGGAAAATAAATTAGCCGAGCTTTCGGCCGATTTTATTGCTACGGGGCATTATGCAAAAATAGAAAAGGTTGGGGACAGATATTTTCTTACAAAACCAAAGGACAAAGCTAAGGACCAGACATACGTGCTTTATATGTTAAGCCAGCAAACCCTTTCCCACACGCTTTTCCCGCTTGGGGATTTAAGTAAGGAAGAGGTTAGAAAAATTGCAGAGCAAAACGGTTTTTCTAATGCCAATAAACCTGACAGTCAGGATATTTGTTTTGTGCCCGACGGCGACTATGCAAAATTTATTACAGGCTATGACCATCTGCCTTTAAGCATAGGAAATTTTGTAGATGGCAGTGGCAAGGTTTTAGGTACACATAAGGGCACAGAAAAATATACCATAGGTCAAAGAAAAGGCCTTGGAATGGGCTTTGGAAAACCAATGTTTGTCGTTAAAAAGGATATAGAAAATAAAAGTGTAATACTGGGTGATGAGGAGTTACTTTTTACGAAAAGAATAATTGTAAACTCGGCTACCTTTAGCGCTTTTGACACGCTTACCGCCCCGATAAAATGTAGCGGTAAAATACGTTACCGACAAAGAGAAGAGCAGTGCACCATTCACCCCTTGGATGAAAATACGGTGCTTGCGGAGTTTGAAAATCCCCAAAGGGCGCCGGCGCCGGGGCAGGCCGCAGTTTTTTATGACGGCGACACCCTTCTTGGTGGTGGAACAATAGTATAGAACTTTAAATTTAAGCTTTAGGCGGTGTTTAAAATGAATGAAGATATCAAAATTACCCTTGAAAACTTAAAGAAAAACGGAATGGAAGCCCATTTTGTAAATACTAAGGAAGAGGCGCTGGAATTACTGCTTTCCTTTATTCCAAAGGGCTCTACTGTTGCGGCGGGCGGTTCGGCTTCGCTAAAGGAGTGCGGAGTTTTGGAAGCTCTTAAAAGTGGTGATTATAACTATTTAGACCGCCATAAAGAGAACATAACCAAAAATGAAGCATACGAGGTTTTAAAACAAAGCTTAACGGCTGACGTTTATCTTTCCTCCACCAATGCGGTTACCTTGGGTGGCGAGCTTTATAACGTAGACGGTACGGGTAACCGTTTGGCAGCCTTGAATTTTGGCCCGGAAAAGGTTATATTTTTAGTAGGAACCAATAAAATAGTTAAAGATTTAAAAGAGGCGGATATAAGGGTAAAAACCATTGCCGCGCCTAAAAACACAGTACGACTTTGTAAGAACACTCCCTGCAGTAAAACAGGTAAATGCTTTGCTATTACACAAAATATAAACAACACCTTTAACGACGGTTGTCAGTCAAGTGATAGAATTTGCAGAAACTATCTTGTCCTTGGAAAACAAAAGGACGATGGTAGGGTTAAGGTCATCATCTGCGCCGAGATGCTAGGTTATTAAAAATAAAACACCTTCATATACTTAAAATTAAGTAAAGGGAAGGTGTTTTTCATGTTTTTAAAGCTAAAGGGGTTAGTATCTTTTTTATTGGCAATAATAGTTTTGGGAAGTTTTGCGGTAAGCGCCGAGCAAAAGAGCGCACTTTCTACTGAGCATTATAGCGAGGATTTGCTTTGTAACATTTCACTACCCGCAAACAGTAATACTGTTTTGGATATAAAGGCAAAATCGGTTATACTTATGGAGCCAAAAACGGGTACGGTATTATACGAAGCCGATGCCGACCAAAAGTTGCCGCCTGCATCGATTACAAAAATTATGTCCTTGTTGCTTGTAATGGAGGCCATTGAGAACGAAAGTATAACCCTCTCCACTGAGGTTGTTACAAGCGAACACGCGGCAAGTATGGGCGGCTCGCAAATATGGCTTGAGGTAGGCGAGATTATGACGGTGGATGAAATGCTCCATGCTTCGGTAATTGCAAGTGCCAATGATGCCACCGTAGCACTGGCCGAGCTTGTAGCAGGCAGCGAAGAAAGCTTTGTTTTAAAAATGAATGAAAAGGCAAAAGAGCTCGGTATGACAAACACACACTTTGTAAATGCCTGCGGTCTGGATGCAGAGGGGCACCTTACCACTGCAAGGGACGTAGCTATTATGTCCTCGGCTCTTATAAAGCACGACCTTATTAAAAAATACTCTACCGTTTGGATGGATGCTCTGCGTGACGGCAAGAGTGAGCTTGTCAATACAAATAAGCTAGTAAGATATTATAATGGCGCGACGGGGCTGAAAACCGGCACCACTTCGGGGGCGGGCTGTTGTGTTTCGGCCACCGCCGAGAGGGATGGTATGGAGCTTGTTGCGGTGGTTATGAACGGGGAAAACAGTAACGAACGCTTTTCAGGCGCCAAAAAACTTTTAGATTTTGGCTTTGCTAATTGGGAATTTATGAAGGTTACTGCAGACCTTACGGGAATGGGTGAGCTTGAATGTAAAAAAGGAATGACCAAAAAGGTTATTCCCGAAGCCATAAAAAGTTTACAGCTTCTTATAGAAAAGGGAAATAAGGGAAAGGTAGAAACAAAAATATTGCCCTATCAAGAGCTTACCGCTCCCATAAATAAAGGAGATAAAATAGGCGTAGCCGAAATTTATCTTGCGGGCGAAAAGGTAGGAACAATAGACATAACCGCCGCAAACGAGGTTCAAAAACTTAGCTTTTTCGGGCTATTAATAAAGCTTATGCAGGCAGCACTTGTGCCTTAAGGCGCAGTTTTTATGTAGGTTAAATTTTCGTTTTTAAAATAAAGGGTTTATTTTTTGGTTTATTGCACAAATTTAAAAATCTCTATTGAAAATCTTGCCAAAATATTGTACAATAAATATAGGAAAAGAAGGGAAGTAAGTTTTAGTATTATGTCGATAGTGTTTAACGATAAATATGCAATGAACTTTCTAAGTGAGGGCGAATTAAAGGCACTTGAAAGCGCCGCATATTCTGCCCACCAAAAGCTTAAAGAAAGAAACGGTCTTGGTAATGATTTTTTAGGTTGGCTGAATCTTCCTTTCGATTATGATAAAGAGGAATTTGCCCGTATTAAAAAGGCGGCAGACAAAATCAAAAATGATAGTGATGTTTTAATTGTTATCGGTATTGGTGGTTCTTATTTGGGCGCCCGCGCCGCTATCGAGTTTTTAAACTCTCAAAACTACAATTTATTAAGGGAAAACACTCCCGAAATATATTTTGCAGGCAACAGTATAAGCGGTTCTGCATTGAACGAGCTTCTTAAAATCTGTAAGGGCAAAAGAATTTCGGTTAATATTATTTCAAAATCCGGCACCACTACAGAACCTGCTATTGCTTTCAGGGTATTTAGAGAATACCTTGAAAAGGAGTATGGCAAAAAAGAGGCAGCAAGCCGCATTTACTGTACAACCGATAAGGCAAGGGGTACCTTAAAGGCGCTGGCCGACCAAAATGGGTATGAATGCTTCGTTATTCCGGACGACATTGGCGGCAGGTTTTCGGTGCTTACTGCAGTTGGGCTTTTACCTATTGCAGTTTCGGGCGCGGATATTGACGCTTTAATGGCGGGTGCTGCGGCAGCTGCTGAAGAATACAAGGATTTTGACCTTCAAAACAATTCTTGCTACAAATATGCAGTTATTAGAAATGCATTTTATAATAAAGGTAAAAGCATAGAACTTTTGGCCAGTTATGAGCCAAGATTTACTATGATGGCCGAATGGTTTAAGCAGCTTTTTGGCGAGAGCGAGGGCAAGGACGGTAAGGGTCTTTTCCCTGCAAGCGTAATCTTTTCAACCGACCTACATTCTATGGGTCAGTACATTCAAGACGGGCACAGACTTATGTTTGAAACGGTTGTGGATATTAAAGACTGTGGCAGCGACCTTGCTATAAACGAGGAAGCAGAAAACGGCGACGGGCTTAATTTTCTAGCCGGAAAAACAATGTCTTTTGTAAACCAAAAAGCGCTTCAGGGCACACTTTTAGCACATGCAAGCGGTGGTGTTCCAAGTGTTATTATTGAGGTTTCGAGCGCCAACGAAGAAAATTTGGGCCGACTTATATATTTCTTTGAAAAGGCCTGCGCCATTTCGGGATATATGCTCGGCGTTAACCCGTTTGACCAACCGGGTGTTGAAAGCTACAAGAAAAATATGTTTGCATTACTCGGCAAACCGGGTTATGAAAAACAAAGAGAAGAGCTTTTAAAATGGCTCTAAATTAAAAACAGTATATCACCGTAAGATTAAATTTTTGCGGTTTTATAGGAGAAATTCTCCAAAAAAAATCAAGGAGTGACAAACATGATTAAACTTATCATCGGAAACAAGGGCTCGGGCAAAACTAAAAAGCTAATTGATCTCGTAAATACTACTGTGGAGTCTAGCAAGGGCAATGTTGTTTGCGTAGAAAAGGGTGACACCTTAACATATAGCATCACTCACAAAGCACGTCTTATTGATGCTGAAGCATACGGTATTAGCGGCTACGGTGAACTTTATGCTCTTCTTTGCGGCATTCATTCCTCTAACCATGACGTTACCGACATCTTTGTAGATGCAACTCTTCGTCTTGGCATTAGAGATTATGAAGCACTTGCAGATTTCTTTGTACGCCTTTCTGCTGCTGCGGAGGAAAGCAATACCAACTACGTATTCACAGTTTCTTGCGCAGAGGAAGATTTGCCTGCAAGAATTTTTGAAGTAGCAGAAAAAATCTAATAAATTCGGGTTATAATTTTTTGATACTTGCTTTACCGCCGCTTAAAATCCTAAGCGGCGGTATTTTTGTGCATATTATATTCAAAATTAACAAAAAAATTAAAAAATGTTAATATTTTTAGTTGAAAATTACAATAAAGTGTGCTAAAATTGTATTGATTGATAGGCAAAGAGGTTTAAATGACAAAAATTGCCTATTATTTACATATTTTAATGAAATGGGGTTTCCAAAATGAAAGAGTTTTCTACTCAAAAAATCAAAAATCTAGCTTTGCTTGGCCACGCTAATTCGGGCAAGACCACCGTTGCCGACGCTATTTTGTTTGCAGCAGGAAAGAGCGACCGTATTGGTAAAACATCTGATGGCACGTCTTTGCTTAATTTTGACGCTGAGGAGAAAAAGAGAGGAACCTCTGTGCTTACTGCGGTTTTCCCTGCTCCTTGGAAGGATTATAAGGTAAATCTTTTAGATGCACCCGGCCTTTTTGACTTTGCGGCCGGCACCCGCGAAGCACTCACCGCCGCTGAATCGGCACTTATTGTGCTTTCGGGCAAATCGGGTCTTACGGTTGGTGCAGAGCAGGCCTTTGAGATTGCAAGGGAACATAACAAAGCGGTTGCGTTTTTCGTTTCCAAACTGGATTCTAACCACGCCCATTTTTATCGCATTATTTCTATTTTAACCGGTCGTTACGGTACCGTTATATGCCCTGTGTTTGTTCCCGTTTGTGAGGGCGACCACGTTCTTTCCTACGTCAACCTTATAAATGGTAAGGGCTACACCTTCGACGGAATAACCGCTAAAGAGGTCCCCGCGATTATGGATGATAACGTTACCGCCATGCGTAGTATGATGTTGGAAGCGGTTGCCTCGGCTGATGAAGAGCTTATGGAAAAGTATTTCATGGGTGAAGAATTTACCGAGCAAGAGGTTTTATCTGCCCTTAAAAAGGGTGTTATCTCGGGCGATATTTGTCCTGTTTTCAGTGGCGTAGGCCAGCTTGGACACGGTATTGTGCCTATGATGGATATTCTTACCGAAATTCTACCCAGCCCCGCGGAAAAGCAGGGTGATATTCCTTGCGACGCCACAAAACCGGCCGCTGCAGTTGTTTTTAAAACAATTGCCGACCCGTTTGTTGGTAAACTTTCCTACTTTAAGGTTTTGTCGGGCGAGCTTAAGGGCGATATGAAGCTTAAGGTTGCAAGGACGGGCGAGGAAGAGCGCCTTTCTAAGCTACAGTACATTTGCGGCGCAAAGCAGGAGGATACTGGGGTTATTACTGCAGGTGATATTGGTTGCGCCTCCAAGCTTGGTAACGTAATTACGGGTGATACTTTATACGTTGGCGAGCAGGTTACAGCAAAAACCATTCCTTTCCCTGCACCCAGTCTTTCTATGGCCGTTTATCCTAAGAAAAAGGGTGACGAGGAAAAAATTGCTTCGGGTCTTAGCCGCTTGGCCGAGGAGGATCCAACTGTTACCTTTAAGGTAGATTCGGAAACCAAAGAATCTGTCCTTTCGGGCCTTGGCGAGCAGCATTTAGACGTTATCGTTTCAAAGCTTAAAAATAAATTCGGCGTTGAGGTTGACCTTAAGGCCCCTGCAGTTGCATACCGAGAAACCATTAGAAAATCGGTTAAGGTGCAGGGTAGACATAAAAAGCAGTCGGGCGGACACGGACAGTTTGGCGATGTTTGGATCGAATTTTCTCCTTGTGATAGCGAAGGGCTTGTATTTGAGGAAAAGGTTTTTGGTGGTGCGGTTCCCAAAAACTTCTTCCCTGCAGTTGAAAAGGGCCTGCTTGACTCTATGGCTCACGGCACACTTGCGGGCTACCCAATGGTGGGTGTAAGAGCGGTTTTGGTTGATGGCTCTTACCATCCTGTTGACTCCTCCGAAATGGCCTTTAAAACTGCTGCCGGTATTGCTTTCAGAGAGGGTATTCCAAGCGCTTCTCCTACTATTTTGGAACCGATTGGTACCCTTACTGCTACCGTGGACGATGATAGCTTGGGTGACATTATAGGCGATATCAATAAACGCCGCGGTAGGGTTATTGGTATGAATCCTATTGCGGGACATAGGCAGGAGGTTATGGCTGAAGTACCAATGGCCGAAATGGGCGATTTTTCAACAGCAATGCGCTCTATAACACAGGGTCGAGGATTTTTTACTTTAGAATTTGCCAGGTATGAGGATGCACCGGCACCGGTGCAGGCAAAAATTATTGAAAAGGCCAGAGCCGAAAAGGAATAATTAAGCATTAAATAAAAATCCCCCGCCGCAAGTAGATTGCGCAGGGGGATTTTTTGTGCCTCTAAACGATGGCGGAGGCAGGTTATTTTTTGGAAAGTAGTGTTAAGGGGGAAACGGGTGTGCCGTTATCGTAAAATTCAAGGTGAAGATGAGGCGCGTCAACACATTCCATAGTTACAACACCAATAGCTCCAATGTTGGTTCCAGCCAAAACACTATCGCCCGATTTTACTTTTACAGCTTCGGCAAGCCCTGCATAAACTGCAGTTATTCCGTTTCCGTGGTCAATTTTTACCGTGTAGCCAAGCAAGGGGTCTTTTCCAGCAAAGGTTACAATGCCATCTCCTGCCGAATTTACCGCAGTTTTAAGGTCGGCCGCAATATCAAGGGCTGTGTGAATTCGCATATCGTTATAGGTAAGCGAAAACTGTAACTCGGTGGCTGAAAAATCTTTAATAACCTCGCCGTTTACGGGGTAGATAAAATATTTTGCGGTGGGTACGGTGGTTTTCTCGGCACTTTGCAGGTTGTCGGTACTACTTTCCTCACTGCTCTCATTTTCTCGTTCATCAGGAACGTTATCCTTGGGGGTATCAACCGTCAGTGGAGTTTCAGAAGAGGTATCGGGGCTTGGCGTAGGAGAATTTTCAGAAGAAATATTGGCTGTAGAATGTTTTTTAACCGAAGAGTAGCCGCCCCATACCGAAAGCGCAGTAGCAACAAGACATATTCCAAGAGCCACGTAAAATCCTTTGCCGTTTAAAAATTTAATAAGTTTATCCTTTTTCATACTATTCATTGGAGCCGCGCTCCATTCCTTTCCATAAAGTTGTTATTTATATTTTTGTCTTTTAAAGCCTCTTTATTCAGTTTTGATAATTTAAAAAATTTACAAATTTTAAAATGTTTTTCCTACTCCTTGAAAAAGAAAATAAATGGTGTTATAATGTGTTGGTAGGGCCGTTAATATGTGCCTAAAAATAAAATTTTGTGGAGCAAAAAATGGCAGGAGAAAATAAGATAAAACCAAAGGGCTTTAAAAAATGGGTAGAGCATTTTTGGTATTATTATAAAATTCATACCATTTTCCTTTTAGTCGCTTTAATCACACTTGCGGTCTGTATAACCCAGTGTAGCGGAAGAACAAACTATGACTATCAGTTTATTTTGGCAACATCTTCGGTAGAAATGCTACCCGTACAGGTTAAGGCAATGGAAAAAGAACTTTTAAAATATTGCACAGACCAAAATGGTGATGGTGAGGTTAATATTCAACTTGTAGACTGTACCTTTAGCAAAACCGGTAGCACAAGGGCCAGGGTTGACTCAAAGAAAAGGGAAATTCAGTCTATTGTAACGGGCGAACAAGAGGTTTTGCTTTATTTTATGGATAAAGAGTGTTTTGAGTGGCTCGACGGCGCTATCGACGGCGGATTTTTTGAGGAGAGGGGCCTGTCCGAAGAAAATGGCAAATATCTTCCGCTTACCGAAAGTGAAATTTTAACCTTGCCCAAAGCAGGGCTTACGTCCGCAGAATATAGGTGGCCAAAGGAGCTGTTGGTTTCAAAGCGTATTGTAAAGGGCACCCTTATTGAAAATAAAAAGGGTATTTTGGAAAGCAATAAAAAGGCCGACGAAATACTTGAAAAAATAAAAACGGCAAACAGCTGAGTTTTAAGGAGTAAAATAATATGTCAGGACATTCCAAATGGAGTAACATAAAGCACAAGAAGGAGAAGAGTGACGCACAGCGCGCCAAGGTCTTCACCAAGATAGGCAAAGAAATCGCCATCGCTATCAAGGCTGGCGGTCCCGATCCCGCAAGCAACTCTAAGCTTCGTGACCTTATCGCAAAGGCAAAGAGCAATAACGTACC
>JAZQSV010000037.1:0-2467 GCA_045630265.1 Acutalibacteraceae bacterium
AGGTTTACCTCCAAAGAACCAGCGGTTTTGATTCCGCTCTTACAATAGAAAAAGGTACCGAAGCCAAATTTGCTTCGGCAGACCTTGCCAAAACAAACCATTGCGATATTTACCTTATGGGTTGTAACGGTGGTTACGGCAGTAACAAGAACAATTATAAAGCACTTATTGCACAGCACCAGCAAATGATAGATTACCGTGGCAACGATAACTATCTGGTTATTATTCCTTTCTGGACCAGCAATACCTTTACCAAATACTTTATCGCTGCTTTTGGCGATAAAGCAATCGACTTTAGAGCTGCCGCAACAGACCAATCCATTCTTGAAGATACACTTCACCTTAATTTAACCGACCTTGACAAAACCCAAATTGCATCAAGCCAAAAAATTATTCCACCCTGTTTAAGACTTAATAACAGTGCTACAGATGTTCACCTCAACGAAAACGGCTACCTTCTCTTAGCAAAATTACTTCACACAAGGGGCCAAGAACTCGGATATTGGTAAAAAGAATACTAACGACTTAGACCAAGCAGTTTTGCTTGGTCTTTTTTTATTTTAAAAAATTTTTCGTTTTATTAGAATAACGTGTATTTCAATAAAAATGCGCATAATAATACGGACAAAATTACTGAAAGGTTGAAAATTAAGGCATAATATTTAACAAAAATCCTATAATAGAAACTGAAAGCCTTAATGTGCACAATCCTTAAATCATACCAGAATCAATTTTTACACCAAAAGGTGTGGAAATAAAAATCGTGAAGGAGAAAAACCAATGAAAAAAGCACTATCCCTATTATTAGTTGCTATCCTTTGTATTGGCTTGTTTGCAGGCTGTTCGGGTAGCAAAACCGAAACCGGCCGTGTTTACTGGCTAAACTTTAAACCTGAATCTGACAAAACGCTTCAAGAAGTAGCCAAAATGTACACCGAAGAAACCGGTATAGACGTTAAAATTGTTACCGCGGCTTCAGGCACCTACAACCAAACCCTTTTATCCGAAATGGAAAAAGAAGAATCCCCCACCCTTTTTATTATTGGCAACCAAGCCGCCGTTAAGGAATGGAAGGATTATGCTATAAACCTTAAAGATTCAGCCATTGCTAAGCAGCTTAATACCGAAAACTACAACTTATATGATAAAGACGGCAAGCTTGTTTCTATTCCATATTGCTATGAATGCTACGGCATTATCGTTAACCCAACCTTAATTGAAAAAGCCGGCTATAAGGTGGAAGATATCAAAAATTTTGAAACTTTAAAAAAGATTGCCAAAGATATTCACAAGCGCGCTAAGGAATTAGGCTTTGATGCTTTTACCGCTTCCGATATGGATGATTCTTCTTCATGGCGATTTACAGGTCATATGGCGAACCTTGCATACTACTATGAATCGCGCGATGCGGGCGGCTGGAAGGAATGTCCCCCTTCTATTAGCGGTAAATATATGGAAAACTTTAAAAATCTTTATGACCTTTGCATTAACAACAGTGTAACAAGTCCCAAAGAATTGGCCACAGGCGGTCACGATGCCGCTAACCAGTTCAAAAAAGGGGAAGCCGCTTTTTATGTGAACGGTTCTTGGGAATATGCCAACCTTTCAGAATCGGTGCCAAACGCCACAATGATTCCTTACTATGCAGGTGTCGAGGGCGAAGAAAAAGCAGGCCTTAACTGTGGTACCGAAAACTGTTGGGCAATCAATTCCAAAGCGAGCGAAGCCGACCAAAAGGCTACTATGGACTTTATGGTATGGTGTGTAACCAACGAGAAGGCTTCACGCAAATTGGTTGATACTTTTGGAATTATGCCCTACAAAAATGCCGCAAAATCAACCAACAACTTCCTTTCCGTCGCTGAAAAGCATCGTGTTAACGGCCACTACACAATGGATTGGGTTACCAATTTCCAACCCAACGTAGACGCCTACCGCAAGGCTTTAGTATCTGCGCTTAACGCATATAACTCAGACCAAAGCGATGCCAACTGGGCAAAGGTTAAAACCGCTTTTGTAGACGGTTGGGCCACCCAATATAAAGAAATTAACAAATAATTTTAAACCTTAGTAGCAACTAATTAACTCACGGGCGAGGCGGCGAGAGATTCACCTCCTCGCCTGATTTTTCCTTCAAAAATCCAAAAGGAGACTTTTAAAAAATGAAAAAAATGCGCCATTCTCAAAATGCCCTTCAAAAGCCTATGCTTCGTTGGAGTTGGTTTTTCTTGCTTCCCATGGTTTCGGCTTTTGCTGTTGGCTTTGTATGGCCGTTTATACAGGGCATCTATCTTTCATTTTGCGATTTTCGTCTTATAAGCGATGCAAAATGGGTAGGCCTTAAAAACTACGTTAACGTTTTTCGTGACACAAACTTCATACGCTCCTTTGTTTATACGGCAATTTTTACCGTTACAAGTCTTGCAATTATAAATATTTTTGCCTTTTTGGTGGCTTACGTACTCAC
>JAZQSV010000038.1:0-34553 GCA_045630265.1 Acutalibacteraceae bacterium
CTCGACACGCAAACGCGTGCCGAGGCTCTTCTTGTATAACGAAAACCGCCGAGTTAAAATCAGCGGTTTTTACATATTTAATTATTTTACCACAACTCTATAAGCGGCTGTTGTGCCAAGCTTACTTTCATAAATTATGTAGGTTTCGCCTTTGGATATACCCTTTACCAGGGTATCCTCACCTACTGCGATACTGGTGTCTTCGGAATATATTGTGCCGTTAAGCCAAACACTGGAGCTTGGAGGTGCAACGTATTCACCCACCCTGACGGTAAGGGTTTGGTTTTGAAGAGCAAGATCGCTACCATATTTAAGGGATTTAATTGCCGACTGATGCTCGGATTTAATTTGATTTTCACCTGTAGTAGAAGGTACAGATTGGGTTTGGATATTCTGGTTAGGAAGCTGTGTAATAGTTGAACTTGTATTGTTATCACCAAAATGAATGTTTGGCCCGGATGAAGTATTGAGTCTATCTTCCCCATTGCCCGCACTTTCTTTGTTGCCAAGCTTAGACATTGCACTAATTATACCACTAAACATAGCAGATAAAAAAATTATTGACAATACTGCTACAACCAAAATTATAATAAGTTTTTTGTTTTTTGGCTTTTCCTTTTCGTACGACCCTTCCTTTTCATGTGATGCATTAATCTCACTGGAGTAGGCCAAATTATTTTTAAGGGTATTTAAATCGCGCCCAATATCGGCCGAACGGAACATTAAACGTCCGTCATCGCAGCGGCACTCAATGCCTGCGGCAATACAAACGTTAGGAAAGCGCTCGTAGTTATAATTTTCTCTGGTTAAATAGTCTGAAAGGAAATACCAATTTTTGCTCATACGCTCGGAAAACTGTAAATATTCCTTATGGAAATTAGCCGCATAGCTAAGGGAATTTTCATCGGTTGCCTTTACAAAGGCCATAGATAGAAACTGGTCCATATAAAGAGCGGCGTCAAGCTGTGCCTTAATTAATTCCTTAATATCAGTACTGCCCGGCTCGTGGGACAAAATATTACGAAGGTCGCTCATTTTAGTGCATAGCTGAGTACAAACTTTATGAAACTGTTCATCTAAATTTTGGTGACTGAAAACCAACTTCTTTACATCGGATAAAAACCTAAAGGTTGTATTGCAGGCCTGCCAGTCCAAATCGGCGAAACTTTCAGAACCCCTTGAGGCAGGAGGATTTCTTGTTCCCGCAACCTGCTTTTCGGAAAACTCAACAAATTTTGCGAAGGCCTCATCACCATATTCGGCCACCATAGCCGACTGGATAATCTCACCAACATACTTTGCGTAGTGGATTTTCAGTGAAGTAAAACTACCGTATTCTCCTTCCACAAAAACACCTCCCGACCTTTACATAATATAATATCATATATCTTATAAAAAAGTCAACATATCTAAAAAGTAGACATTTTATTCGAAATAGGAGTTGCTTTTTAACAAAACTTATCTAAATAGTCAAAATTTTAAAAAATGGGAATTAAACTTTGTCTTTAAAATTGACAAGACCTCGCTTTTTTGCTATAATTAGCGGGTATGATATTATAAGTTTGTATATTTTTTAGGAGGCCTTTATGTTAGCATTTTTAGCATTTTTGCCCATTCTTACAACACTAATTTTAATGATGGTATTTAACTGGCCGGCAAGGAGATGTCTATTCATTTCGCTTATACTTGCAGGCGCTTTTGCTTTCTTCTTTTGGAAGATAGATATAACCGCCATTTTAGCCAGCTCGGTTTACGGTATGCTTAGTTCGTTCGACGTGCTTATTATAATTTTAGGCGCAATACTTGTTATGAACACCCTAAAAGCTTCGGGTGCAACCTCCGCCATTAACCGCGGTTTTATGAACATTTGCCCTGACAAGCGTGTTCAGGCCTGCATTATTGGCTTTTCCTTTTGCTCTTTTATAGAGTCCGCCGCCGGCTTTGGTACACCCGCCGCTTTGGCAGGACCACTGCTTGTTTCCCTTGGTTTTCCTCCAATGGCCGCCGCTATGATAACACTTGTTTTTGACTCTACTGCCGTTTCTTTCGGTGCAGTTGGCACACCCGTTACTGCAGCACTTGGTCTTTTGAACCTTTCAGGAAATGCGGAGTATACTTCACAGTTTGCGCTTTGGACTGCTCTTCCCCACGCTATAATGAGTTTGTTCTTACCCCTTATTGTTTTGATGATGACCACCAAATTTTTTAGTCAAGAAAAATCCTTCAAACCGGCGCTTAAAGCCGCGCCCTTTGCAATTTTTACAGGCCTTACCTTTGCCGTTCCGCTACTTCTTACTGCAATTTTCATAGGCTATGAGTTTGCATCACTTTTAGCATCACTTATCTCCATTTTAATTACTGTTATAGCGGCTAAAAAGGGCTTTTTGGTTCCCAAAGATACTTGGAATTTTGGGGATGAAAAGAATTGGGATAAATCCTGGCTTGCAACAAGCAAGGTAACCCCCGTAGCTGAGAGCAATATGTCACTTATTAAAGCTTGGGTTCCCTACCTTTTAATTGCACTTATTTTAGTCCTAACCCGTATACCACAGCTTGGTATAAAATCACTACTCACAAGTGGTGCGCCCTTTGTTATTAAATTAAACAACCTTTTTGGTTTTGATAATTTAGATTGGAGCCTTAAATGGGCTTATCTGCCCGGCACCTTCTTCGTAATAGTAGCCCTTATAACCAATCTAATTCACAAAATGAGCTTTGAAGAAATTAAGCGTTCTTGGAAGGACACATTAAAGCAAGTTTCAGGTGCTGCTCTTGCCCTTTTATTTGGTCTTGCCCTAGTTGAGATTATGAAGTTTAAAAACGCTGCTGGGGTTAGTATGATGGATGAAATGGCAGGTGCTCTTGCAAAGGTAGGAAAAGAACTTTACGTTCTTATATCCCCCTTTATTGGTGTACTTGGCGCCTTTGTTTCTGGATCTGCAACCGTTTCTATGAACCTATTTACAAATCTTCAATACAACACCGCCACGGTCCTTGGTCTTCCCACTGTTTTTATTGTTTCGATGCAGTGTGTAGGCGGTGCTATTGGTAATATGGTTTGTATTAATAACGCAGTTGCAGCAAGCGCTACTATTGGTACTACGGGCAGAGAGGGTAAGCTAATTAAAATCAACGCCATTCCTATGGTAATTTATGCCCTTGTGACCGTTATTTTCTTCTATATTATAATGGCGCTTGGTGTAAATCCCGGCGTTTAGTGAAGCTACCATGCCAAACTTTATTTTATGGATTTTATTGGCCGTATTTTTAATCCTTTCCCTTTTAAACGGCCTACACCCTTCGGGCATATTTTTGCTTTTAGCAGCAATCTTAGTAATGCCTATTAAGCCCATTAAAGCCCTTATTTCAAAGCTTTTTGAAAAGGAATTTATCGCAACAATACTAGCAGTTTTGGTGGTTCTTTGCGGAATTTCGTTTTACCCCGCCCTTTCTAAGGGTAAGGATACGAAAACTGAATCCTACAATATAATCTTTAAAACCGACCTTTCGAGCGAGGCAGAAACTTCATCTGATACGCTAAAACCCGAAGCCGCCGCAAGCAGCACCACTTTAGGTGAGGTTATTACCAAAGATGAGGATGAAGATGAAACCAAGGAAACTATTGCAGTAACAATTTTAAGTCTTACAACCCCCGTAGGTAACGGACAAATGGCCGAACTTGAAATGCAAGGTGAGCCAAATACCAACTATTCAATTTTGGTTTACTATTCCGAAAAGCCAAGCGAGGCAAAAGGTTTGGAAGATAAAGTAAGCGACAAAAACGGCAGAATTACCTGGAAGTGGCGTATTGGAAGCCGTACAAAAACGGGCGAACACAAAATAGTAATTAAAAACGAAAAAGGGCGGTTTGAAACCTTCATAACGGTTGAATAAATATAAAGCAAAAATACCGATGGCGCGATGCACCATCGGTATTTTTTAATACTCATCCAAAAAGCTGACCTCTTCCCCATTTTTTGTATATCCGATTATTGTATTTAAATTAACCCTGTGAAAACTACGGAAGATATTAACGTCAATTAAATCGTTATCCAGTTTTAGCTCCCTTATAAGTTCCTTACATTTATAACGTTTCGAAGCCTCTTCCTTTTCGTTTTGACTCATAGCGTTTCCAACCTTTTCGGTAAACTTACAAGCACAGTTTAAAAACTCAAGCTTATTATACCTTGCAAAGGCCTTAATATCATCCTCCCTAATGCAGTAAAGAGGGCGAATAAGCTCCATTCCCTTAAAATTGGTACTTTTAAGCTTTGGCATCATAGTTTGGAACTGACCGCTGTAAAGCATTCCCATAAGGGCTGTTTCAATAGCATCGTTAAAATGGTGTCCCAGAGCAATTTTATTACAACCCTTTTCCCTTGCAAAGCTATAAAGGTAACCCCTTCTCATTCTGGCACACAGATAGCAAGGCGACTGTTCAATATTTAAAACTGCATCAAAAATATTAGACTCAAAGATTGTAACGGGAATATTTAGTAGTTTACAGTTTTCCTCTATCTTGGCGCGATTTTCCTTTGTATAACCTGGGTCCATACATATAAATTCAAGCTCGAAATTCGTGTGCCCGTGAATTTTAAGCTCCTGCATAAGCTTTGCAAGCAAAAAGGAATCCTTACCGCCCGAAATACAAACGGCAATTCTATCCCCCTCGTTTATAAGCTTATAGGACTGTACCGCCTCAACAAATCTATTCCATATATTTTTTCTGAATTTTTTTATTATGCTACGCTCAATTTCCGTACATCTATCCATAAAAAACTCCCTAAATTTTAAGTATATGTAGTATAACACATTTAAAGATAAAAGTAAAGAAAAAAGCCACTATGCACACTTCTTAAGAGTGGGCATAGTGGCCTCAATATTTATTTTATGGTTTTTATAACCTTTAGCGTTTTATCGGCGATAACCGTCATTGTATCGCCCGCCTTTATAAAGGGCAAATTATCACTAACCGTAACACTTACAGTATAAATCTCATCGTCAGTTGTTTTAATAAAGTAAACTGTATTACCCTCTAAGACAGCGCTCGAAATATCTTTTACCGTAAGGGTAATTTCATCTGTTACTGTTTCACTTCCGCTTTCGGTGTTTACGCCCATACTTTTAAGAAGTCTTAAATATTCATCCATTGCTCCCCCAATGGTATCTCCAACACCTACTATCTGATAGTTGGAAACCGAAACAAAGGAATATGCTTTAACAAGTCCCGCATTATCCTTTAAGCTTACAAAATAAGAGGGGGTGTTGGCAACATTTACAAGTATTGGAAAGGTAGCGGAGTAACCTTTTTCCTGAATCATACCCTCGGCAGAGCGCATTGCGGAAATTTCTTCTGCACCGTTGATATCATACCTCTTGGCTTCTTTGGTGCGGAGGTTTACAAGTAAAAATCCAACATTGGAGGCATCATCCACAACCGAAGTAATACCGGTATACATCCAAACGTCATCATCGAATGCTATATAATTATATCCGTCGGTAGTGCGAACAACGTTCTTTTGTCCGAAAATGGAATTTATAAATCCGTTTACGTAGCTACCCCAATAGTTTGCCTGCTCAATAAGCATTGTGGAGTCATAAACCGTGTCCACCCATTTAGGAACCTCGTTTACCTTATAATCGGTCATCTCTCCCGTAACAGCATTTACAAGAATAATACCGACAACGTCTTTTCCACCCAAAATTCCAATGGTAAAGTCGTAGTAAGAAACCGCCCAAAATGGGTTGCCTTCATCATCAATTTCAAAGGTAGTGGACTGAAACATTTTAGTGGGATATTTAAACCTTACGTGGCGCATTAAATCACGGCCGAAATACTCACTGGGTAAATACTTCATACCCTTTTCGAGTTTTACAAGGTCGGTTTGCTGTGTTGCCATATCTATGGTAACATAGTAAGGAACACCCTCACTTCTATTTCCAAGCCACTTAATAATATCGGCATATTCTAAGGGCGAAACCCTTGTAGGCACACCTTTATAATTTATTTGTGTATAAAGCGGTGATACGTTGAACTGTGAAACAAGTTCCACAACCTCGCCGATTTTACGGCTACCAAGCCTTGTTGCGGTATCGCGGTCAACCACAGGGACTTGTGATAGCTTTATTTCGGAAATATCATCACCAAAATCGCTCTGCTTTACACCTAAAAGAGCGCGGTATTTAGCCGCATTAAATATGGGAGAGGAAGAAATAAAAATAACCAAAATAGCACACAAAATAATTGCCAAAATACTTAAAACAGTTATCTTTATCTTTTTAGGGGCAGCCTGAATTTTTTCCTTTGCGCCTTTTTCAATAACTATCTTATGGTTTTTTTCAATCTTTACGCTATTTTTAATTCTTGGGAGGAAAAATAAAACCAAAAATACTGCTATTAAAAAGCCCAAAAATGTCCAAAACTCGGCCGCTTTGATATGAAGCGGCGGTAGAAAAAAGTAATAACCGACAAAGCCGATAGCAAGGGTAAGGATGGCGGATAAAGAAATTCTTTTTACCATTTTTATCAAACTCCTTTAAAAGTTTTTTAAACTATTTATATTTTACCATATTCAAGCGCATTTTAAAAGTAAATTTTAATATTTTTAATTCTTTTGGTTAAAATCTTATTAAGTACAAAAAAGGAGATTTTTTATGCGCAACCGAAGAGGACTGATTTTAATTTTAGTTGTTGTTATAATAACCTTAACACTTGGTGGCATTACCGCTTCTGCCCTATCTAAAATGGGTTCGCGAGGAAATGAGGTAAAGAATATTCAAACACGCCTTAAAAAATGGGGCTACTATAAGGGCGCTATTGATGGAATTTACGGAACGCAAACCAAAAACGCCGTAATTGCCTTTCAAAAAAAGAATAACCTTACCCCCGATGGTGTAGCGGGTCCTAAGACACTTGCAAAAATAGGTTTGCCCACAAACTCTTCGGGCAACGGATACTCCGACTCAGAGCTAAATCTTTTAGCGCGGCTTATTTCTGCAGAGGCAAGAGGCGAGCCATATGTGGGGCAGGTGGCGGTTGGTGCTGTAGTTTTAAACCGTGTTGAACACCCCTCCTTTCCTTCCTCCGTTTCAGCAGTTATATACCAAAACGGCGCTTTTAGTTGTCTCTACGACGGCCAATTCGATAAGCCAGTTGCTGACAGCGCCTATAAAGCGGCAAGAGATGCTTTAAACGGTATGGACCCATCGGGCGGAGCAATATATTACTTTAATCCAAGCACCGCCACAAACGGGTGGATATGGTCAAGACCGCTTATTACAACCATAGGAAAGCATAGATTTTGCAGATAAATAACCCTTTTAAAAATCCCCCAAATAGTGTATAATATAATCACTATAGGGGTGATTTTTTGTATACTGAATTTTCAAGCTGTAATATTTGTCCCAGAAACTGCTGCGTAAACAGAAATAAAAACGAGGTGGGTTTTTGCGGTGCGACCGATAAGGCAGAGGTATGCAAAACCGCTCTCCACTTTGGGGAGGAACCTATAATTTCGGGCACAAACGGCTCGGGCACTATATTTTTTGCGCACTGTAATTTAGGTTGTATTTACTGCCAGAATTTTGAAATAAGCGGTCATAACTGTAAAGGTAAAATTTACTCTGCAAAAGAGCTTAGCGCTAAAATGCTAAACCTCCAGGGGAATGGCGCGCACAACATAAATTTTGTTACCCCCACCCAATATATGCCAATAATTAAAGACTCTGTAAAAATTGCCCGAGAAATGGGACTTAATATCCCCGTAGTTTACAACACAAGCGGCTATGAAAAGCCCGAAATTATTAAAAACTTAAATGAAACTGTTGATATTTTTCTGACAGACCTTAAATATTTTAGCCCATATTACAGCGGCAAGTATTCTAAAGCCCCGGACTATTTTGACTCTGCTACTGACTCCATAAAGCAAATGGTACAAAACGTTGGTGCTCCCATTTTAGACCAAAATGGTATACTAAAAAAGGGTGTTATCATCCGCCACCTAATGTTACCGACCATGCTTAGTGATACGTTGCAGGTTTTAAGACAAATTTCAAAGCACTTTGGCGACAGTGTTTACGTTAGTCTTATGCGGCAATATACCCCCGTTGCCAAAAATCTGCCCGAAGAGCTTTGCGGTGAAGTAAATATAGAGGATTATTCAATGGCAGTAGAGCTTTTTGAGGAACTTGGTCTTCAAGGTTTTTTACAAGAAAGGGAATCTATAGGCACCGAACTTATACCTAAATGGGATATATAAAAAATGCTCTTAAAGGCAAAACCTTTAAGAGCATTTTAAAATTTAAGCTAAACAAATAGTTCAACCAAAAATACCACGGCACAAGCGCTTACCGAAACTAGGAAAAGTCCCTTTTCAAAATAGGCAAGCAGTAGTGCCGTAATAAGCGCCGCCATGCCTGACCAAATACTTGCCGTTTCGGTTAAAATACTGGGCACAGTCATAACCGCCAAGGTAACGAAGGGTACGTAGTAAAGAAAGGATTTTATAAAATTATTTTTAATTTCCCGCCTTATAAGGGTTAGTGGCAAGGCGCGTATAAGGTAGGTAACGCCGGCCATAACGGCTATGTAGATATAAATATTTCCACTCATACCTCTTCCCCCTTTTCATTTCTATTTGAATTCTCTATGGGAAAAAGCCATGCCGCCGCACCCGCAATAACTACGGTTAAAATAATTATTCTAAAGCCAGAAGGAATGAGCTTTAAAAATGATGTGTATGTAAATACTGTGCTTAAAAGCATAGAAATAAGTACTATTCCCGCAATAACCTTGTTTTTCCTTGCGGGAGGAACAATTATTGCAATAAACATTCCGTAAAGGGCAACGCTAAGTGCACTTATGGCTCTTTGTGGTAAAAGCCCACCCGATATTACACCCAAAAATGTGCCAAGTGTCCAACCAATAAGAGGTAACGTGGTTAGTCCATAACAAAAATAAGGGCTAACGTAACCCTTTTGCGAGGTAGCAACTGCAAAAATTTCGTCGGTATTTCCAAAGGCAATTAAAAGTCGGTGCAACACTGATGTGCCGGGCTTTATTTTTTGACTCAGTGCCGAGGACATGAGCGCATACCTTAAATTTATAACAAGCTCTGTTAAAGCCATTTCAACATAACTAGATGAAGAGGCAATTATTGAAAGGGCCGCAAACTCACCCGCCGAAGTCAAATTGCTAGCCGACATAAGCGCCGCCTCAAACCCGTTTATACCTATTGCCTTTGCAGCAATTCCAAGAGTGAAAGATACGGCAAAATAACCCAAAAATATAGGAAATCCGTCCTTTACACCTTTAAAGAACAATTTTCTTCTACTCATAAAAACTCCCAAATTTTAAACTTTAATAATTATAGCACCAATACATTACAAAGTAAATATCAAAAAATCACAAAAAACCTTTTCAAAACGTATAATTTGTGCTACAATAGTCTCATAAAAATAAAGGCGGTTTTTTATGCTTAAATACATAGTAGGAAAAAATGACGCAGGTATGCGTATGGATAAGCTGCTTCAAAAGCTTATGCCAACAATGCCGAAATCTCTTATGTACAAATACATAAGGCAAAAGGATATAAAGCTTAATAGAAAAAGGGTTGATATTTCTTATAAACCTTTAGAGGGCGACATTATTGAGGCATACGTTCCTGATGAATTTGCCGCAAAACCCGAGCCAAAGTATGATTTTCTTTCGGCCTCCGACAAGATTGATATTGTATATGAAGACGAAAACATCATCTTGGTAGATAAAAAGCAGGGCGTTTTGGTGCACCCCGATAAAAACGAATACCGAGATACCCTTATTTCCCGAATCTGCCACTACCTATATAAAAAAGGTGAGTATGACCCAGAAAAGGAAAATAGCTTTACCCCCGCCCTTGCAAACCGTATTGACAGAAATACGGGCGGTATTGTTATTGCCGCCAAAAACGCCGCCGCCCTTAAAATACTTTGCGACAAAATAAAAAGCCGAGAACTTGATAAAAGATATATAGCGGTAGTCCACGGAAAACTTAAGAAAAAGGAAGACGTTTTAGAGGGCTTTCTTTTTAAAGACGAAAAAAACAACCGCGTATTTTTAGAAAAAAACAAAACTGAAAAGACCAAAACAATAAAAACAAGGTATAAGATTTTATCGGAAAAAGACGGTCTATCTCTTGTGGAGGTTGAGCTCATTACAGGGCGCACCCACCAAATAAGAGCGCATATGGCTTCCATTGGCCACCCCCTTTTGGGAGATGGAAAATACGGAAAAATAGCGGAGGCCAAAAAGCGCGGTTTCAATAAACAAGCCCTTTATTCCTATTCTTTGACATTTAAGTTTGATAGCGATGCAGGTATTTTAAACTACCTTAACGGCAAAACCTTTAAGGTTAATGAGGTCTGGTTTGCTAAAGAACTTTTCGGTAAAAAAATATAAAAGACATAGTCAAAAACGGCTCTGCAGAAAAATTCTGCAGAGCCGTTTAATTTGTATTTACCTTGTATGAGGGTTTATTTTACCTCATTTAAAAGCTTTAATGCGCCGTTAACCAAAACGTCGTCTGCGCCGCGCTTTAGATAAGAGCTTCTTGCTTCATAGCCACCCTCGTCAAAGGCCGCACTTGTCGGGAAATAAGAATCGCCGCCGTTTACAAGACAACAAGTAACTGTCATCTTAAAAGGAGAGGCATCTTCAATTCTTCTTCCAAGTTCAACAAACGGCTCACCGGGGAAGCCGGTAAAAGCAATGTCACCCACACTAATGGCCGAAAGGGTAAAATCGTAAAATTCGGGACCGTCTTTAAGTCTAACAATACGGGTTGCTTCTGCAACTACTGTTGTAAGCTCCATCTCGGTAAAGGGAATTTCCTCATCCCTACCCTCGTTATGGAGTTTGAAAATTCTTTCAGCTTCCTCTAATCTATCGTTTTCTTGGTTTGAGGCGATTTTAATGTCACCGCCCGCAAACTTAATGTCGCCGACCTCTATAGGCTCAGTCTTATCACAAATTTGAAGCACTGCACCTGCAATGGCACGACCCATATATTTAGCGTGATCATAGCCCCTTGGAACACTGTCAAAATCAATAAAGGTGCCCTTTTTCTCACCCTCGGTGGGGTTGGGATTAATATGGTTAACGTCACCCTGTACACCATTTAAGAAAAGGCACTTAACTCCATCAAGCGCTTTTTCAACGGTTGAACGAACAAATCCGGGCCAGTCGGCGCTTATTAGCTCGCCGCCTACAGTATCGGGATGGGTGCCGAATGACACAATGTAAACATCCTCTGCACCATCACGCTCAAGCTTAATTAGCTTAACCGTTTCTGTAGGTTTACCCAGCATTTCCTTAATATTGGGGTTGCCTACACCGGGGTTGGTTTGTACCGAGCCGTCTTTCATTCTATATCTACGTACAAAGGAAAGATTTTTGGCTTCGCCCACGTTGACAGAAAATTCGGTATCCTTTAAATCACTAAGTGCATAGTAAGCTACGTCCCTTAACTGGTTAATTAAAAACCTATCATAGTCGCTTTCATTTTCGCTGCCTATTGCTACCAAAGGTCCAGTATGTGTATGTGTGCAAGCAATAAAAATTGCTTCAAAAGGTATATTACAAAACTCAGAAATAACCTTTCTAACAACAGTGCTATGCTTGGTTGTTAGATGTAAAAGCTCCGCGCTTATAACTACAGCTTTATTTTTACCGTCGTCAAATGCCACAGCAGTAGCATATAAATCATCCAAAACTCCCTTTGTAGTACGTTCCTCGTAATAACCCCAAACAGGAGTTCCAAGCGGGGGCGTAATGCAAACGCGAGCAAATCCGGTTTTTATTTTTGACATTTTAATTCTCCTTTTAACATAACCTAAAATGTTATGATATGCTCAATATTCTCGCTTTCTCCCTTTTTTAGAGTGCGAATTCTATATTTTTTGCTAAAATCATCGGCAGGTTTCCAAACAAGATCAGGAGTTCCCGACCAGGGCTCTATACAAACAAACGGAGCATTTGGTTCCTTCCAAACAAGCACTGTATCTGCTTTTGGGAAGGAAACGTGAATTTTTTCACCGTTTCTATCATCCCTAAGCGCCATTCCCTTAGATTTCATATCAAAGAAAATAAGGGCATCTACCTTAAAAAAGTCCTCGCAAAGGCGAAGCTCATCAGCATCCGCAAAGCAGGGTATAGGAATCTCGCTAATTACACCGCTTGGAAGTACCTCATATTTTAAAAGCGTTTCCTTTTCATCCAAAACAATGCTGTAGTTTTCTACACCGCCGCTTATAGCATAGCCCTCGTGAGAGCCAACCGAATAATACATTTCACCGTCGGTTTTGTTGGTGGTTATAAACTCAACTAAAAGTTTCCTGCCTTCTAGTGTAAATACTGCACGAAACTCAAAATCAAAGGGATAAACCTCTAGGGTTTGCTCATTAGACTTTATAAGCAAGCAAACCGAATTTTCGCTTTGCTTTTCTACCGCAAACTCCATATTTTGAGCGAAGCCGTGCATGCCCATTTTATATTCTTTGCCACCGAAATTATATTTGCCGTCTATAAGGCGGCCCACTATTGGGAAAAGTACGGGGGCCTTATCCTCCCAAATTTTTGGGTCGCCCTCCCACATATATTCCCTATTGTTTTTATCGGTAACCGACACAATCTCAGCGCCTAGTGTTTTAATACAAACACAAAGTTCTTCGCTTTTAATTTTAATAACTGGCATACCTAATTCTCCTCAAGGCTAACTATAATACAACAAAAACCAAAACTCCGAAGAGTTTGGTTTTTGTTATAAGTATCAGTTTACTAAATTAGTAACCAACCTTCTCCCAACACTCAAAGGGTGCTGCAAGCTCTTCAGAAATGTAAACCTGAGTTTTCTTTGTCTGAAGCATTGTAGAAGGAAGATAAGGAGTAATAGGACCGTGTGTGCAAAGACGGCTGGTCATTCTCTGCCAAGATGAGAAGGTGCCGCAGGTTGCAAGTGCGTGAACCTCAATACGCTCCTTAGCGCGCATTACGTCTAAAGGTCCGATAGTTGCTGCACAAGGAGGAACGTTAGCAATATCACCCGACTGACCGAATGTACCGTTAAGAGAGTTTTGCATAATGGTCATGGGGTGAAGCTTAACGATTTGTGCGGGCTGATTGAGCCACTCTTCAATATCGCCGCTACCGATAAACTCAGGAATAGGGTCAACGAATGCCATATGGCCTGCCCAACCGGGAGAGGTAGAAGCAATATCAGCACCTGTACCCTCGGTAATATCGTCAATAATCTTAGAGTAGTCCTTAATGTTTGCGTTTGTGGGGAAATGAACATTCTCCATAGGCATACGAAGCTTCTCATCAATCTGATAGTAGAAATACTTAATCATAGAATGAGCAAAACCTGCTTCATAGGTAATAGGAGCAATATTGCCGTTCTCGTCTGCCCACTCATCCTCTGCTACAAGGTGAACCTTAGAGCAGTCAACCTGGAAGTAGTTGATAAGCTGTGCTAAAGGAATGTAGGTGTCGGGCTCGGGGTTACCAAGAATCATAGTAAAGCTCTTGCCTGCCTCCGAAGCTGCCTTAAGGCGTGTAAAGAGAGTTGAGATAAGGATAGGATGAGGATTCATAATAACCTTAACATCAAACTCTGGATGCCACCAGGGTTCGCGCTTTTCAAGGTCCTTACCACTAAGACTGCGAACATATTCGCAAACCTTTTTGTCCTTAAAAGGAACAAACTCGTGGGGCTGAAAATCAAACTTGGTTGCGGGATCTGTAATGAAACTCATTAACATTCTCTCCTTTATATTATTTTTTTATTATTTATATTGTTTTCCCTCGATAAATACGGACATAACCTCAAAATCGTGGGTAACCATAATAAGGTTTGCTTTATTTCCCTTTGCTATAACGCCAATATCGGTAGCGCCAAGCATTTTAGCGGGGTTGGTGGCTGCGTATTTGAATACCTGACAAACAGATGAGCCGGTATGCATCATCATATTATGGCAAGCAACATCTAAGGTTAGCTTAGAACCTGCAATATCGCCGCCAAAGTCAAAGTTAATATCAAAGGCCTCTTCGCATCCGGGAATGGGTGGGCCATCACCGATAAACGCATCAGAAATAAGGATGATTTTGTCCTCACCCTTTATCTTCTTAACAAGACGAATCATGTACGGATGAACGTGGATTCCCATAGAGTCAACAATAAGCTCGGCATAAATACCGTCGTTATAGTTAACCGCTTCATCAACGCAAACGCCGCGAACTTCAGGGAAGTTTTCCAAAGTGCCGGTAGCATTTGTATGGTGGGTGCCAAGGCGAAGGCCATAAGGCATAAGTGCTTCAATTTGTGCGGGTGTGGCTTCAGAATGGGCAACAGATAAAACGCAATTAGGGATTACCCTTTTAACGTCCTTTACAAACTCCAAAATACCTTCCCTTTCGGGGGCAACGCACCAAACCTTTGCCAAATCCTTTGCCGACTCTACAATTTCCATATAATCCTCGGCGGAAATTCTATCCTTCCAAACGTTGTCGTCTTTATTACAACCAAAATCAGGGTTCAGGTAGGGGCCCTCCATATAAAGACCATAAATATTAGGGCATTCACCCGAAGCGATAACCTCTTTATATTTAGCAATAACGTCTAAATACTCCTGCTTATTCATTACGTAAAAGGGTGCAGGCAAAACGGAGGTTACACCGTGCTCAATTAAATGCTTTGAGCAATACTCGGGCTTTTCGTGGAAAAATACGTTGTTAGCAGCGTGGGTATGTACATCAACAAGTCCTGGGCCAACAAACTGACCCTTAGCATCAATAATCTCCGCCCCATCCGGCACGGGTAGACGCTTACCAAAATCCAAAATCTTACCATCGTCAAAAATAATGGTGCCGTTTGGAATATAATGGTCGGGCATAACTAGCGTGGCATTTATAATTGCTTTCATATATTTACCCCCTTCTTAAAAATCAAGAATGGTTTTATCGCCGTACTGCTTTTTCCAATCCTTATCAAAGCCCTTTGTAGCAACATCGGTCATAGGATGAGAAATAATGGCTTTAAAAATATTTGCCGAAATTGTAACCGTATGACAACCCGCAAGAGAGCACCTATGTACCTGTTCAACAGTTTTAAAGCTTGCCGCAAGCACCTTACAGTCTAAATTATAAAGTTTAAATTGCTCAACAATCTCTGCTACTACCCTTGTACCGTCTTCGGTTATGTTATCAAGTCTATTAACGTAGGGAGCAACGTAGTCAGCTCCCGCCATGGCGGCGATTAGCGCCTGCGCAGGAGAGAAGATTGCCGTCATAGTAACGCCAATCCCTAACCTCTTAAGTTCCATTGTGGCCTTAAGCGACTCCTCACAAATAGGAATTTTAATAAAGATATTGCCGCCTATTTTTTCCTTTAAAAGCTTTGCTTCTTCTACAATTTTGTCAGCAGTTTTTTGAACAGTCTGAACATGAAGCATTTTATCGGGTCCAATAATTTTTCTAATTTCACCCATAAGGGTCCAAAATTCCATTTTTTCCTTAGAAACAAGTGTGGGATTTGTGGTAACACCTGCTAAAGGATAAAACTCATTACAGTGGCGGATTTGCTCAAGATTGCCGCCATCCATTAAGTACTTCAAAAAAACGTCTCCTTTTGCTATTTATATCTTAGATAATTATACACTTCAAGCCCCAAAGTGTCAAGAGAAAACTAGCAAATTTAGAAAATTTGGAAATTCAATTGACAAACAAAAAAAAGAGTTATATAATAATAAACGAAAGTAAAACGAAAGGTAATATTAAACTATGGTAAAGAATTTTAAGATAAAGCCACCATTCTTTGAGGTTGGTCCTAAGGCCTACCTTTACGGCGAGGAAATGCTTCGTCTTGCAAAGGTTATTGATAAAACTGCTATGAAGTACGATTTAGACGTTATTGTTACTCCGCAGTACACCGATATTCCCCTTCTTGCAAACAACACCGAAAGAATTTTGGTTTTCGCACAGCATATGGATTATCTGCCCGTAGGCCGCGGTCTTGGCTCGGTACTTCCCGAGGCAGTTAAGGCGGCTGGTGCAGTTGGCGTTATGCTTAACCACGCCGAGAAAAAGCTTACAATGGAAGAGGTAGAGAAAACCATTGCACGTGCAGATGAAGTTGGTCTTGCTACCATTGTTTGCGCAGATACTGTTGACGAACTTGTTGAGATTGCCAAAATGGGTCCCAACCTATTAGTTGCAGAACCTACCGAGCTTATTGGCACAGGCAAAACAAGCGATTCAAATTATGTTTTAGAAACCATTAAGCAAGTTCGCGATATTAACCCCGACATTATGGTTTTACAAGGCGCAGGTATTTCAAACGGCCAGGATGTTTATAACACTATAAAGCTAGGCGCTCAGGCAACCGGTTCTACAAGTGGTATTATAAAAGCGGCAGACCCCTATGCAATGGTTGAAGAAATGCTCTTTAATCTACGCAAGGCATGGGATGAGCTACATAAATAGCCGGGAGGTTTTAAGGTTGAACGAAAACGCAATTAAAGCCGCCAAAGAGGCATACGAAATCGAAAGCGAGTGCATTCGCCTTTTGGCAGAGCATTTTGATGAAGATGCTTATTTAAAAGCGGTAGAACTTCTTATAAACGCTCCACGCATTGGTACCGCAGGATGCGGACACAGTGGTATTATTTGCCAGCACTTTGCGCACCTTATGTGCTGCGTAGAGCAACCCGCAAGGTTTATATCCCCTGCCGAAGCCATTCACGGCGCTATGGGTTATTTACAAGAAGGCGACGTTATGGTTTTAGCTTCGCGTGGCGGAAAAACACACGAGCTTTTACCTATAATAGATATCTGTAAGAAAAAGGGAGTTAAAATCATCTCAGTTACCGAGAATATGGAGTCTCCCCTCGCCAAAGAGGCGGACGTTGTACTCAAGCAGTTTGTAAACCGCGAAACCGATAAATATAACTCGCAAGGTACAACCTCTTCCACCGCTCTTGCAGTTATCTTCCACGTGCTTCAAACTATGATTATTGAGCAAACCGGCTACGTTAACGAACAGTTTGCCGTAATCCATCCGGGCGGAGCCGTTGGCGAAAGGTTAAACAAATAACCTTTATCAATTTTTGTCTTTATTTTAATTTAAAATAAATAAATTTAGGAGGAACTAAAAATGGAATTTAAAGTTGTTCAAAAGGAATTAGAGCTTCAGTCAAGAGGCTGGAGACCCACTTTCCACGACGTATCTAAAGAGGTTATTGAGATCGTTGAGGCATCGGGCATTAAAAACGGTACCGTTACCATTGCTTCTCACCACACAACCTGCTCTGTTATGGTTCAGGAATGCTCTCACGACCTTGATAAGTACGATATGGAGTATTTACAACACGATATTTTGAATATTATGAGAAAGCTCGTTCCCGATTATTCTGAGGAAAACGAATATATGCATCCCGGCCCGATTCATACTCAGTTTGGCCGTTTTGTTAACGAGCCCGGCGACGTTACCAGTCTTAACACCGACGGTCACCTTCGCAGCGTATTCTTCGGCAGAAGCGAATCTATGACCATTAAGGATGGCGTTTTGGACGGTGGCGAATTTGCTCACGTTTACTTTGTAGACTGGGATCAGGTTCGTGCAAGAAGAAGGCAGCTTAACATTACCGTTATGGGCACTACTGAGGACGTTGAGGATAGAAAGTTCAACGGCGGCGAGGTAATCAATACTCTTCGTAAATATACTGAAGAAGAAAGAGCCGACGACGTTCATTATACTCTCCAGCTTAAAAGATAATTTTATTTACAAATTACTAATTTGATGTTATAATAAAATATAACAATGTAATTTGTTTAATAAATTTGTGTGAGGGTTTTGTTTTATGAACATTAACGAAAGAAAAGAAAAAATCCTTGAAATTTTACACGAAAAGGGCGAAGTTAAGGTTGTTGACCTTAGCACACTTTTTAACACTTCAAATATAACCATAAGGTCTGACCTTGCAGATCTAGAGGATAAGGGTCTTTTATTTCGTGTCCACGGCGGTGCCGTTAACTCCTATAAATCCTACTGTGATATGGACCTAAAACAGCGCCTTGCCACCAATCAAAAGGCAAAGCAGCTTATTGCAAAGCGTGCAGCAAGCACCCTCAAGGAACACGATACCGTTATGTTCAATTCGGGAACTACTACCCTTTCGGTTTTTAGGGCTATTTCCCCAAACCTTCATCTCAACATAGTTACTAACTCAATTGCCATTGCGCTTGAAGCAAGTGGCAATCCCAACTATAACGTAGTGCTTTTAGGCGGTCTTATCAATGCAAAATACCAATTTGTCTATGGTGATGACGCTATAAATCAGCTTAAGAATTATCATGCCAACAGACTTTTCTTGTCGGTTGACGGCATTTCGGCAAACGGCGGTCTTACAACCTATTATGACCGCGAAGCCGAAATTGCACGTCTTATGCTTAAACAGTCCGGTTCAAAAATCATTGTGGCCGATTCCTCCAAAATCGACCGTATCGCATTTGTTAACATTGTAAACGATGCCACCGACTGTACACTTATTACCGACCAGTTTAATCTTGATTCGGGCAAACTTACATCACTTAAAAAACGGCTTAAGAAAATTGTTGTTGTAAAAGAATAGACTGTCTGTCGCCGCGAAAGGAATGTTACAATGAAATATTTGTTAGGTGTTGATATTGGCACAACCTCCCTTAAAGCGGCGGTTTTCGATGAAAATGCAGTATGCCTTAAATCGGTTGTGCGCGACTACACCTTAACCGTTAAGGACGACTACGTTGAATTCCCCGCCGAGGGGTATTTTGAAATGTTTTTAAGCGCCTACGAGGAACTTAAAAATGAGTTTGAAATTTATGCACTTAGTATTGATACACAGTGTGAGACCATAATCGTTGCCGATGAGGACGGCACACCCCTCAAAAACGCCATTGTTTGGCTTGATAACCGCGCAGTGGCAGAGGCCGAACAAATAAGAAAGCATTTTGGCGAGCAAAAGGTTTATGAAGTAACGGGTCAACCCGAAATTACCGCAACCTGGCCTGCCGCAAAGCTTCTTTGGCTTAAAAATAATGAGCCCGAGCTTTTCGCACAAATTAAAAAGGTATTTTTGCTTGAAGATTATCTACTATTTAAGCTGACAGGTAAATTTATTACCGAGAAAACATTACAGTCCTCTACCATTTATTACGACATTAAAAATGATATTTGGTGGGATGAAATGCTTTCTTTTATTGGTGTAGATAAAAGTATTTTCCCCGAAATTTTACCCAGTGGCAAGGTTGTGGGCGAATATAATGGCGCTTTTGTAGTAACCGGCGCTATTGACCAAATTGCGGGTGCTATTGGCGCAGGTATTGTTAAAAAGGGAATTGTTAGTGAAATGACCGGCACTACTATGGTAATTTTTGTGCCGAGCGATACTATTCCCGCCTACTCACCCGACAGTAAAATTCCCTGCCACGTAAACTTCGATGGTAAATATTGCCTTCTTTCTTGGACACCCACCGCAGGGATTGCACTCAAATGGTTTAAAAATAATTTCTGTGAAAGCTTTAGCTTTAAAGAGCTTGACGAAATTGCCGAAAAGGTAGAAGCGGGTTCTAACGGACTAACCTTTCTCCCCTACCTTTGTGGCTCCACAATGCCCAAATATAACCCAAATGCAAAGGGAGTATTTTATGGACTTACTATGGAGCATACAAGGGGTCATGCGGTACGAAGTATTTTAGAATCGGTTGCCGCAATGCTAAAGCAAAACCTTGATTATTTAGGTCTTGAATGTAGCGAAATTCGCACAATGGGCGGCGGTGCCGCAAGTAGACTTTGGTGCCAGATAAAGGCGGATATGACCGGTAAAAGGGTTGTTACCCTTGAAAACGAGGAGAATGCTTGTCTTGGTTCGGCAATACTAGCGGGTGTTGCAACCGGCGTTTTCGAAAGCGTTGAAAAGGCCTGCGGGCTTGCAGTTAAAACCAAACGTACCTTCGAGCCATCAGGCACCGACTACACCGATTGCTACAAACAGTTTGTAGAGCTTGACAAAAAACTCTTTTAAGTAAATTAATAGCGGAGATGGACCTCCATCTCCGCTATTTTTATATTATCATTTTTGTTTTTCGAGCCACTCGGTAAGATATTCGTTCGATACTGTTTCTTCCTTTAAAAAGCGTAGCACCTCGCAAAGCTTGTTAGTAGAATATTCTACCATAGCTTTAGCAATTCGTTCGTTCATACCCTCATGCATATCCCCCTCAAAGGAATTGGGGTAATTTGCCATCCAAGCAAATGGGGTATTAATCTTTTTATTCAAAAACTCATCGAAGCGGTGGGTAGACTCATTGCTTTCAGCATCTGCTCTGTCAAGGCGTACCGTTTCGGGCCTTACCCCGTAAACCCAACCCGTTTCTATAAAATCGGCGTGGCCGAAACGCTTTTTATCTACTATGTAATCCTGCAAAACCTTGCGGTCATCGGCAGTTAAAAAGCCGTAACCCTCATTTAATATTTTTTTAGGTGTAGCAAAATCTGAGCCCAAGGCGTAGCTATAAACCATATAGTCATTTTTCTCATACAAAACACTTCTTAAAAAGTAGGAAAGCATTGCAGTATTTCCGCCATGCCCATCGTAAAGAAGTATCTTTTTAAAACCATTTCTGGCAATTTCTTTGCAGGTTTCCTTTAATATCTGAAGTCGAAGCTCTGGGGAAAATATAACAGTTCCCTTAAACTCCCCTGCTCCCGTTTTCTCGCCAAAATACATAGTGGGAAAAACCACTGCACTTTCCCGCTCGGCCGCTTTTTTCGCTATTTCCGTAACGTGAATAACGTCAGTGCCAACCGGCAAATGTTGGCCGTGTTTTTCAAGGCAACCAACAGGAACTATGCAAACGCCATTCGATTTTTCTATAGCGTCCTCAAATTCTTCTTCCCTTAAATTTTCCCAAAGCATATTTTTTTCACCTGCGTTTTATTTTAATTTGAATATTTTATAAACCAAAGGCAGTGAAATAGCAGAAACTACTATGCCCGACAGGCCTTGAATTAAATTAAATGGTACATTTAAAAACGCAGCTTTGCCATAAATAATAAGTTCAAAGCCAAGATACCCGCCGACCATTATTAAGGCAGCTATAACTCCGCACAAAATGCATCTTACAAAATTATTTCGTGGTTTACTAGTGTTTTTATACCAAATAATTCCTGTAATAAGTGCCATAATACCCTTAATCACAAACGTAATTGGCATATAAAGGGCATAACCGCTAACCAAATCGGCAAGTGCAGAGCCCAAAGCGGAAGCAATAGAACCAAGTGGGCCTAAAACAATACCCGAAAGAATAACAAAAGCATCGCCCATATGTATGTAACCGCCTACCGCGGGGGTGGGGATTTTAACAAGAAAGGTTGCTACACAAATAAGTGCGGTAAAAAGCGCAGTTATGGTTAGTTTTTTTGTATTACTTTTCATTTTGCATCACCTCTTCAAAATACTTAAACGTAGGCATAAACTCTAGCTTAAAAAGGTTAAGTTTATGCAATCGGTCTATCCTTTCCTTCTTATCCTTTTCGGGCTCTATTCCAAGGCGAATATAATCATCAAGCTCCTTGTATGTGAAGCCCAGATTGTCCTCATCACTTTTTCCACAAAGGCCATCAATGGGTGTTTTTTCTATGAATTTTTCGGGCAGTCCCAAAAATCTACCGATTTCCTTTACCTCCTGAACAGTAAAGTGAGAAAGAGGACTTACATCGCCCGCTGCATCGCCATACCTTGTGGAGTATCCCACCCAATCTTCTGATAGATTGCAAGTATTTATCACTCTGCCGTTTTGGGACTGCGCAACGGCGTAAAGACAGGTCATTCTAATCCTTGCGGGGATATTAAACCTTGTTTGTGGTAAAATTTCAAAGCTATTGCCCATTGCTGTATAAACGCCGTCAACAGCGTCCTTAATATTTAGGGTATAATTTTTAATTCCCAAAAACTTACAAAGCTCTACCGAATAGTCAATATCAAACTGCTCACCCTGCGGCATTAAAACACCAATAACACGCTCTTTCCCAAGCGCATGCACACAAAGTGCCGCCGCAACAGAGCTGTCCTTACCGCCCGAAATGCCTATAACCGCATTACAGCCCTTGCCGTTTTCCTCAAACCAATCTATAAGCCATTTTGAGCATTTTTCTATGGCATCGGCCACATTAAACTCATAACCAAGATTATACATTTTGTTTACTCCTTTATACAAAAAGTTGTACTACTCTGTAAAACTTCCGCTTCCTATAGTAACCTCTCCGGTTGAAAGAACCTCTCTTTCACCATCTTCCTTTTCGACAACCAAACCGCAACTTTCGGTTAAGTCAACTACCCTTGCTTTTATATTTTCTCCCGATTTAATAAAGGTAATTTCCCTTCCCATTAAAATTTGTTTTGCTTTATATTCTTTCACAAATTCTAAACTTAAAATATTCGAATAAATATCAAAGAAATCATCCAAAATTTCTTTTACCATCTGCTCTCTAAAATCGGTAATGCCATTTTCAAAAATACCGCCCGCAATATCCTTAATTTCGGTCGGAAACCCATCTTCGGGGGTAAAAAGGTTAATACCAATTCCTAAAACTGTAAAGTCTACGGCCCCGCTTTTCGAAAATACGCTTTCGGTTAAAATGCCGCAAACCTTTTTGCCGTCTACAAATACGTCGTTCACCCATTTAATAAAGGGCTTTTTATTACTAAGCTTCTCGACCACACGGCAAACTGCTACCGCGGCGGCGGGGGTTATTAGCATTAGGTTTTTAGGTGGAAAATCGGGGCGTAAAATAATGCTAAAATAAATTCCGCTTTCCTTGGGAGAGTAAAAACTTCTCTCCCCCCTGCCTCTACCCTTGGTTTGGCTAAGCGCTACAACGATAGTGCCTTCCCTATCCCCCAAAACAGCAAGCTCCTTTGCAGTTTTGTTAGTTGATTCTAAAGAGTCATAGACTAAAATATTAAAATTTTTGTATGAGATTTTTCCGAAACTGCAAGCATCAGTTTTTTTCATATAAACTCCATCCTAAATTTATGAAGATATTATAATACAAATTGCCTTATTATTCAAGACCTTTGGTTTATTTTTCTAGCGCTTTAAATAGGCTTTTAGTTGACAAGTATTTAAAATAGAGTTATAATAAATTAAATGTTTTTATTACTTTTAAAAGTTGGTGACGCTATGCCGAAGATTTACAAAAACGTATCCGAGCTTGTTGGCCGCACTCCCCTTTTAGAGCTTGGTAATTTGGGTAAGCTTTATAACGTAAATGCCCACATTTTTGCAAAGCTTGAAGGTTTTAACCCCGCCGGATCTGCCAAGGATAGGGTGGCAAAAGCAATGCTCGATGAAGCCGAAAGGCAGGGCAAAATAAATAGCGACACCGTTATTATTGAGCCCACCTCAGGCAATACCGGAATAGGTCTTGCAAGCATAGGTGTGGCAAGAGGACTAAAAGTTATAATCGTTATGCCAGACACTATGTCGGCCGAGCGCATGGCCCTTATGAAAGCGTATGGTGCTAAGCTTTACCTTAGCGATGGCAAAAAAGGTATGGCCGGCGCCATAGAGCTTGCAAACGAGCTTGCGAAAAAATATCCAAATAGTTTTATACCATCACAATTTGAAAACCCCACCAACCCAAAGGCGCATTTTGAAACTACCGGTCCCGAAATTTGGGAGGATACCGAAGGCGCAGTTGATATTTTTGTGGCAGGTGTTGGTACGGGCGGCACCATAACAGGTGTTGGAGAATTTTTGAAATATAAAAATAAAGATATAAAAATAATAGCAGTTGAACCGGATGACTCCCCTATTTTATCCGGCGGCAAACCGGGACCACACAAATTACAGGGTATTGGTGCCGGCTTCGTGCCTAAAATTTTAAATACAGAAATTTATGATGAGGTTTTAACCATAACCGATAGTGATGCCTACGAGCTGGCCAAAAACTGCGCCAAATGCGAAGGCATTTTGGTTGGAATTTCTTCGGGCGCAGCACTAAGCGCCGCAATTTCACTTGCAAAAAGGCCTGAAAACAAGGATAAAAATATAGTAGTTCTTTTGCCCGATACAGGCGAAAGATACCTTTCTACTGAATTGTTTAACAACTAATAAAGTCAGAAAAGAGAGATAATATGCCTATTAAAATTCCGGAAAACCTACCGGCAACACAGGTGCTCCAAAACGAAAATATATTCGTAATCACAAATGAAAGGGCAAACACACAAGACATTCGCCCTCTTAGAATTTTAATACTTAACCTAATGCCCACCAAGATTGTAACAGAGACACAACTTGCAAGACTTCTTGGTAACACCCCGCTTCAAATTGAGATGGAGCTTTTAGCCGTGGGACGTACCCCTAAAAACACCGCAATGGAGCATATGTTGGCTTTTTATAAGGGCTTTAAAGACGTTAAGGACTCTTTTTACGACGGTATGATTATTACCGGCGCACCCGTTGAGCATATGCCCTTTGAGGACGTTGAATACTGGAAAGAACTTTGCGACATAATGGAGTGGACTAAAACCCACGTTTACAGCACCTTTCACATTTGTTGGGCAGCACAGGCAGCCCTTTACTACCACTACGGCGTAGACAAGGTGCCGCTAAAGGAAAAGCTTTTTGGTGTATTCAGCCACAAGGTTGTCCACAAGGGTTCTATTTTATTCAGGGGCTTTGACGACAATTTCCTTGCCCCCCATTCAAGGCATACAACCATAAAACGCGAGGATATCGAAAAGGTTAAAGGTATTAAAATTCTGGCCGAAAGCGATAAAGCAGGAGTGTATGCATTCTCTACCGACGGTGGCCGACAAATTTTCATTACCGGACATTCTGAGTATGACGCTGACACCCTAAATAAAGAGTACCGCCGAGATAAAGATGCAGGGCTTCCCATTAAGGTGCCCGAAAACTACTTCCCCGATGATGATGACACCAAAGAGCCGCTTTGCACCTGGCGTTCGGGCGCAAACCTGCTTTACTCTAACTGGCTTAACTACTTTGTTTATCAGGCAACGCCCTACGACCTTAACAAAATGGAAAAATTTGAAACCAAATAATATAAGTAAACTGCCCATCAAACAAGATGGGCAGTTTACTTATATTATAGTGTTATACCATTATATAATTATACAAATTAGTCCGCTGGCGCCTTCGTTTATAACCCTTTCTATGGTTTCCTGCATTCGCATTCTGGCATCTCCCGGCATACGCGCAAGCTTAGTATGGAGCCCCTCGTTTACAAGTTCGTGTAAGCTTTTGCCAAAAATGTTTGAGTTCCAAATTTCTATTGGATTTTCCTCAAATTCCTTGAGAAGATACATTACCAAATCCTCGCTTTGCTGCTCAGAGCCAACTATTGGTGTAACCTCGGTATTGATGTTTGCCTTCATAATATGAAGTGATGGAGCTGATGCTTTCAGTCGTACGCCGTATCTACCGCCCTGCCGCATAATTTCGGGCTCCTTTAAGGTTAGCTGGTCAATGGTAGGCATTACAATTCCGTATCCCGTTGCCTCTACTTCATCTAAAGCATCCTTAATGCGCATATATTGCTCTTTTATTTCGCATAGTGATTTAAGCTCAGATAAAAGTTCCTTGTCGTTTTCAATTTTACCGCCCGATGCAGAGGATACAATTTGAAAGAAAATTTTTCTACTGAAATCAGCACAAATTTCAGCTTTGCCACATCCAAGCTCGATTTTTTGGGTAAAGCAGTTTTCCACCGATTCAGACCCTTTAAGTGCTTCAGTAAGCTCCTCAATTTGCCTTATATTTTTAATGCTTTTAATTCTATCCTTTAAAACTTCAATGAGATTTTGCTTTAGCGGATGGGTAATCGAAAGCGCCTCTATCCACTCGGGCACCTTAATTTCTATTTGCTTAACCGGGAATTCAAAAAGCACCTTTTTAATAATTTCTGATATATCATTTTCATCTAGTTCCAAGCAGTTTACGGGCATAACTGGTACGCCGTATTTTTCGCTTAGTTCTTTTGCAAGCTTTAAAGAATTTTCAGTTTTTGGATAAATACAGTTTAAAAGGACAATAAAAGGTTTGTTTATTTCCTTTAGTTCGTTTATTACTCTTTCCTCTGCTTCGGCATACTCTTCCCTTGGAATGTCGCTAATACTTCCGTCGGTTGTAACGACAAGGCCAATGGTTGAATGTTCGGTAATAACCTTTTTAGTGCCAAGTTCGGCCGCCATATTGAAAGGAATATCTTCGTCGTACCACGGAGTTTTAACCATTCTTGGCTGATCGCCCTCTATATACCCTAAAGAACTTGGAACGATATATCCAACACAGTCAATTAAACGAACGTCAAATTCAGCCGAATCTGAAAGCCTTATTTTTGCTGCCGTTTCGGGAATGAACTTTGGCTCGGTAGTCATTATCGTTCTACCCGACGATGACTGTGGCATTTCATCGTTGGCTCGTTCCCTTTTGTAATCACCCCTCATATTAGGTAAAACAAGCGTATCCATAAAACGCTTAATAAAGGTAGATTTACCTGTACGAACAGGGCCTACTACACCAACAAAAATTGAGCCGTCGGTCCTTAGGGAAATATCTTTATATAAATTTAGGTCTGTCATCACTCTTCCTCCAAATCTTCCTGCCTTTTTTACATAAATATGTGTGCTTTAAAAAAGTTATGTCTTGCTCCTAAAACTTTTTTAGAAGCCACATTTTTCTTGACAAAAGCAGACTAAAATGGTATACTTTAGACGAAGAGATATACTCTTTATTTGCCTGACATAAAGTTAATTCTGATTGAAAGGTACTGTCAAATTTATAATTCTTGTTTTGACCGTACCGCTATAGGTGCGGTCTTTTTTACTGAAAGGGGAAAATATATGGAAACCAGAGTAGCTATAATGGGCATTATTGTTGAAAAGGCAGAGGCAGTAGAAAAGCTTAATTCTGCTCTGCACGAATTTGCTGAGTTTATAATTGGCAGAATGGGTATTCCCTATAGAGAAAAGAATATAAATATTGTATCCATAGCTATTGATGCGCCGCAAAATACAATTTCCTCCCTTGCAGGTAAAATCGGTAACATTGAGGGCGTAAGCGTTAAAACCGCTTATTCGAAATAATATGAAAGATACTCTTAAAAATTTAATCGACAAGCTATATATAAACCACTCTCTTTCTATGGATGAATATGAGCTTCTTATAAAAGGTTTTTCGAATGAGCTTATGGGCTATGCTGCCGAACGGGCGGTCAGCTTAAGAGAAAATGTTTACGGAAACGACGTTTACATTCGTGGCCTTATAGAGATAAGCAACTTTTGTAAGAACGACTGCTACTATTGTGGCATTAGACGAAGCAACAAAAAATGTGAACGTTACCGCCTATATAAAACGGATATTTTAGAGTGCGCAAAAAACGGCTATGACCTTGGTTTTCGCACCTTTGTTTTGCAGGGCGGCGAGGACGCATATTTCACCGACGAGGTGCTAACCGACATTGTAAGCACACTAAAAGCCACCTACCCCGACTGTGCAGTAACCCTTTCCCTTGGAGAAAGAAGCTTCGATAGTTACAAGGCGCTTTTCGAAGCTGGCGCAGATAGATATTTACTACGCCACGAAACTGCAAATGCTGAGCACTATACTAAGCTTCACCCAAATGAGCTCACCCTTGAAAACAGACTAAGGTGCCTAAAAGATTTAAAGGAAATTGGTTACCAAACGGGCATGGGCTTTATGGTGGGCTCACCTTTTCAAACCGCAAAATCCTTGGCAGAGGATTTAAAGCTAATTGAAGAGTTTTCACCTGAAATGTGTGGAATAGGCCCCTTTATTCCCCACTGTGATACACCCTTTGCTGACAAACCAAGGGGGGACACTAGTCTTACACTATTTCTTCTTTCGCTTGTACGACTTATAAAGCCAAATATTTTACTGCCCGCCACTACTGCGTTGGGCACAGAAAAAAACGGCAGAGAAAGAGGCATTTTGGCAGGTGCAAACGTTATAATGCCAAATCTCTCCCCAAAAAGTGTAAGAGCAAAATACGAGCTTTATAACGGCAAGCCAACCGTTGGTACCGAAACGGCAGAAGAACTTACTAAGCTAAAAAAAGATATGGAAAAAATCGGCTACAGAATTGTTGTAGACAAAGGCGATATAAAAAAATAAAGCGAGGTTATTAACATGGCAATTTACAACCCAAAATCCCTAAAAGCAGAGGAATTTATTAACGACGGCGAAATTTTAGAAACGCTAAAATATGCCGAAGAAAATAAAAATAATATAGAACTTATTGACAGTATTTTAGAAAAGGCAAGGCCTAAAAAAACGGGTGACGGAGTTCACTGCGAGGGGTTAACCCATAGGGAGGCATCTGTACTGCTTGCTTGTGAAATTCCCGAAAAAATAGATGAAATGTTTAAGCTTGCAGAGGAAATTAAGCTTTCTTTTTATGGTAACCGCATAGTAATGTTTGCTCCCCTTTACCTTTCCAATTACTGCGTAAACGGCTGTCTTTACTGCCCCTATCACTACAAAAACAAGCATATTTGCCGCAAAAAGCTTACTCAAGAGGAAATCAAAAAAGAGGTTATCGCACTTCAGGATATGGGACACAAGCGCCTTGCTATTGAGGCGGGTGAGGACCCCGTAAATAACCCCATTGAATATATTTTGGAGTCCATTAAAACCATTTATAGTGTAAACCACAAAAACGGCGCAATAAGACGCGTTAACGTTAACATTGCCGCAACAACAGTAGAAAACTATAAAAAGCTCAAGGATGCGGGCATTGGCACATATATTTTGTTCCAGGAAACCTACCACAAGGAAAGCTATGAAAAGTTACATCCCACAGGACCAAAGCACAACTACAACTACCACACCGAAGCAATGGACCGCGCTATGCAGGGCGGCATTGACGACGTAGGTCTTGGCGTGCTATTTGGCCTTGAGCTTTACAAATACGAGTTTGCAGGACTTTTAATGCATGCCGAACACCTGGAAGCGGTATTCGGCGTAGGTCCCCACACAATAAGCGTACCAAGACTTAAAAAGGCTGACGACATTGACCCCGACGCTTTTGACAACGGCATTAGTGATGAAACCTTCAAAAAAATTATTGCGTGTATCAGAATTGCCGTGCCATACACAGGTATGATAATTTCCACAAGAGAGAGTGAAAAAGTGCGCGGCGAAGCACTTTCAATTGGTATTTCCCAAATCAGCGGTGCATCCCGCACCTCGGTTGGCGGTTACACCGAAAAAGAGCGGCCCCACGATTCTGAGCAGTTTGACGTTTCTGACCAGCGCACCCTTGACGAGGTTGTAAACTGGCTTATGAAATTGGGATATATCCCCTCTTTCTGTACGGCCTGCTACCGCGAGGGCAGAACGGGAGACCGCTTTATGGCGCTTTGCAAAAACGGGCAAATACAAAACTGTTGCCACCCCAATGCACTTATGACCCTTAGCGAATTTTTAGTAGACTATGCTTCCGAAGATACCAAAAAAATTGGTTTTGAACTTATAAAGAACGAGCTTCTTAAAATTCCAAAAGAAAAGGTAAGGGGCATTGCAGAACAAAATATTAAAGACATTAAAAATTCTAACAGAAGAGATTTTCGTTTTTAGGAGAAGATTATGGGACTAAATTCTACCCCCTCTGCCGAAAGGGTGCATATTGCTTTTTTCGGTCTTAGAAATGCGGGCAAATCCTCCCTGGTAAACAAACTGACAAATCAAAACGTTTCCCTTGTTTCAGACATAAAAGGAACAACTACCGACCCCGTTTTCAAGGCGATGGAGTTACTTCCCCTAGGCCCTGTTATGATAATTGACACCCCCGGCATAGACGACGAGGGTGAACTAGGGCTACTTCGCGTTGAACGAACTAAAGATATTTTAACTAAAACAGATATAGCCGTTTTGGTTACCGACTGTAAAAGGGATTTGCACGAATTAGAAGCCGACCTTATAAAAACCTTTTTGGAGAAAAATATTAAATTTATTATTGCTAAAAATAAGTGCGACCTTTTACAAAAAATTCCAAAAACAAAGGAAACTGAGATTCATGTAAGCGCAAAAACGGGCTACGGTATTGAAGCACTTAAAAAGCTTTTGGGCGAATTTGCGTTATCCTCAAAGGCACAACAGCCGCTTATTTCAGACCTTATAAATGAGGGTGATTTGGTTGTGCTGGTGACACCTATAGATGAATCAGCACCTAAAGGCCGCCTTATTTTACCGCAGCAGCAAACAATAAGGGAAATTTTAGATTGCGGTGCAACTGCTATTGTTACAAAGGACACCGACCTTACAAAAATGCTTAAAAGTTTGTCTCAAAAACCTGCTTTGGTTATTACAGATTCGCAGGTTTTCGGAGAGGTAAATTCTTCCCTCCCCGCTGATATACCGCTTACTTCATTTTCCATTTTATTTGCAAGATATAAAGGAAATTTAAAAACCGCAGTAACGGGCGCTGCCGAGCTTTCAAGACTAAAGGACGGCGATACCGTGCTTATCAGCGAAGGGTGTACCCACCACCGACAGTGCGGTGATATTGGCACAGTTAAGCTACCTAATTGGATTAGAAAATTCACAGGAAAAAATTTGAGTTTTGAATTTACTTCGGGTAATGAATTTCCAAAGGAACTCAGTAAATATTCCCTTATAATTCACTGCGGCGGATGTATGCTAAACGAAAAGGAAATGAAATCCCGCCTCGAAAGAGCAAATATGAATTCAGTTCCTATAACGAATTACGGAATTACCATAGCGCATATAAACGGAATTTTAAAGCGCTCAACCGCCATTTTCCCCGACATAAAGGAAATATTATAAAAAAAGGTAGGTACAAATTTGTACCTACCTTTTTAATCTTAAATTTAAATTATTCGGCAGTTTCTACTGCAGGAGTTTCCTCTACGGGTGCCTCCGCTGTTTCAACTACTTCCTCAGCGGGAGCGGCCTCTTCTACTACCTCTTCTTCAGGTAAAAGAGCGCGGATAGAAAGACTTACACGCTTGATTTCTGCGTCAACACCAATAATCTTTGCCTCAACCTCATCGCCAACCTTAAGTTCGTCTTGAGGTTTCGCAATTCTGCGGTTTGCGATTTGAGAAATATGAATAAGACCGTCAACACCGGGAATAATTCTTGCAAATGCACCGTATGTAGTAAGGTTTACAACCTTTGCAGTAACTGTATCACCCTCTGCATAATCACGTGTGAAGATAGTCCAAGGATTTTCATCGGGATTTTTGTAGCCAAGAGAAATCTTTTTCTTCTCGGTATCAATATCCTTAACGTAAACGTTAATGGTATCCCCAACGCTTACAACCTCTGCGGGATTCTTAATGCGCTGCCAGGAAAGTTCAGAAACGTGAACCATACCGTCTACGCCGCCAAGGTCAACGAATGCACCGTAGCCGGTAAGAGATTTAACAACGCCTGTAAACCTATCACCAACTGCAACATTCTCCCAGAACTCTGCCTGTTGCTTCTTCCTCTCATCACGAAGAACAGAGCGAACAGAACCGATAATTCTGCGGCGGCGACCGATTTCAAGAATTCTAAAGGAAACGGTTGTACCCTTAAGTGCCTCAATATCATCGCCTCTGTTGGCGGTTGCCTGAGATGCGGGAACAAACACGTTAAAGCCAAGGGCATTAACGATCATACCGCCCTTAATAATTTCGGTAACCTTGCCCTCTAAAATGGTACCGTTATCTGCTGCCTCAGCAATTTTATCCCAGTTAGCAATATTATCATAACGGCGTTTAGAAAGCATAATTGTGCCTTCCTGGTCATTAGTTTTCATAACGATTAAATCAAGCTCGTCGCCAACCTTAACAACCTCGTTAAGCTTAATGCTGCTATCGTATGAATATTCATTAGAAGGAACATAGCCAGTCTGCTTACGGCCAATGTCTACTTGAATTTCAGTAGGGCTTACCGCCAAAACTACACCGTGTACTTTCTGATCTGTATTTAAACTGCTAAGCGAAAGTTCAAGTGCCTCCTCAAAGGACATATCGTCCGAAATTTCTGCACCGATATTTTGCTCATCAGTGGATTTAATTGTCTCTGTCATAACCAAAATGACCTCCTTTATAATACCTGCGGGGGTGGATGCTCCCGCTACGACACCGACATTCTCTGCACCAATGAGCCAGGTTTTATCAATCTCATTCGCCGTTTCTATGAGATAGGTTTTTGCGCAATTATTACTGCAAATTTTATGTAACTTATTGGTATTTGAACTATGTCTCCCTCCAACAACAATCATAACATCGGACTTAGCAGAAAGTTCCTCCGCCTCTTGCTGTCGACAAGACGTCGCATTACATATTGTATCAAAAATTTTCGCATTTGTACATACTTTTTTTAAAATTTTTTCAGTTTTTTTCCAAGTTTCTTTATGAAAAGTGGTTTGTGAAACAACCGAAACCGATTTTTTGGTTACTTCGGGGTGTTTTTCTAAAATTTCTTTTAAAGAATTCTCATCTTCAAAAACAAAAGACTCACCCAATACGTGTCCACGAATTCCTATAACCTCGTGATGGGTTTCATCCCCCGCTATTAAAATTATATCTCCCTTTTCGGAGTTTTCATAAACAATCTTGTGGATTTTTGCAACGAAGGGGCAGGTGGCGTTCTCCACCCTTTTGGCATACTTTTCGCCCTCACTCATTACCTCCTTTGGCACACCGTGAGAGCGTATTACCAAAACCTCATCATCATTAACGTCGCTTGGTGAGCTAACGGTTCTGACTCCCCTTTTCTCCAAAGACTCTACAAGCTGTGGGTTATGAATAATAGGGCCTAAAGTGCAAACCTTTTGACCTTCGGCTAGGAGATTTTCAACAAGGGCAACCGCCCTATTCACGCCAAAGCAAAATCCTGCCGTTTTTGCAAGTGTTATTTTCACGGATTCATCTCCCAAAGTGTAATAATTTCGCCCATGAGCTTTTCGGTTTTTCTTCTAAGCTCCTGCCTTAAGGTTTCGCCTTCAACGGGCTCCTCGTACTCAATGGGCTTGCCTATATTTATATAGGTCTTACAAAAGGGTTTTGCCCTACCCGTACTATATCTTATTGAAACGGGTAGTAACGGGGCCTTGGTTTTCATAGAAATCATAGCGGCGCCGGTTTTAGCTTTTGTGGGTTTTCCGTCCTTAGAACGAGTGCCTTCGGGGAAAATTCCAAATACGCCGCCCTTATTCAAAACCTCGCAGGCCTTATCTATGGCGTCCATATCTCCCTTACCTCTTCTGACCGCAAAGCCACCAAGCGCCTTTAAAAATAGGGACGCCAGAGGATTTTTAAACAATTCCTCCTTGCCCATATACCTTATTTGGCAACTAAAGGGAATAAGCAAAACAAAGACATCAAACATTGATATGTGGTTAGGGCATATAATATAACCCCCGCCCTTTGGGATATTTTCTTTTCCGCTTACCTTTGGCCTAAATAAAAGAAAGGCAAAGGGATAAACAATAATTCTAGCAATATGGTAAAGCACTAATTTGCTCCTTCCAAAATGTTTTCAACTGTATCCTTTAAGGCCTGAAGCGACTGTTCAAAATCAAGCTCGGTTGTGTCTACAATAACCGAGGTTTCAGATGGCTTTAATGGTGCAATATCTCTATGTGTATCGTTATAGTCGCGCTTAATAACATCGGCGGTAACCTCCTCTAAAGATACCTCTTCTCCCTTCAAAACAAGCTCGTCATACCTTCTTTTGGCCCTTGCTTCTACTGATGCGGTAAGGAAAATTTTAACCTCGGCATTTGGTAAAACCACAGTACCAATATCGCGACCATCCATAACAACGTTATTTTCTCTAGCAAGGGTACGCTGCATTTCAAGTAAAAATGCACGAACTACAGATAGCGCCGAACATTTAGAGGCCATCATTGATGCTTCGGGTGTGCGAATAAGACCATTCACGTTTTCACCGTCTAAACTTACTATCTGCTCACCGTTTTCGTAAAAAATGTTAACCCTTGTAGTTTTTAAAATTTCGCTAACCTTTGTTTCATCCAAAGCATCAGAGCATAGTCCCGCTCTCGAAAGCTTAAGGCCAACCGCCCTATACATAGCGCCTGTGTCAACGTAAATATAACCCAGCGACTGTGCAAGTTTTCTTGAGAGTGTACTTTTACCTGCACCTGCAGGTCCGTCAATAGCAACTGAAACCATTGTTTATATCTCCTTACTAAAGAAAATTATATATTTAGCCCGGCAAGGTAGCCGGTTGAAAAGGCAATTTGCAAATTGAATCCACCGGTAAAGGCATCTACGTCTATTACTTCTCCCGCAAAGGAAAGTCCCTCTATAAGCTTAGACTTCATAGTTTTAGGGTCAATTTCCTTTACAGAAATACCGCCGCGGGTTATAACAGCCTCATCAAAATCTCTGAGTCCCGTTATGGTAAGGGGTAGCGCCTTTATTTTAGATACAAGTGCCTCTCTTTGTTCTTTTGTCACCGA
>JAZQSV010000039.1:0-7739 GCA_045630265.1 Acutalibacteraceae bacterium
AAACCATACCCGTGCTCCAAACGTATTATTTAAGGTTTGCAAGAAGTTTTGTATCCAAACATTAATATCTAACATCTTTTTGACCTCGTCAATTTTTTGTTCTTAGACATATTATATCATAAAAGCTTTAATTTTTCCACCAATATTGCCTTGATATTTAGTTCGAGTCCTCCCCGAAAGCCGTTTTGGGCTTTGGATATCTATGAAAAACAACTGTGAAAATTGGTAAGAAAAAAGTCCGAAACCGTTGTGGTTTCGGACTTTTCTGCGCCGACATCTAAATCGGTTCGCATTTTTGGTTGCGGGGACAGGGTGCGGGTGTCCGGCGGACACCTCTGTGAGAAGCGCAGAAGCACCGACCGAGGCGGCAGCCGAGACCTTGAACCTGTTATCGCACAAACGCTTTGCGTTTGCTTGCACTCCTTAGGTGCCCGAAGAAAAACTTCCTTGGAGCGTTGTTTTTCTTCGACCGCTGCGCCAAAACACCCTGCGCTTTATCGTCCACCGGACGCGCTTAGGTGTTTTGCTCCGGGAACCCGTCGGCCGCAGGTTCAATAATCAATTTCCATAATAAAAAATAAAAGCACCACAAAAGTGATGCTTTTATTTTTGGTTGCGGGGACAGGACTTGAACCTGCGACCTCCGGGTTATGAGCCCGACGAGCTACCAACTGCTCTACCCCGCGATATTTAAATTTTGTTCTGCGCTTTTTAAGGCGTAAAGGTATTATACACTTTTTGTTTTTAAAATGCAACCCCTTTTTTAAAATATTTTTGAAAAAGTTTTCGAGTATAGTTTTATTTATATGACAAAAAGCGGTCAAATATTCGCTATTTGGCCGCTTTATACAATATTTTTTAACATATTGGATGCAATTCTAAGAGCCACGCCGTTGCCCGAACCTGCGTTTTCAACCACAACCGCAAAGGCGTAGGGCTTATTGCTATCGTTTATAAATCCGGTAAACCAAGAGTGGGGAGTGGCTTTATCACCTACCTCGGCAGTTCCCGTTTTGCCGCAGACCTCTAGGCCGCCAAAATAGTGGTCGCCATAGTTTTTGCGGACGTTATTGCGCATCATTTGTGTGAGCTCCGCGGCGTCCCTTTCACTCATCATTTTTGTTTTACTTATTTTAGCGCCTTTTATCTTCACCCCTTCGCTCGAGGTAATTTTACGTACTACAAAGGGAGAAACGGACTCACCACTGTTTGCAATACCGCCCATAAAGCTTAAAAAGTGATAGGGGTTTACAAGATCATTATGCTGACCTATACCCGACCAACCAAAGTCAATATCATTAGAATTTTTTACCTTATAAACGCTCTGCCCGCACTCGACCTTGCCCATTTTAAGGGTTTTATTGAAACCAACCTCCTCAGCAGTTTTGGTTAGCTTATTTCTGCCAAGCTCCAGTGCAGTCTGAGCAAAAAATGCGTTACAAGAATGTGTTAAAGCGTCTCCAAGCTTTATATTTTTATGGTTACCCATACAGCTTAGCCATTCGTTCATAATAGTGGTGCCGTGGTTACAGGAAAACTGTAAATTTTCGGCATTATTTATATTTTCAAGCGCTGAAAGGGAGGTAACAAGCTTGAAGATAGAACCGGGGGCATAAACACCCGAAACAAAGCGGTTAACGTAAACACCGTCGCCTGCAGGTGCAGTCGCGCTATGAGGGTCAAAGGTTGGGGTACTTACCATACAAATAATTTCACCCGTTTGGTAGTTATAAATACCAAACGCGCCCGAATAACTGCCGAGTTGTTTTAATGCCTTGGTACAAAGGTTAGAGTCGAGGGTGAGCTCAATGTTATTTCCTCTACCACTTATATTATAGGTACCGTTTATAATATCCCACCCGCAAAGCTCCTTTAGGTAGGCCGACTGAACACCCGTACTCACAAAGCCCTTAAGGTCACCCACGGTATGGACGGTGGACATTCGTATATCTTTATTCTGATTATATATTCTTTCACCGTTTTTGGTAGTGGCTAAAACGGTACCGTTTCTATCGGTAATATCTCCCGCCTTATTTAGCATACCGCTTTTAAAAACGTGTCTGTTGGTGGGGTAGGTGGCCCAATCCTCTCCGTAAAGGGCAAGGCGGGTAAGATGCAGGGATAGTCCCACCAAAAAGACTAATACCGTAAGGACTACAATGAAAAATCTATGTCTAATCCACTTCATCTTCATACCTCCACGGACTAATCGGGCGCTTGTGTAGCTCGGCCGCCTTTAAAAACGCCATACAAACAAGCGCGCTTATAAGACTGCTTCCGCCGCGGCTTACAAAAATGAGCGTTACGCCGGTAAGGGGTAAAATATCCAGTGAGCCGAATATATTAAGGCAGGACTGGAAAATGAACATAACAGCGGTTGCTAGTGCCGTTATGGTGTAAAATGCATTATCAGAGTTTTTGGCAAGGCGCAAAGCATAGATGGCAATAAAGCCAACGCAAAGTGCCACTAAAACCGCTAAAATTCCGCCCCATTCTTCACTTAAAATTCCAAACACAAGGTCGGTATCTGCGGCTGAAACAAAGGAAAGATTGCCGTTTCCGGGGCCGACACCAAGCAGTCCACCGCTGGCCGCCGCCACCATTGTTCTTGTTTGTTGGTAGCCAAGACTATCCGGGTATTCCCAGGCATGGAGCCAGACGCTAAAACGTCTTGCAACGTAAGGCAGAACCATTATAGCGACCGTAATACCGCCTAAAGCTCCAACAGTTATACCCGTTACAAAAATTGGTCTTGTAAGGCGCAAGGTTAAAATTATAAGAAGCCCCGCGAGGAAAATTGCCGCCGAGCCGAAGTCAAACATTATGGCGAGCGCCCCCATAGTAAGAAGACCAAATATAAAAAATTCAAGCTGCAAAGTTTTGTGTTTAACTATACTGTAAAGCATTTTGCCGCCGCAGAAAATAAAAATGGGCTTACATATTTCGGACGGTTGCAACGAAAGCGGACCAATATTAAGCCAGTTTCGTGCGCCACCAGCCTCGGTGCCGAAAAATGCGGTATAATATAAAAGCGCTAACGCGACAAGGCAAAGGGGTCTTTGAAGCTTCTCACAAAACTCGGGAAAGCGCAGTAACAGTGTGAGCAAAAGGTATATCAAAATGCCAATTATAAAGCAAACAAGCTGTTTGAAAAGGTTTTGCGGAGATACAGATACCGTAATTGCAAGACCAAACGTGGACATAAAAAGCGCCGGAATTTCGGCTAGCATTGTGAAATTTTTAATGAAAAGACCAATGCAAAAATAAAGCCACTCTCCTACTATTAAAAGACCGAAACAAATAAGAAAGGCATTGTCTAAGGTATCGGTAAAGCGAAGCATAAGGGAAATAGACACCATAAGTTGAATGGCGGTTAGTACGAGCATAGGCCAAAAGGCATAAAAAGAGCGGGGAAGCGGCTCTTCCGTCTCAGCCCTTTTAAAGGTAAGGGTTTGTTTCGCTATGGTTATTTTATCTCCGAAATCAAGTGGTGCGGGAGCAGTAAGGTTTTGCAAATTCACCGAAATTTTACCATCTAAAGGCGCTAAAAACCACCTGTTTTTCTTAACAAACAAAATGGCGTGTTTTGGACAAACGTTTTGCAGAGGAATTAAAATATCTGCCCTTTTTGTTCTGCCAATCAGGTTTTCCTTACTTATTACGGGGATAGAAACACCGTCCTTCGTTACAAGTTCTGCAAAAACGGTATGTCCCTTGCGAAGTTTTATAAAATACCTTAACCACAAGATAAAAAGTCCCAAAGAAAAAAGAGGTATAAGCCATCTGGAAACCGCAAAATAATAGGTATAAATAACTTCCAAATGCTACACCTCCTTTAAAATTTTAAATTGTAATTTTTATTATTCCTTAGAAAATTCTTCTAAAACAAGACCCTCATTTTTCTCAAGCGCCCAGCGAATGTTCCATTCGCTTGTGAAAATCAGCAGGTCGTTTTCTCTTACGTCTTTAACCCATTTAGTATCAGATGTAAGCGACAAGGATTTAATATCTATATCCTTATTTTTAATCCAACGTATATGCTGGTAGGAAAGGGGTCTTCGCCTTATATCAACGTTATATTCGTTTTTAAGTCGGTATTCCAAAACCTCAAACTGTAGAACACCAACAACACCAACAATAACGCGCTCCATACCGCTATCCGGCTCATGGAAAATCTGAATTGCACCCTCCTGCGCTATCTGGGTCATGCCCTTTACAAACTGCTTTCTTTTTAGGGTATCAATCTGTTCGATTTCGGCAAAATGCTCAGGCGCAAAGGTGGGAATGCCCTCAAACTCTACCTTTTTCTTGTCATCACAAACGGTATCGCCAATAGAGAAAATACCAGGATCAAAAACGCCTATTATATCGCCTGCATAGGCCTTTTCAATAATCTCTCTATCCTGTGCCATCATTTGTTGCGGCTGTGAAAGCTTAATCTTTTTTCCACCCTGCAAATGGTAATATTCCTTGCCTCTTTCAAATTTGCCGGAGCAAATTCTCATAAAGGCAATTCTATCCCTATGGGCTTTATTCATATTGGCCTGAATTTTAAACACAAAGGCCGAAAAACTTTCTGAAAACGGGTCAATTTCCTCTGATTTTGTTTTGCGGGGAAGCGGAGAGGTTGTCATCTCTAAAAAGCTCTCAAGGAAGGGTTCTACACCAAAATTAGTAAGGGCAGAGCCGAAAAATACAGGGCTAAGCTTTCCGTGGCGTACCTTTTGAAGGTCAAACTCAAAGCTTGCACCGTCTAAAAGTTCTATCTGGTCTACCAAATCCTTTCTTTGGTAGGGGCCAATAAGCTCGTCGAGTTTTTCTGTATCGGTAATGTCGCACTCAATGGCGGTAAGTTTATTTTGACCCTTATGGAATTCATTAAAGGCTAAAATTCTTCTCTTTTCCCTATCAAAAACACCCTTAAAATCAACACCGCAGCCAATTGGCCAGTTAACGGGGTAGGTGCCAATACCAAACTCGGTTTCAAGCTGGTCCAAAAGCTCAAACGGATCCCTTGCTTCGCGGTCCAGTTTATTTATAAAGGTAAAAATGGGAATATCCCTCATAGCGCAAACCTTAAAGAGCTTTCGGGTCTGCGGCTCAATACCCTTTGCGGCGTCAATAACCATAACTGCACTGTCGGCCGCCATAAGGGTGCGGTAGGTATCCTCTGAGAAGTCCTGGTGGCCGGGTGTGTCCAAAATATTTATGCAGTAGCCTTTATATTCAAACTGCATTACCGAAGAGGTTATAGAAATTCCCCTTTGCTTTTCAAGCTCCATCCAGTCTGAAACGGCATGTCTGGCAGTTGCCTTGCCTTTAACCGAGCCGGCAAGCTGTATGGCGCCGCCGTAAAGCAAAAACTTTTCGGTTAGCGTCGTTTTACCTGCGTCGGGGTGGGATATAATGGCAAAGGTTCTTCGCCTGCTAATTTCGTTTTTAAGTTCTGACAAAAAAATCTTCCTTTTAGTTTACTTTAAGTTTATTCTTTGCAAAAGGATGCAACTACGTTTCTGTAAACTGCATCGGCAATTTGCATATAGCCCTCGTTTGTGGGATGAGCACCGTTAATATCGAATCGTTCGGTAGTAGAGCTTCTTGTATTAACGGGTTTTTGAATATGGGGGTAGCCGTAGTCAGAGTCAAACTGTCCTGCAAGGTTAATTGCTTCAAGAAAATCTTTAAACTCATCCTCAGCAGCCCAATTTTGATAAGCAATATTAAGCTCATCAATAAAAATATGACACAAATAGGTGTCGCCCCAAGGTAAAATGGCACCATAGTTTGTACCGATACCGCCGTGTTGCGAAGATAAAGGCGCCATAAATACTTTGACCTTTACGTTTGGGAATGCTTCCTTAAGCTTTTTTACGATTTTCTTTGCGTAGCCAAGGAACTTATTAATGCAAGGGGCCATACCCGCAACGTTCCAAAATTGCCAACCGTTGCCGCCAAGGAGAAAGTAAGCAGCATCTATAGTTTCTATGCCGCTTTTTTCGGCATAATATTTAAAATCAAGCTCTTCGGTTTGGGGATTAATAAAGGGGTTACTAGCCTCATTTATCGCCGAAATAATTTCAATAGGAGTAGTATGCGTCGCACCCTCCTTGTGGGTCAAGGCGCCAAAATCGGGCCTATCTGCCGAGTGAAGTAGGTGTCGGGTAAATTTAAGCCGGTCCTTTTCAATGGTTTCAAGTCGCCAGGCGGCACCGCTCTCATCCAACCAAATGGAATGTTGGTCGGTTTTATCCTTATCGTGCTCGCAGTAAACCCAAATATTAGAGCGCCTATGGGTGGCAAAGCATTCCCAAGCCCAACCGCCGAATGCCTCAAAGCCGACACTATCTACACGGCAGTTGCCAACAAATTTGAATTTATCCTTAAAGCCAAGGCCTGCGGGAGTGCCACCCTCGCAGTTGAGTCGGCGGTTAACCTCATTAATCCAGGCGCCGCTTTCAGTTAAGGAGTCACCCACACAAAGAATGTTAATGGGCTTTTCTGGGACTTTTGCTTTTACAACGTTAAGTATTGTTTTACCCTCGCCCAAAACGGTTTTATCGGGAGCGCAAACCCTAATGGTCAGCTCAAACTGTCCCGCTTCTTCGGGTGTAAACTCAAAATACCTAGGGAAGGCCTTGCCCTTTACGCAGTAGGGAGCAATATCAAAAACGTAAGGGTTTGGCGCCTCTATAATACCTCTGTAAAAAAGCTGAAAGGTATCACCAACCACAAGGTCGTATTTTTTAGGTAAAATAACTCTAATATTTTGGAACATAAGAAAACCTCACTTTTTGCATACTGAATAGTCGGGTGTGCAATATTTTTTCACTAAATTTTATTGTACTACATTCTAGATCTAAAATCAACATTTATTAGAAAAATAGACATATATTTTTAAAAGGCAAATTAACGTAAAAAAGTTCTCTAATAAGTAGATGAAAATAGTCCTTAAAAATTTTAAAAATTATAAAATTTGGTTTTTTTAGTGTTTACAAAAAGATTTAAATGTGTTAAAATAATCTGTAATGTATATATTTAAAATTCAATAAAGGGGAGGGACAAAATGGGCAGACTAATTGCAGTTACATCCGGCAAGGGCGGTGTAGGGAAATCTAACGTTTCGGTACACCTTGCAGATGCACTTGTTTCACAGGGCAACAAGGTGTTACTTATTGACCTTGATGCAGGTATGCGTTGTTTGGATTTAATGCTTTCGGTTTCGAATTCTTTGGTTTTTGACCTTGGCGACGTACTTTCGGGTGATAAAACCCTCAGTGAAGCTATTTTGCATCCCGAAAAGCATAAAGGTGTTGCCCTTTTAGCGGCCCCCTTGACCGACAGCATAGATGCGGATAAATTAGCCGTTTTTTTAAGGGAGCTTCCCGAAGAGTATGACTACGTTATTTTGGATTTTCCCGCAGGTGGGGTAGATAAGCTTTACAGCGCTCTTCCCAAATACACCTCTGCGCTTGTGGTTTGTAATGCCGATATGGTTTCGGTAAGGGATGCGGCGCTTATAGGGGAAGATTTAAGGGCTTTGGGGCTTTTGTCGGTACGTCTGGTACTTAACAGGGCCGACTTTGAGCATATGAAATCCGGCCTCAACGCCAATATCGATGAGGTTATAGATAGGTGTGGAATACGGCTTATTGCCGTTATCCCACAGAGCTTAGATATATACTATGCCTCCTGCACGGGGGAAAGGTTAAACAAAAAAAGCAAAGCGGCCAAGGCCTTCC
>JAZQSV010000040.1:0-2859 GCA_045630265.1 Acutalibacteraceae bacterium
CGGCAGGGGATACTAAAACCCCAATGAAAATAGGTGCCCTTGTAAACCTAATAAATATTATACTTAATTTTATTTTTATTTATCCGACAAGGACCGTTCTTATCTTTAATAAATCCCTTAAAATTTTAGGCTTGGGATTAGGTGTTGAAGGCGCCGCGTTAGCCAGCGCAATAGCCTTTTTAGTCGGTGGCGTGTTAACTACGGTTGCGTTATATAAGCACCCTGTTATTTCACCTAAAAACGAAACAATCTTGCCTGATAAAAAAATATTACTGCCTTGCTTAAAGGTGGCACTGCCTAATATGCTACAAAGATTTGCAACATCCTTTGGCTACGTTATATTTGCTTCAATGATAAATTCCTTAGGTGAAGTTTCTACCGCCGCCCACACAGTTGCAAACACAGTTGAATCCTTGTTCTATATCCCAGGCTACGGTATGCAGGCGGCAGCGGCAACCCTTGCAGGTAACGCAGTGGGCGAAGGCAATTATGAAAAATTACAAAAGCTTACTAAACAGTTTACGGTTATTGAAATTATTTTAATGATTATCTCAGGTGGTCTGTTATTTGTAAGTGCGCCACCAATAGTCAGCCTGTTTACGCAAGATGAAGCAGTTAAACTTTTAGGGGTAACGGTTTTAAGAATGGTTGCCATAAGCGAACCCTTCTTTGGCGTTGCAATTATTATTGAAGGTATTCTTCAAGGTATGGGTAAAACCATGGAACCCTTTATCTATAACGTTATCGGTATGTGGGGTATCCGTATTTTAGGAACGTTTATCTGCATCCGGTTTTTCAGCCTTGGCCTTGTTTCAGCCTGGGGCTGTATGATAGCCCACAATCTGTTTTTATGCATAATGTTCTTTGTGTTTAGCAGGGGGAAGATAGTAAGCAACAGGAATTGTTAGAAGAATAGATGCTCGTGTTATAATAACACCAATAATTTACATAGTAAAAGCGGAGTGAAAATCACTCCGCTTTTACTATGTAAATTTGTTTATTTTAATAATTGCCCTTGAAAACATCTTCCTTGACGGGAGGACGATAGTCGCCGAAATAGGATGCAAAGTCCATTCCTAAATAGTTACACAAATCCAGAACCTCTACCATAGTGTTATCGTTAACGGGAACACCATTTTTCATAATACGCTCAACAGCGGCAACTTCCTTTTCACCGTGTGTGTAAATCTGGGGGGCACCGTCGGCCTTTGGAGATTCTCTCAACTCCTGCAGATAGGTGGAAAAATGCTTTTTGATCTCTTCGGGATCGCCAAAGAAAGCGGGGTTTATAGCTACAAATCCATGACAGATATTGCCTTTACCGCCTACCATACAGTAGTTAGATGTGGCACCCATGGAAAGGATGGACGAGAATATCTCGCACAGCATACCGTAACCATAACCCTTGTGACTGCCGAGCTGCTCGGTAGAGCCGCCCAAAGGCATAATGCCACCACCATTCTTTGCAACGATATTGGCAAGAACATCAGGAGCGTCGGTAGAAGGATGTCCGTTCTTATCCAAAGCCCAACCCTCGGGTAAAGGCTTTTCCATCTTGTTATACATCTCTAGTTTGCCACGAGTAACAACAGTGGTGGATGAGTCAAAAAAGAAATCATAAGGCTCTGCGGGGAAGGCACAAGCAATGGGATTTGAGCCGAGCATAGCCATCCTACCATTAGTTGGGACCATAATGGCTTCAGAGTTGGTACAGGAGAAGCCCATTAATCCTTCTTTGCAGGCCATCTTGGCATAATATCCTGCAATGCCGTAGTGGTTAGAATTTCTAACAGAAACAATGCCAACGCCTGAAACCTTAGCTTTAGAAATAGCTATCTCCATAGCCTGGTGGCTTACTAGTTGCCCCATAGAATCGTGGGCATCAATTACAGCCGAAATAGGAGTGTCAAAAACCACCTCGGGCTTGGCGTCGATCTTGATCATACCCTTTTCAATGCACTTGTGGTAACGAACCATACGCTGCATTCCGTGAGATTCAATGCCATAAAGGTCGGAGGTCAGCAGAACATCCTGAATAATGTCAGCTTCCTTTTCGCTAAATCCAAACTTCTGAAATGCGTCCATACAGAAGCGATGTAGGGTTTCATAAGACCAATGTTGATATGCCATAATTATTACTCCTTTAAAAATTAGTTGTATTTGTAATACACTTTGTTGGTGTTTCCAAACCCTGGAACACCTATATATAAGAATACAGCTTTTTTTAATTTTGTCAATTCTTTTATAAATAAAACACCGTGCTTTTGAGTATAATAATGGCAATTTTCCACATACTAACTCCACACCATTAAATAGTGAAAAGGAGTAAAATATATGAAAGCTACAGGAATTGTACGCCGCATAGAGGAATGCGGTATAATAGGGCAAACCGCCCCAACCCCGCATAAACACTAGAGTTTCCGCTGGTTTGCCCCACTGAACGCATTGGTGTCGAAATAGGATTTCAGGCAATTTTTAAGTATAAACTATATATATTGATTTTGTGAGCGTAATCTAAAAAGATTACGCTTTTTTCTTGCTATTTTTAATAGTATATGATAAAATAGTGAAGTAGTTAGTTTACTTATTTACTTTTTGGAGGTGAGACGGTGGCTAAAACTAAATATCAGGTGGGTACGTTTGGCGCATATTTTGTTGCACTCTTGAAAGAGAAACACTATACGCAAGCCAAATTCGCCGACGATTTAGGGGTGTCAAAAACATATTTATTTGACATCTTTCATAATCGTATAAATCCACCTACTCCGGATAAGCAAGAACAAATTATTGCTTTACTAAAATTAAGAGAAAATGAAAAATTGGACTTTTTAGATAAAGCCGCTGTTGGTAGAGGCGAGC
>JAZQSV010000041.1:0-66993 GCA_045630265.1 Acutalibacteraceae bacterium
TATTGAAAATAAATATTTTAAAATTGTAGAAAAACGGTTGATATCAAATCGATTTCTTTTTCCGATAATAACAGGAGTTTTTAGAACAGATGTTCAAGGCACAACCATATTGTTATTTTTTGGTTTGTCCAAAAAGGATGGAATTTTTTCCATCATATTTTTTTCGATTGGTATTATACTTTCATTGTTTTTTATTTTCTTATATAACAATGTTTTGATAGCATTAGCAATGTTTTTTTGGTATCTATTATTATTCATGTTATTTGTTGTAGTTTATTATATAAACTGTATAAGAGCTTTTCGAAAATTTAGGAATATTTATATAAGATAAATACTTTTTAAACCCATGTTATTTAGATTTTAGCGGTCGGTGAAAGCCGACCGCTTTTCTCTTAATTAGGGATTCTATGCAAGTATTTATAAATTGCATTAAACTGAATCTAAAACGAAGTCGGGATAAAAAAGTCCGCCTTGATTTATTGCTAAATATTGGTAAATATGTTATAATGTTAATGGAAAATACAGTTGCAATATCGAGAGGTAAGCGGTAAATTAATAATGGTTGGTGCTTTGTTTATGAAAAAACGGCTGAAAGTAGTAGCGGTAATTTTAATTATTACCTCCTTATTTATCTTTATAGTCGGCAAAAAGGATTATATATTTATAGGTGAGGAAAGGTTTTATTTCGGCATGTCCAAGGTGAGTGTGAGGTGTATATTAGGAAAACCAATCGAAAAGGTGAGAAATGCACACGACACACCTTTTGATGAGTATGAATATGTACAGAAAAAGGGCGGCCAAGAAATTACCTATACCGTTACCTTTGGAACATTTGGGTTAACCCGGATGTATGTAAGCGCGGCTGAGATGGATTATGAAGTGGCACTATCTATGGTTAATGAATCTATTAGCAAACAAAGGGAAAATTATTCGTCGGACGGTGGTTATTTTTCAGAACAATTGAAGGGTACCGAGGGCAAAACCTTTATTGCATCAAATGGCGTGGATGACGGAGCAACGGGTATTTATTTCGATTATGAATATTTGTACGGCAACCTAAGTATAAGTGCAATTAAGCAAAGGTGAACAATAGCAAAATCCCCTATTTCTTTTTGGAGAATAGGGGATTTTTATCTTTAGTTCAGCACAGCAATGCCTATATTCAGGTAAAGGGCGAAGCAAAGCCAGAGCAAATAAGGTAGGAAGCAATAAAATGCCTTTTTATTTATTTTAGAGGAAAGGAAAAGGAGCACGGCGGTGAGGAAGATTATAAGGGCAAGCCAAATAGCCGCAAAGGTGAAGGCCTCTAATCTCCAAAAGATAAGTGACCAAAGGGAATTTAAAATAAGCTGCGCCCAGTAAAATTTTAAAGCGGTTTCGGAAAGTCTGGTTTTCTCCCCGCTTAAAATATAAGCGCCGATACCTATTAGCAGATACAAAATGCCCCAAACAATGGGAAAAAGTATTGACGGAGGTGAAAGGGGCGGTCGGGTCAGGTTTTGGTATTTATCCATACTGCCGCCAAGCAGTGCGCTTACTCCTCCCGCCAAAATAGAAGTGCCCACCCAAAAAAGCAAGGATTTAAGTCGTATAGGTTTTATATTCATAAAAATACCTCTTTTCACAAGTTAGTGTATCCCTTTATAAACATTTTATTTTTGGAAACTTTAAGTTATACAAGGTGGGCTTGGACTATTTTTATTTTTAGAAAAATTTATTTTGTGAGAAAAAATGCCCTGCAAGGGAAGCTCCTTGCAGGGCAAAAAAGTTAATATCAAATTTTAGGGCTCACTAAAAAATCTAAAAGTTCCGGTAAGGTGCCGAAAATACGTGCGGCGCCTGCGGATTTAAGCTCATTTTCATCGCCATAGCCGCAAAGCACGCCAAGAGGCAAAATGCCGTTTTTTACAGCACCCTCCATATCAAAGCACCTATCCCCAACCATTGCAATTTGCGATTTAGGAATATCGGGGAACTGCTTTAGCACCTCTGCAACAACCTCGGCCTTGTCGGTTAGGCGGCCGTCTAAGAAGCTGCCGACAGATAGGTCAAAATACTCCCAAAGACCAAACCTTTTTAAAATTTGGTCGGCATAAATTTTGGGTTTAGAGGTTGCAAGGGCAAGCTTTACACCCTTTTCCTTTAGTGTTTTAAGAAGGTCAGTAACACCGTTTATAGGCTCATTCTCAAAAAGGCCGGTAACGGAAAAATATTCGCGGTAGGTGTCAACCAAACGGCGGGCTTCTTCCTCGTCTACACCTAAAAGCTTAATATAAGAATCAATAAGAGGTGGGCCAATAAAAAAGAAAAGTTCTTCGCGCCTTGGCACAGTATAACCCCTTTTTTCAAGTGAATACATAACCGAATTGGTAATGCCCATCTTTGGGTCGGTAAGAGTTCCGTCCAAATCAAAAAGAACAAGTTTTACGTCATTCATATCAGTATCCTCCAAAAGCAATATTAGTATAACACAAACCCCCATATTTTTCCACTTAATTTCAAAAGAAAAAAAGATAAAAAATTTGGCCTTGGTGGTTGAAAAGCTTTTATAAAAGTTATATAATATTTTTATAGAATCATCGAGGGGACGCCTTAAGCTTTCGGCGCTCCTTTTTTATAAAAATGGAGGATGTTTTATGAAAAGACGTTTAATGGCTTTAGGTTTGGCAGGTTTAATGCTTATTTTATCGGTGGGCTGCAAGAAAAAGCCGGATGACATAAGCAGTGCTCCCGTTTCGTCGCAGGAAACCGTTGTGGATGTTTCTGAGCCAATTAACCCACTTACGGGTGTAGAGGGATTAAGCGAGGATGCGGTTGGCAAGCGTCCTGTTGCCATTATGATAAATAACGTTTATGCTGCAAGGGACAGCTACAACGCACAAAGCGTACAGGCAGGACTCACAGCTGCTGACATTGTTTATGAAACCTACGCTGAGGGTGGCATTACAAGACTTCTAGCCGTATTTAAGGACATTCAGAATATGCCAAGGGTTGGCAGTATTCGCTCCGCCCGCTACTCCTACGTTGACCTTGCTATGGGACACGACGCAATCTATACCCATGCGGGCAAAAACTATACACAGTGCGCACCATATATGAATCAAATGGGCATTGATAATTTTGATTTGCTAAACAAAGGCGCAAGCTTTCGCGTACAAAACGGAAAAGCATCGGAGCATACCCTTTATACCGACGGCAAAACCCTTTGGGACGGCTTTTTGAAAAACAAATGGCGCACAGAACTAAAGGTGGAAGAAACACCTTGGCAGAATTTCGTAGAAGAGGGCAAGGAGGTTACTCCTAAAGGCGGAGAATGTACCTACCTTAGCGTTAAAATGTCCAGCCAGTATATTTCTAATTTCAAATACGACGCTGAAAGCAAAAAATACGTACATTATAATTCAGATAGAGTACATAAGGATTATAATGACCAAAGTACAGTTTCCTTTAAAAACGTTTTGGTGCTTAAAACTACCGTAACCGCTTTCGCAAATGACGAAAAGGGTGTTGTTAAAACCCACCTTGACGGCGGCGAGGGATACTATGTTTCCAACGGTGGTTACACACCTATTAAGTGGAGCAAGGGCGCCGCTAAAAACCCCATTAAAATTACACTTGCCGACGGCTCTAAGGTAGAGTATAATCCCGGTAATACCTACGTTTTGCTTGTTGATAAAAACAATGCGGTTGAAATTACTTCCGAGTCCGAAACCGCTGCAGAATAATTTATATCTAAACAAACAATCGCATAAACTTTGGAGATAATAATGAAATATTTAGTTTTACTTTTAGACGGAATGGCCGACTACCCCGTGCCCGAGCTTTCGGGCAAAACACCTATGGAGGTAGCAAAAAAACCGAATATTGATGCTTTGGCAAAATCAGCCGAGGTAGGTCTTTGCCGCACCGTTGCCGATGGGCTAAAGCCCGGCAGCGACGTTGCAAACCTTTCGGTACTCGGTTACGACCCCAAGGTTTGCTACACAGGTCGTTCTCCCTTAGAGGCAGCCAGTATTGGCATTGACCTAAAACCCACCGACGTTGCAATGCGAACAAACCTTGTAACACTGTCTGATGAAGAAAGCTTTTACGATAAAACAATGGTCGACTACTGTGCTGACGATATTTCAACCGAAGAAGCAAAGCAGATTATAGATTTTATTGAACAAAAGCTTGGGAATGATATTTATAGGTTCTATTCGGGAGTAAGCTATCGACATTGTTTAGTAATTGACGGCGGCACTACAGAGCTTGGAACTATGACACCGCCCCACGACATAAGCGGCAGGGTTATTGGTGAACATTTGAGCAAAAGCGAAAATGCCGCACCCTTAATAGAGCTTATGAAAAAAAGCTATGAGCTTTTAAAGGACCACCCCGTAAATCTAAACAGAATTAAAAGGGGTAGGCGCCCCGCAAATGCCATTTGGCTTTGGGGCGAGGGCAGAAAGCCGAGCTTGCAAGATTTTAAGGAGAAAAACGGCGTAAAGGGTGCTATTGTTTCGGCGGTTGATTTGCTCCGTGGCATTGGTAAGTGTGCCAATATGGAGGCCCCTGAAATTAAGGGAGCAACCGGTTACATTGACAGTGATTTTGAGGCAAAGAAAAACGCCGCAATTTCACTTTTTGAAAATGGCAACGACCTTGTTTATATACATATGGAAGCCCCCGACGAATGTGGACACAGAGGCGAGGTAGATAACAAGGTAAGAGCTATTGAGATAATAGATAAAGAGGTTGTGGGCCCTATGTGCGAGTATTTAAGTGGCACACCCCACCGCATTTTGGTTATGCCCGACCATCCCACTCCGCTTACCCTCAAAACCCACGTTAGCGACCCCGTTCCCTATCTTTTATATGATAGCGAAAGAGCGGAAAAAGGGGTTTTAAGCATAAATGAAAAAACCGCAAAAGAAAGCGGCAATTTCATAGAGTTTGGTCCCGCTGTTATGGAAAAACTTCTTAAAAATTAAAAATTTGAAATTAAATTTGCCAAAAAATCTATACCCTTTTCGGGGTATAGATTTTTTTTATTAGGATAAAATAATTTCGAGTTAAAAACTCTTAAAATTTTGTTTTAAGGAGGAAAAACCTTGAATAAATCTTCGTCTAGCTTTTTAAAGGGTATGGGAGCAGGTGTGGTTGCAGGTGTGGCAGTAGTAACGGCCGGCTCCATGGTTATGAAAAATAAAACTGCCAAGAAAACCGTTACCAAAGGTACTTCCAAAGCGCTAAGAGCGGTTAGTGATTTTGTCGAAGGTGTTCAGACCCTAATGAAGTAAAAAGAAAAAACCTCCTGATTTTCAGGAGGTTTTACATTTTTAAGTTTTATTACTCTACGTCGGTCTTTTGGATGAACAAAACACCAATGGTATTTCTTCCGCAGTGGCCCGAAACGGTGGTGCCGGCCCTTGTAATGAAAAGCTCGTCGGGGTTTAAAATTTCTTTCACAATATTTGCGGCACTGTTTACTACGTTATCATCGCAACCCGCATGGGTAACAAAAACATGGTTTTTAACAATGTTGTCGGGATTTGCAAGGCGCTCCTTTACATATTCGGGAACAACCAAATCAAACCTGCCGCGATATTTTTTACCAACCGCCATAGCACCGTTTTTAACCTCAATACAGGGCTTAAGCTTTAGTAGGTTTGCGCCAAGCGCAGCAACTGCAGAGCAACGGCCACCCTTGTGCAAGTACTCCAGACTGTCAATAACAAAGGAAGCGTTTACCTTGTTTCTTAAAACTTCAATTTCTTCTGCAACTTCTTTTGCAGATTTGCCCTCTTCAAGCATTTCGGCTGCGGCAATAACCAAAAGGCCAACGCCTGTGGAAAGGTTGCCCGAATCTATAACGTAAACGTTTTCCATATCTTCTGCGGCAAGCTTAGCGGCCTGATTGTTTGCTGAAAAGCCAGAACCAATGGTGAAGAAAATAAGGTCATTACCGTCCTTGGTGTGCTCCTTAAAAAAGTCCTCATGTTCTGCAACGTTGGTAGCAGAGGTTTTAGCAAGATTACCGGTTTTTGCGTGATAAGCATATATATCATCAGGGGTGATGTCAACACCGTCTACAAAAGACTCATCGCCCAAAGTAATGCGGAAAGGATTTAAAATAACGTTATAACGCTCGCAAAGTTCTTTGCCTAAATCGCAACTGCTGTCGCAGGAAAGAATAACCTTTTTATTAGCCATTTTTGTGCCTCCTATATTAAAAGTAGCAAGATTATTATATCATTTTTTTCGAAAAAATCAAGTTATTTTTCAAAAGGCGGTTTGTCCTGCAAAAAATTTTAAAAAACATCGAAAAATGTATATTTTTCTATTTTACTTATAGCTTTCGGTGTGGTACAATAATATATGATAGATAGATTTTAAAAAAGGAGGTGTGGCAATGGGCGAAAAAAATAGTAGCAAGGCAAAAACCTGGATAATTTCCTTTATAGCACTTGTAGTTGTTATTGTTTTGGGGGCTTCGGTTATGGGAATTCAGTATTTTTCCATTAAAAACTCCAACAAAGAGCTAAACGGCAAAATATCGGAGCTTGAAAACAAAAACAAACAGCTTGAAAGCGAAAAGGTGTCCAACCAAAGCTTTTTGGATGGGGTGCAGAGTCAAATTACGGAGTTTGAAAACAAGCTGAATGAGCAAAACGGTGTCATAAGCGATTTACAGCAAGAAAATGAAAACCTTAAAACAGAGGTTTCGCGCCTTACACAAATGAAGGCAAAGGCAGATAAAAATGAAACCAATCAAGCTCTTGCATATTATAAATCGCTCAACACGGGACCGAAGGTCTGTTATTTAACCTTTGATGACGGACCTTCGGATAACACTCTAAAAATTCTAAACATTTTAAAGACGGGTAACACCAAAGCTACCTTTTTTGTTATGGGCACTAAAAAAATGGAGTACCTAAACAATATTAAAAATGACGGTCATGCAATAGGTCTTCATACCGATACGCACGAGTGGACACTTTATAAAACCGAAGAAACCTATTTTGCCGACCTTTACGCCATAAGGGATAAGGTGCAAAGTATTACGGGACTAAGTCCGAATATAATTCGCTTTCCGGGAGGAAGCAGTAACGCCATAAGCCGACGGTATAACCACGGCATTATGACCCGACTTACACAAAGCGTTGCTGAACAGGGTTTTTATTTTTTTGATTGGAACGTTGATTCGGGCGACGCTTCGGGTGGCAAAATTTCTGTCAACACCATTCTGAATAATATTAAAAAGCAAAGCAAAAATAAGACGGAAATTTGCATTTTGATGCATGATACCGATAGTAAAAACACAACCGTTCAGGCACTGCCTTACATAATAAGCTACCTTCGAAGCGAGGGTTTTCGCTTTGAGGTGCTAAGCGGAGAAACCAATGGTTTTCACCACGAAAACCGTTATAACTGAAAACCTCTCTAATCCGTTCGGATAAGAGAGGTTTTATTTTTTAACAAATTGGGCTTAAATAAAAAGTTGTGGCTTATTTTTTAAGTAAGCCACAACCAAACAAGTGAGTATATTAAAAATGTTACAAAAGTTTGTTTATATATTAAATTTAAGTATCAATTCGAACCGATTTATCCTAAATCGTAAAAGATTATCAGAACATTGGACCCACCCTTAAAGTTTATTCTTTGTACTTGCGCGTGGGCGCTAAAATCTGAATCAGTAACACCTTCTTGTAGGTTTTTCTCATAACATTAACCTCATTTCTGGTTTTTGCCTCGCCGATAACCTGATTTTCAGGTAACCTTATTTCGGCGAAACGGCTGCCTGCCACGGTTCTGTTAACTTCACCGGAAACAGCCCCTTTCTTTATCGTCTGGTCTTTTCTTATCCTATCTCTTCTTTCTGGCTTTATTATAGCACCTAAAACCTTAGTTGTCAATAGTTTTTTGAAATATTTTTCAAAAGTTATGCACATTTTAAAATAAATTTAGTGAAAATCACCATAAATCGACAAGAAATTGTAACAATTTGCAAAAAAGGACAATTTATTGCAAATTGACATTCCCTAGTAGATTTGTCTGTTTTGTAGCTTACCAAACAAGTGCCTCGCACATAATGGCCTCTATTTTAGGGTAGATGCCTGCAAAGGCGGTTATGGGCAATGGGTTTTGTCCGCGTCCTGCCTCCACCGTGTACGCGGGGCGACGGTAGTTTTGCAAAAACCAGTCCTTATACCCTGCATAGTTAGAAAATTCGGGAGGAGAGGTAAGCAAATAACGAGAAACATCGGCCATAAGTTCGCCAAGCCGCCTAGACTCCTCTGTGGCATAGTTTTTAAACTGCCAATATATTTCTTCGCCTTGTGTGTGAAGTGAAATGGTTATATCAAAATCCTCTCTGAGGGTTAGGGAAAACATATTTTTTGTTTCAATGGCTGATAAGGGTGCAGTACCCACATAATCTCTGGGAGCGGGCTGATTAAATCCCGCCGCAAATTTAAGCTCTCTTGCCCTTTGCCAGTCGGCAGGGTAGTTAAGGTTTAGGTCAGTACCTTTAATATTTGCTTTCCAACCGTTTGGAAAAGGGATGTCGGGAAATCTTGCACCTATATCGTAGGCTTCTTTATAAAACGGGCTGTTTTTATCCAAGGCGTCGGTTACAAGGTCAACTCCATCGGGATTTACTAATGGTACGGCATAAAGTGTGCGCGAATTAAAAATTTCCTCCGCCGAATATCCGGCAATATAACCTGCGTTTATTACCTTTATAGAAAAGTTTTCAATAAAGGCAAGCAGAAGCGGTGTTGTAATCCATTCGTTGGCGTGGTGTGAAGCATTTGCAAAAACCGTTTTTTCACCTTTACCCACCGTTAGCATTAAAATGCGTTTTCCCATTACGCTACGGCCAACGGTAGAAAGCATTAAAAACGGATAACGCGCCACAAGCCCCTCAATTACAAGCTCGGTGAGTAGTGAGGAATATGGAATGTCGGTTGGCACCACCTTAAAGCTGTATGGGATAATAATGTTTTCGCCTACGGTAAGATTTTCGGGGAAAATATCGGGATTTGCCGTTTCTATTAAAGGCACTGTACTGTAAAATTGTCTGGCTAGGTTATAAAGTGTATCACCGCTTTTAATGGTGTAGGTTGTGTAGCCGGTTATGTATTTTTTAATTCTCAGCATGGTTTCCCTGCCCGCAATACCATCCGCGCTTATGCCTTCATCTGCCTGAAAGCGTCTTAGTGCGGCTTCGGTTTTGTCCCCAAAAATGCCATCCTTTTGGGAATTAAGATAACCCGAGCGCGCAAGAGCCAACTGCAAAAGCGAAACAAGACTTCCTCTGTCACCTTTTTTAAGTATCATAAAATCACTCCTTTTTAAGATTATATGTTTTCTCCTTACATATTATTTGAAAAGGGGTGATTTAAATGTTTGCAGCGTTATTTTTGGATAATAAAAAAAGGGGCCTTTATAAAATAAAATGCAAATACTTTTTGTGGCAAAAGGTGAGAATTACTTTTGTTTTAGCCCCCGTCCCAAAAAATGCAGGGCAACTTAAAAAGCTAAAGAATGCGCTTAGTGAATATAAAGGAAGGGTTATCCTTACCGCTAAAACAAAAATCCACTCCGAGCTTGAGGCTTATTTATATAATGGTGAAAATTTTATGAAACGGGTATTTGCAGAGGCGTTTTTTACGTATGTGAAAAAGCAAAGACCAAAGGCGATAGCTATATTTGATGATGGATTTTTAAACTTGAATTATTATAAAACCTTGTCTACCTATACCGATGGAATGTACTTGGAATGTTCCCTGCCGCAGGAAGCCCTGGCAGAGGAGATACTAAAAGAAAGTGGGATTGTTATTTGGCGAAAAAATTTAGCCAAAAATGGCACTGCATTCCTTAATTTGGATAAAGACAGAAAAGAAACATTTTTGGGATTAGACAATAAAATTTTCGACGTCAGGGATATGGAAAATTTAAGCGCAGAGCTTAAAACATTACTGCCAAAGGAACTGAAAGAGCTTTCCCCCTTTTCGGTTTTGTCCTTTTTGTTTTATCAGTGCGGTGAAAGGGTAGTACTGGAGTCGGCGGTTAAAATAGTTCTAAGCGCTCAAAAATACTTGTAATTGATAGAAAACTGATATATAATGTATTTGGATATTTTTTGCTATATTAAAAAAATATATATAAATAAGGCAAAACTTAAAATCTACAAAAGGCGGTGCAACTGTGAACGTTTTGGTTGGAGACATTTTAATAATGAAAAAGCCACACCCCTGCGGAGATAAACGCTTCGAGGTTTTAAGGGTTGGAATGGATTTTAAAATTAAGTGTATGGGCTGTGGGCGCGAGGTTATGGCACCCAGAGCAAAAATAGAAAAGCGCATTAAAAGCGTAGAGAAAAAAGAGCCCTAGCGGACTTTAAATTTCGTTATATTTTGTAAAAGTAGACTAAGAATATTTGGAGAAAAGTATGTTAGATAAATTAAAAGCCGTTGAGCAAAGATATAGTGAAATTGGTGAAAAGCTTGTTATGCCTGAGGTTATTTCGGATAACGAGCAGTATAGAAAGCTTATGAAGGAGCACAGCGCACTTACCCCCCTTGTTGAAAAGTATAGGGAGTATAAAGAGGCGGTTTCCTCTTTTGATGAGGCAAAAACACTTTTGGATGAGGGCGGACTTGATAAGGATTTCAAGGAACTTGTAGAGGAAGAGTATAAAACCGCAAAGGAAAATATAGAGGTATTTACCGAGGAGCTTAAAATTTTACTTCTCCCCCGCGACCCTAATGACGATAGAAACGTTATTATTGAAATCCGCGGTGGTGCAGGCGGTGAGGAGGCGGCGCTTTTTGCGGCCAATCTTATGAGAATGTATACAATGTATGCAGAATCTCGCCGCTGGAAGGTAGAGATTATGAATATAAACGAGACCGAAATCGGCGGAATTAAGGAAGTAAGCTTTATGATAGAGGGCGACGGCGCCTATTCAAGGTTTAAGTACGAAAGCGGCGTGCACAGGGTTCAGCGCGTCCCCGAAACCGAGACCTCGGGCAGAATTCATACCTCTACCGTTACCGTTGCGGTGCTTCCAGAGGCTGAAGAGGTTGAGTTTGAAATTAACCCCGCCGATTTACAGATAGATACCTACCGAGCGGGCGGTGCAGGTGGTCAGCACGTTAACAAAACCGAATCTGCCATTCGTATTACCCATATTCCTACGGGTGTTGTGGTAGAGTGTCAGGATGAGCGAAGCCAGTACAAGAACAAGGATAAGGCAATGAAGGTGCTTCGAAGCCGACTTTATGAAGCCAAGATGCGTGAGCAGAACGAGGCAATTGCCTCTGACCGCCGTGCACAGGTTGGAACGGGTGACAGAAGCGAGAGAATTCGTACCTATAACTATCCGCAGGGTAGGGTTACCGACCACCGTATAGGCCTTACACTTTATAGGTTAGAGCAAATCCTGAACGGTGATTTGGACGAGGTTATAGATTCGCTAATCACTTATTACAGAACTGAGATGTTAAAATCCAATCAGGAGTAATAAAATTTTATGAAAACCGAAATTTTAAGGGCAATGGATGACGGTAGCTTGGAAGCTATTGCCCGTGCGGGTGAAATATTAAAGTCGGGTGGTCTTGTTGCCATTCCTACCGAAACGGTGTACGGTCTTGCAGCAAATGCGCTGTCAAGCGAGGCGGTAAAAAGTATATACGTCGCCAAGGGCAGACCAAGCGATAACCCGCTTATAGTTCATATTTCAAATATAGATGAGTTAGAAAAGCTAACCATAGAGGTAAGCGAGGACGCCAAAAGGTGTATGTCTGCCTTTTGGCCGGGACCTTTTACCGCGGTGCTTAAAAAGAGCAGTTTAGTGCCAAGCACGGTTTCGGGCGGGCTTGATACAGTAGCAGTAAGAATGCCAAGCCACAAGGTTGCAAGGGCAGTAATTAAAGCGGCGGGTGTGCCGCTTGCGGCCCCCTCTGCCAACCTTTCGGGGTCGCCAAGCCCTACAACAGCAAAACACTGTATAGACGACCTTTCGGGCAGGGTGGATGCAATAGTAGTATCCTCGGATTGCGCCGTTGGTGTAGAATCTACCGTAGTAACCTTTGCTACCAACCCTCCCCGTCTTTTAAGGCCGGGCGGAATAACTGCAGAAGAAATAAGGAATATTGTACCCAATCTTGTAATTGATAAAGCAGTTGTAAGCGAGCCCGAAAAGGGGGAAAAAGTTGCCTCCCCGGGAATGAAATATAAGCACTATTCCCCAAAGGCGGATATTACCCTTGTAGAGGGTGAGAGCACCGCATTTGTGGATTTTTGCAATAATAATATAGATGGATTTGAACTTGCTTTATGCTTTTTAGAGGAGCAAAGGGATATAAATAAAATCGAAACGTTATCCTTTGGAGCGGAATCCGATTATAACACCCAGGCCGAGTGTCTTTTTGCACTTTTACGGGAGCTTGATGAGCGCGGCGTAAAAAAGGTAGTAGCCCACGCCCCTAAAAAAGAGGGTGTAGGTCTTGCGGTTTATAACCGACTGATACGCGCTGCGGGCTTTAAGGTGGTGGTCTTATGAGGATAATAGGACTAACGGGCCCGTCCGGCAGTGGCAAAACTGTTATCTCTGATTTTTTAAAGGAAAAAGGCTTTTTTGTTATTGACTGCGATAAGGTTGCAAGAGAAGTGGCGAAGAGTGAAGAGGTTTTAAATAAGCTTCAAAATGCTTTCGGTGATATTTTGGCAGATGGGGTGCTAGACAGAAAAAAGCTTGCTAAGCTTGCCTTTTCTACAAAGGAAAACACCAAAAAACTAAATGATATTATGCTGCCCAAAATAGTAAAAAACATAGAGGAAATCATTGAAGCGCAAAGCGGAGATATACTTTTAGATGCCCCCACACTTTTTGAAAGCGGGCTGGACAAAAGATGTAAGGCAGTTATTGCCGTTTTAGCAGATGAGGAAATTCGCAAAGAGCGGCTTATAAAAAGGGATAATTTAACCACCGAACAGCTTTACAGCCGACTAAAAGCAGCAAAGCCGGATGAATATTATCAAGAAAGAACAAGTCATATTATTTATAACAATGGCGACGTTTCATCTGCTAAAAAAAATATAGTTAAAATACTTAAAGGAGTGTAATAAAATGGCTGGTAATGAAACAGCAAAAACCTTAAAGGAAAAACTTTTTTATAAAAAGGAAAACGGTTTTTTAAAGGTAAGTGATACTGAAAAACAAAGCATTATGGATTTTTCCGAGGGTTATAAATGGTATCTTGATAATTCCAAAATTGAGAGAGATGCCGTTAAAACTTCTGTAAACCTTGCAAAGGCAAACGGTTTCAAGGAGTATAAAAGAAATGAAAAATATAAGGCAGGCGACAGACTTTACGTTATAAACAAAAATAAATCCGCCATATTTTTCGTAATGGGTGAGGAACCCCTTAATAACGGCATTACCATCAGCGCCGCACATATTGACTCCCCCCGTTTGGACCTTAAGCCCAACCCCCTTTATGAGGATACCGATTTAGCGCTTTTCAAAACCCACTACTATGGCGGTGTTCGTAAATATCAGTGGACTGCAGTCCCCCTTGCTCTTCATGGTGTTTTTGCCAAAAAGGACGGAACGGTTATTGGGGTTAATATTGGCGAGGACGAAAATGACCCTGTTTTTGTAGTTAACGACCTTTTACCCCACCTTTCTGCCGAGCAGAATAAAAGAACCCTTTGGGAAGGTATTAAGGGCGAGGAACTTAACATTTTGGTTGGAAGTATGCCCTTTAAGGATGATAGTGAGAGTGAGCTTGTAAAACTCAACATTTTGAATATCCTTTATGAAAAGTACGGCGTTACCGAGGAAGATTTCCTTTCTGCAGAACTTGAGGCCGTACCCGCATACAAGGCAAAGGACGTTGGCTTTGACCGCTCGATGATTGGCTCTTATGCACACGACGATAAGGTTTGCGCCTACCCCGCATTAATGGCTCTTTTCAGGCTTGAAACTCCAAAGAAAACCGCAATGTGTATTTTGGCCGACAAGGAAGAAATCGGCTCGGACGGAAATACCGGCCTTAATTCTGATTTACTTGTTCATATTATAGATGACCTTTGCGCTGATAATGGACAAATCCCTTCCGTTACACTCAGAAACAGCTTTTGCCTTTCGGCCGACGTTAATGCAGCTGTCGACCCCACGTTTAAAGATGTATCCGAAAGCCGTAACTCAGCATATCTAAACTACGGTGCGGTAATTACCAAATATACAGGCGCCAGAGGTAAGGGCGAAACTAATGATGCTTCGGCAGAGTTTTTAGCTAAGGTACGCAAAATTTTAGACGATGCAGGTGTTATCTGGCAAACGGGCGAGCTCGGCAAGGTAGATGCAGGTGGCGGCGGAACTGTTGCTAAATATATTTCTGCCCATGGTGTAGAGGTTGTAGATCTTGGTGTTCCGGTACTTTCAATGCATGCCCCATTTGAAACGGTATCAAAGTTGGATGTTTATATGACATATAAGGCAATTTTAGCCTTCCATAAGAATGCGTAAAGGATAATCTTTCTTTTAAAAAAGTGAGGAAAGAGCAAGCGCCTCTCTTAGTGTTTTATATTCAGCTTCAAAATTTTTAATTTCATTTAAGTTTTCTTTTCCCGCCCGAATTAAAACAGCCGGGCGGGAAAATTCATTTGAAAACCAGTCGCAAATAATTGTGTCGCTCTCTAAAAATGGAGGAGAAACGCAGTATCCCGAAACGGCCGCAATAATTTCGGCCATTTTAACCCCAATACTTGCAGTTCCACCCAAGCCGCTGTAACTCACTCTTTGACCAAAACCGGAAAGGTGAACAATGTGGTTTATATCATTTCTCTTTACAAAATTATAAAGGGAAAGGGTTTCAGCCTCACTTAAGGGGCAAGGACCACTGTAGCCGAAAGGTGCCGCAGACCTAATGCCTTTCATTTTTTCACTTTGTCTTCTTTCTTCAAATTCAAATGGAAGATTGCGGCTAAGCTCTACGCCCCGCAAATTGCTTTGCCAGTTTTGTGTTTCGGCCTTAAATAGCTCGGAAGACGGGTCGTAGAACGGGGTGCCAAGAAGCTTGCCCTGCCTTTTAATTTCAAGCCCATCGGGGTTTAAAAGTGGAATAATACAAAGCGTTCTGCCAAAAAGAGCACTTCGCATATCAATGCCGCAAAGCGTTTTGCCCTTTTGCGTGCAATAGCATATATCTTCCAAAAATTTAAGTAAAATAAGGGTAGAAAGGTAGTGAGTGGGATCATCCCCGCCAAGAAACAAAACCTTTTCCGCTGCACTTCCTATTTTAAGGACGGAAATTTCCCTGCCCGCTACAGTTTTTCCAATGCTCTCACTTGTTAAAAAGGGATATTTTGCGCAAAGACGTCTTATAATTTTTTTAACTTCAAAATAACTGTAACCGGCGGGAATGAATCTGCTTTCCATTTTATCACCCTTGTCTTTTTATTTATTACTTAATAGTATGCGGTAAAAACGGATTTTAAAATAGTTTTAAATTTTGGCTTATAGCTTTGGAGTATTTAAGGAGTGTTTTTATGGATTTAACCGAGAAACAAGTAAAAAGTGAATATATTTATAAGGGTAAGATTATAAATTTAAGGGTGGACGATGCCCTGCTTCCCAATGGCAAGCCCGCAAAGCGTGAGGTTGTGGAGCATAGAGGTGGTGTAGCAGTGCTTCCCCTTACTGAAGATAAAGAAATTATAATGGTCGAACAGTTCCGCTACCCTTATGGGGAAGTTGTGCTTGAAATCCCTGCAGGGAAAATAGATGGCGGGGAGGAACCGATTGTATGTGGTAAAAGAGAATTAAAGGAAGAGGTCGGCGCTGCCGCTTTGGAGTTTGTAAATCTGGGTGAGCTTTACCCAAGCCCCGGCTACTGTGGAGAAGTAATATATATGTTTTTAGCAAAAGGGCTTACCTTTGGTAATACAAATCCTGATGAGGATGAGTTTTTAAGGGTAAAAAAAGTACCGCTTGAAAGGGCCGTGCAATTAGTGCTTTCGGGTGAAATTAAGGATGCTAAAACCCAAAGCGCCGTTTTAAAGGTAAAACTAATGCTTGACAAAGGAACAATTTAGGATTATAATACGCTTGACAACAAAACAAGGGGTGCTAAGCTTAGCTTGGCTGAGAGGGCTTTTGCCTAACTCTGGAACCTGATTCGGGTAATGCCGACGTAGGGATGTTTATTTGGTAGGTGCACATACCTTAAACGTTTAACTCTGTTCCTCCCCATTTTTTTGGGGAGGTGTTTTGTTTGTCAAAATATATTTGAAAGGAAAAGACAAATGAAGAAAAATCTCACACACAAAATAACAGAAAGTGCAGTGCTTTTAGCCCTGGCTACAATACTAAGCGTTATTAAGCTTGTAGATATGCCTGTGGGGGGGAGCGTAACTTTATGCAGTATGTTGCCCGTTTTGCTAATATCCTATAGATTTTCACCCGCCTTTGGGTTTTTAGGCGGCTTTGTTTATAGCGTTATTCAGCTCATTTTGGGCACCGAAAATCTGTCCTACGCCACCTCGGCCTTAGCGACGGTAGCAATAATTTTATTCGACTATTTGCTTCCCTTTACCCTTATAGCGGTTGGTGGAATTTTCAAAAAATTTATTAAGAATCAAGCGGCGGCCATTACCGTAGGTATGGCAACGGCATCTGTTATAAGGTATATCTGCCATACCATTTCGGGCTGTACCGTTTGGGCGGGACTTTTGGTGCCCAGTAAAGAGGCACTTATATATTCTCTAAGCTATAATGCTACCTATATGCTACCCGAGCTTATTATAGGAGTTGTCGGTGCGTTCTATCTCTCTCTTTCAGTAGATTTCTCGTCAGAGCGTTTAAGAAGACTTTCTACCTCAAAAAGCGGCGTAAAGGTTGGCGCACTTTCTGTTATAGGAAAGGTTTTAGCCGCAGTAACACTAATTTTGGACGTAGTACTTATTGCCCCCCACCTGCAAAACACTGAAAGCGGCGAGCTTTTTATGGCCGGCATTAAAAATATTAACCTGACGGCGCTTCTTATTGTTACCGTTTTGGGTATATTTTTAACAGCGGCATGTAGTATAATTCCAAAAATTTTGACAAAAAAGGACTAAAAAAGACTAAAATTTGCATCAAAAACCCTCCGAAACGCAAGTTATACTTGACTTTTTTGTGGAAAAATGTATAATTGAAATATAGATTTTCAAATTATATATTTTGAAAAGGAGGGTTTTCTTTGATAGGGTCTGTACTTTTTAAAGAGCGCGAACTTATTTTGCGCTTTAAAATGTCTGCTTCAGGTACTATCGAAAAGGCACCTTACTCGCTTGGCGGCGCACTTTGTGATTTTACTGCTGTTAAGCCCACAATTTCTGAAAAGCTTTTTAAAATTTTAAATAAAAAGTTTGTGGCAGATACCTCTGCCCGTATTGATACACCTACTATTGGTGCATACGTTCCCTTCCTTCGCAAGGCGCTGGAAACAAACCCGTATCTATTTCTTTATTTGAAGTTCTATGCCGAGGCTCTTATCCTTTCCTGCGAAAGCAAGGCCGAGCTTATTCCTTTTTTAAAGGAGTTTTTGTCTAAAGAAGTGGCCGAACGGCATTTAGAGGGCATTATTGCTTTGGCCGACGCAGAGCAGACCGCTAACTGGCTTGGTGCAGTTATTTTAGAGGATTTTGAATATAGGCGTAACCGTCTGAAAGGTCAGCTTGACAGAATTATATTTGGCACAACAGGCCTTGAGGATTTTACTCCAGAGCAAAGGTTTTTCATTTTAAAACAGGAAAGCGGTAGTGGTATTACAGGCAGCTTTACTGTTAACCTTTCTTCCGAGTATAACTTTGAAAGCTCCTCTAATCTTGGTACAATTAAGGCCGTTTTAAAGGGGAGCAATGAGGGTATAGCTGCGGAGTACGAAATTAACACTCCCGACGACCTTGCCTCCATTGAACTTTTTATCACAATTTTGGCCGAGCTTCCTATGAAAAAGTGCCGCTGCTGTGGTGAATATTTTGTTCCGGTTGGCAGAAGCGACAGTGAGTATTGTAGCCGTAGCACCTTGGGTGACGAAAAGCGTTGCGACCAGATAGGCGCCATGAAAACCTTCAAGGGCAAATACGCTGAAAATCCCATATATGCCGAGTATAATAAGGTGTATAAGCGTAACCATTCAAGACTTCGTAACGGCAAGATTTATGAGTCGGAGTTTAAAGAGTGGTCGGCCGCCGCAAGGCGTATGAGGGATGAGTTTATCAGTGAGAATCGCTCAGCTGAGGAGTTTGCCGAAAAGCTAAAAGAACTTGAAATTGCAGAATAATTAAAAAAGATACAGAAAAATAAAAACACGCTTTACTTTTTACACTTTTTGTGTTATACTAACTCTGTTCCGTTTTCTGGGAGTAAGGGTTTAACCGCCAAGCGGTCATCACCTGCCTTACCCTCGGTTTACGGCAAAAATAAAAAATGAGGTGAAAGAAATGACAAAAGAGCAAAAGAACGCAATTATTGCTGAGTACGCTACTCACGAGGGGGATACAGGTTCTCCTGAGGTACAAATCGCGCTTCTTACAACAAGGATTAATGAGCTTACCGCTCACCTTAAGGTTCACACTAAGGACCACCACTCCCGCAGAGGTCTTTTAAAGATGGTAGGTCACAGACGTAACCTTTTGGCTTACCTTACTAAAAATGATATTGAAAGATATCGTTCTATCATTAAGCGTCTTAACATTCGTAAGTAGTTTGGTAAAGCGGGCAGGCCGATACTTTTTATCGGTTTGTCCGCTTATCTTTGTAAGACGGAAAAACCGTTGTTTTTGCGGTTTTTCGGCCAAAAAAATGGCAGTTTTTCAGATAAAAATCGGCTTTTAAAAGGGTATTAGCAGTGAATTGACAGCTTAAACCAAAACCTTTAAACTGTGAATTTATTGCTAAACCTTCAAAGCCGTTTTAATAAAAAATTTGGAGGAAAATATTATGTACGAAAATTTTAAAGTTTTCAGCACAGAGTTTGCAGGCCGCACCTTAACCGTTGAGGTTGGCAAAATGGCTCAGCTTGCAAACGGCGCATGTCTTGTTCGCTATGGCGAGACTGAAGTTTTTTGTGCCGCAACTGCTTCGGCAAAGCCCAGAGAGGGTATTGACTTTTTACCCCTTTCGGTTGACTTTGAGGAGAAGCTTTATTCCGTAGGCCGTATCCCCGGCTCCTTTACACGCCGTGAGGGCAAACCCACCGATAAGGCTATTCTTTGCTCCCGCGTTATCGACCGTCCCGTACGCCCCTTGTTCCCCAAGGATATGCGTAACGACGATTCCCTTGTTTGTACCGTAATGTCGGTTGACCCCGACTGCTCTCCCGAAATCGTTGGTATGATTGGTGCATCTATTGCCCTTTCTATTTCCGATATTCCGTGGGAAGGCCCTATCAGCGGTATTTCGGTTGGTTATGTTGACGGCGAGATTGTTCTTAACCCCAACGCAGAGCAGCAGGCAAAATCCGAAATGCAGGTTACTGTTTCTTCTACTGCTGATTTGGTTGCTATGATTGAGGCAGGCGCTAAAGAAATTCCTAACGACGTTATGTTCGAGGGTATTATGAAGGGCCACGCCGAAAACCAGAAGATGGTTGCCTTTATTAAGGATATCCAAAATCAAATCGGTAAAGAGAAATTTACATTCGAAACTTCCGATCCCGACCCCGCAATGTTCGAGGCAATTAAGGAGTTTGCTATTGACGACGTTAAGGCAGCTCTTGATACTGATGATAAAAATGTTCGCGATGAGAGACTTCTCCCCGTTTACGATGCAGTTCATGCAAAGTTTGATGAAATCTATCCCGAAATGGAAGCCAAGATTGATGAGTGTATGTACAAGCTTCAAAAGTTTGTAGTTCGTCGTTGGCTTTTGGATGAGGGCAAGCGTGTTGACGGACGTGGTATTAACGAAATCCGTCCTCTTTCTGCAGAGGTTGGTCTTCTTTCCCGCGTACACGGCTCCGGTCTTTTTGCACGTGGTCAGACACAGGTTCTTACCATTGCAACACTAGGCCCCGTTCGCGATGCACAACTTTTAGACGGTATTGACAGCGAAACCGAGAAGCGCTATATGCACCACTACAATATGCCTTCCTACTCGGTTGGCGAAACCCGTCCTTCTCGTGGCCCCGGCCGTCGCGAAATTGGTCACGGTGCTCTTGCAGAGCGCGCACTTTTACCTGTAATCCCCAGCGCAGAGGAATTCCCCTACGCTATCCGCCTTGTTTCCGAGATTCTTTCTTCTAATGGTTCTACCTCTCAGGGTTCTATCTGTGGCTCTACACTTGCCCTTATGGATGCAGGTGTTCCCATTAAGGCACCCGTTGCAGGTATTTCCTGCGGTCTTATTACCGAGGGGGACCGCTTTATGACAATGGTTGATATTCAGGGTCTTGAAGACTTCTTTGGCGATATGGACTTTAAGGTAGCAGGTACTCATAAGGGTATCACCGCTATTCAGATGGACCTTAAAATTCACGGCTTAACACCCGAAATCATTAAGGAAGCACTAGATAAAACCTATGATGCTCGTATCCATATTTTGGATGAGGTTATGCTTAAATGTATTGCTGAGCCCAGAGCAGAGGTATCCAAGTACGCTCCCAAAATGCTTTCCACAAAAATCCATCCCGATAAAATTCGCGAGGTTATTGGTTCCGGCGGTAAGGTTATTCAGAAGATTCAGGCAGACTGCAATTGTAAGATTGATATTGATGACGACGGTAACGTATTTATCTCTGCAATCGGCGCAGATGATGCAAAACGTGCACTTCAAATAGTTGAAACAATTGCTCTCGACCCCGAGGTTGGCGCAATTTACAAGGGTAAGGTTACCCGCCTTATGAACTTTGGCGCATTTGTTGAAATTGCTCCCGGTAAAGAAGGTCTTGTTCACATCAGCAAGCTTGATACAAAGCGTGTTGAAAAGGTTGAGGACTGCGTAGCAGTTGGCGATGAGGTTATCGTTAAGGTTACCGAGATTGACGACCAGGGCCGCCTAAACCTTAGCCGTAAGGACGCACTTATGGATATGGAAGCTAAGAAACAGTAATTAGCATTTAAAAGGTTTTAAACGGGTTTTAGATAAACATCTAAAACCCGTTTTTATTTTACAAAATTTATTATTGACTAGGCATATAAAAACAGGTACAATATAATTAGAAACTATGAAACGGAGAGATTTACCATGAGTGAAAATAATACTTTTGGAAATGATATTGTTACCCTGACCGATGACGAGGGTAAAGAATATTCCTTTGAAATTTTAGACGCCATCGAAACCGATACCGGCCGTTACCTTGCAATGCTTCCCTATTATGCCGACGCTAAGGATAGACTTGATGACAGCGGCGAGCTTGTACTTGTTAAAACCGTTTTGGATGATGACGGTGAGGAGTATTTTGAGGATATTGCCGATGATGACGAGTACGAAACTATTGCCGATTTCTTCATTCAGCGCCTAAGCGAAGAGTACGATATAGATGAGCAGTAGCCCATGCGATGGGCGGCGAGTTCGCGCATTCGGTTGGCAAAAGTTTTTAAAATGCGCCCGCGCTTAAAAGTTGCAAGACTGCTCATTTTTTTTAAAAATGTATATCTTTTAATTTCCTTCCCTGTTCGTGGACCGTGGTATTCTATAACCCTACAACCTTTATTTAGGGGACCTATCTCCCGCGGCGGGCTTGCAGACCTCCCGATTTTTATCGGACGAAGGGAGCGCGAAACCGTGGGGCGGCCACCCACCTGTTTTATTTGCAGGTTATCAAGCTGCCACTTGCGGCAGGGCAGGAAAATTTGTAAAATTTAAAACGTGCCTACGACAATTTGTCATAGGCACGTTTGCATTTTATTAGGGAGATGGACGGTATTTATGCCAACTAAATTGGTTTATTTTTTGTATTCCAGCAAATCGGAAATATCGCAACCAAGTGCAGCACAAATTCTATCAAGCACAAAACTGTCATAACGAATGACCTTGTTTTTGTAGTAGTTGTCTATAATTTGATATTGTATTCCCGTGCGCTTTGAAAGTTCATATCTGCTAACATTTAATTTTGTCAATGTCTTATCAAGAGTTATTTTTATCATAATCTTATTATACACCTCTAATTACATTTTATTGAGGATATATTTACTTGACAATTCTCTTGAATAGATATATACTTATATAACGACATATTTTTGCAGGTGGATATATGATAAAAAGAATAGTAATAGCAGGAAGTAGAGAATATAATAATTATACTCAAGCCAAAGAGGAATTAGAAGCTTGTTTGCTCGAGATACAAAATGAATATGACATTATCGTTCTTTCAGGTGGATGTAGAGGAGCCGATTTAATTGGGGAAAGATATGCCCGAGAAAAGGGTTACAAGGTGGAAAAATACCCTGCAGATTGGCAAAAATATGGGCGAAGTGCAGGGCCTAAAAGAAATGAAGAAATGGCAAAAATCAGCGACTTGGTAATTTGTTTTTGGGATGGCAAAAGCAGAGGAACAAAATCTATGATAGGATATGCAAAAAAATATAACACACCAATAAAGGTTATACAAATTGAGCAACCAACAATGTAAATTTCATCATTCAATACACACGAAGATAATCAAACACCCAACCTATTTCGAGGTTGGGTGTTTATTTATTATCTATTGTACGAAAAAGTTTCGCCATTATTCCCAGTATTTCCTATCAAGACTTCTAAACTGTATGGCCTGTGCAATGTGGATGAAATCAATATTTTCTGCACCGTCTAAATCCGCAAGGGTGCGGGCCACTTTTAAAAGTCTGTCGTACGCTCTGCCCGAAAGCCCCATCGTTTCAAAGGCGGTTTTAAGTGTGGATTCGGCATCGGCGGTTAGGGTGCAGTATTTTTTAAGAAGTGCAGGGGTAAGCCGAGCATTACAGGTAATGCTCTCATTTTTATAGCGCTCGTTTTGTATTTGCCTTGCCTTGTCAACCCTTTTCTTAATCTCGGCTGAGGTTTCTTCGTTTATCCCGCCTTGCAATTCGTCATACTTTACAGGCGGCACCTCTACGTGAATATCAAGTCTATCCAGCATTGGGCCAGAAATCTTGCCAAGATATTTTGACACGGCATTCGGCGTGCAGGTGCAACGCTTGGTTGGATGGCCGTAAAATCCGCAAGGGCAGGGGTTCATAGCTCCTATAAGGGTAAAGGAGCAGGGATAGGTTAATGTCCCCGCTACTCTGGAAACGGTAACAACACCATCCTCTAAAGGTGCACGAAGAGCCTCCATAACATCCCTTTTAAATTCGGGAAGCTCATCTAAAAACAAAACGCCATTGTGGGCTAGGGAAATTTCACCCGGCTTTGGCAGTGTTCCTCCGCCTGACATAGCGGGTGTAGAAACGGTATGGTGTGGTGAACGGAAAGGCCTTACTTTAACAAGCGGGGAGTTTTTTGGTAATTCCCCCGCAATAGAATGAATTTTAGTTGTATCAACCGATTCTTCTTCGGTCATTTCAGGAAGTATGGTGGGAAAGCGTTTTGCAAGCATACTTTTTCCCGAGCCGGGAGGGCCGATAAGCAGTACGTTATGTCCGCCCGCCGCAGCAACCTCAAGGGCCTTTTTTGCAAGGATTTGGCCTTTAACCTCCGAAAAATCAAGAAGGTGAACGGTATGGCTGTTTTCAGTAAGAATGGGCGCAGCTTTTTTTATTGTAATAGCGCCGTTTAAAAAGTCCGCAAGCTGCCTAATACTTTTAATGGGATAAATATCAATACCATGTACCACCGCACCTTCGGCCGCATTGTCTTCTGGAACAAAAAGGCGTTTAATACCGCATTCTCTAGCTTTAAGTGTCATGCTAAGTAGCCCGTTTATTGGTCTGAGTTTGCCGTCTAGCGATAACTCTCCTATAAATGCACTGTCACTAAAATCTCCGCTCAGCTGACCGGTTGCGACCAAAATAGATACAAGTAAAGGTACGTCGTAAAGGGTGCCTTCTTTTTTTCGGTCGGCGGGAGCAAGGTTGATTGTTGTTCGGCCTATTGGGAAATGAAAGCCCGCGTTTTTCATGGCTGCGCGCACTCTATCCTTCGATTCTTTAACCGCCGCGTCGGGAAGTCCTACAATGTCAAAACTGTAGGTACCGTTAGATACGTCGGCTTCGACCTCTATCATATATGCATCCATACCAAATATGCCAATACTGTTTTGCTTAGTGAACATTTAAATCAAATACCTCTCGCTAAACTTAATTAATTTAAATCAAGTTACTATATTGAACGGTAGCGAATAACCTTAATTTGTTTTCCGCCTTTTATGTAAACTCGGGGAATTCGGTGGGCAACTGCGCAAACAAGTTCATAATTTATGGTACCAAGCTCGGTGCTCAATTTTTCTACGGGAAGTCCTTCACCAAAAACGGTAACGGTGTCGCCGCTTTGCACGCCATCCAGGTCAGTAACGTCAAGCATGGTCTGGTCCATACAAACTCTTCCCACTATGGGAGCCAAGGTATTCCCAATAAGCATTTGTCCCTTGCCAGACAAACCTCTCATATATCCGTCGGCGTAGCCAATGGATATAGTAGCGATCTTCATATCCTTTTTGGCAGTAAAGGTTTTTCCGTAGCTAATGCTGTCGCCCCTTTTAATGTTTTTAACCTGAGTAACCTTTGCCTTAACTGTCATAATAGGCTTTAAGGGGATAGGAAGATTTAAATCCTTAGAGGGGGTAAGCCCATAAAGAATAATGCCGGCTCGGTAAAGGTCAGACGGCTCCGAAACGCTATCTAAAAGTGTGGCGGCCGAATTAGAGCAGTGAAGTTCCAGTTCACCCTTGCCGCAGTCGGCAGCTATCTGCCTTAAAATCTCACTAGCCGACGTAAAGAGTGCGTATTGTTGCTTTTTAAATACGGCGCCCTCGTCATTATCTCTGTCAGCAGTAGCAAAATGAGTAAACCCTCCTGTAATATTAAGCCCCCTTAAGGCAAAAACCTTTTTTATGTTTTCTCTCAAAGTTTTTGTGTCACTGCCTTGTCTGCAGTCAAAACCAAGGCGGCCCATACCGGTGTCAAGTTTTATATGGCATTTAAGGGTAACGCCTGCATCGGTTGCCGCTTTGCTTAGCCGCTTTGCACATTCAAGGTCGTAGATGCAAGCGGTAATGTCGTTCTTTGCAAGGTCCAAGACCGAATTCACGTCGGTATTTCCAAAAAGCAAAATTTCACCCTTGGTTTTAGCAAAACGAAGGTCTAATGCTTCATAAACGTTAGAAACGGCAAAACGTTTAATTCCCATACTATAAAGCTCTTTTGCCACCATTTTGGCGCCGTGGCCGTATGCATTGGCCTTAACAACGGCAATAATTTTTTCGGCGGGTATAAGTTTTAAAATTTGCTCAGTATTAAACTTTAGTGCATCAAGATTTATCTCTGCCCAAACGTGATAATACATACTTTGTCTCCCAAAACAAATATTCAAATATTATAAATATTATACACTCAAAAACTCGCTTAGTCAAGTCGCAAAGGCATAGCAAGGGATGGTGTCGAATACAAGTCTTTCTTGCGATTATTAAAAAAATATTTTCTGATTTAAGGCCGAAAAAGGGGTAATAATTTTTATGTAAAGCCAAGGCCTTGTAAAACTTTATTCAGGGGGTATTTTTTTGCAGTACGGAAAGGTAGTAATTTGCGGCGTTGATACGTCCAAGCTTCCCGTTTTAAAGGAATCAGAAAAGGAGGAGTTGCTAAAAAAGGCAAGAGCTGGGGATAAAGCAGCCAGAGAGCAACTAATAAATGGCAATTTACGGTTAGTGCTTAGCGTTATAAAGAGATTTGTAGGTCGAGGGGAAAATCCCGACGACCTTTTTCAAATAGGTTGTATAGGACTCATTAAATCAATAGACAATTTTGATATAACCCAGCAGGTAAAGTTTTCCACCTATGCGGTGCCAATGATAATTGGAGAAATAAGGAGATTTTTAAGGGATAATTCTCCTGTAAGGGTCAGCCGCTCCATAAAGGACACTGCCTATAAGGCAATGCAGGCAAAGGAAAAACTAACCGCCAAGCTTGGCCGAGAGCCTACCGTTACCGAAATTGCAAGGGAGCTTGACATTAAAAGAGAAGAGGTTGTAATTGCACTGGAGAGTATAGTAGAACCAATGTCCCTTTACGAGCCGGTTTTCTCAGACGGCGGAGATACCCTTTACGTTTTGGATCAGCTTGGGGATAAGGGAGACGAGTCGGGCTGGCTAGATGAAATATCCTTTAAGGAGACCATTAAAAACCTAAGTGACAGAGAGAAAAAAATAATGCGGCTTAGGTTTATATATGGCAAAACTCAAACCGAGGTTTCAAAGGAAATAGGCATTTCACAAGCTCAGGTAAGCCGACTTGAAAAGGGTGTTATTGATAGGATAAAAAAGGGCTGACTAAAAGATATAAGCATTAAAATAAAAAGGATAGTAAAGAACAAAAGAATGTTCCTTGCTATCCTTTAATTTTTATGCTTTGCGAAGCTTTTAAAGAATTATTATTCTACCGTTTCTTCGGCTTCAAGCTCATTTAATTTCTTTTTCTCGCGGATAAGGAAAATAACAACAACTGCGGCTCCGCCAAGAATTACTACTGAACCGATAACAATAATTATAATTAAAGCTTTGTTTTTGCCCTTGCCCTCATTGTCATTGTCGGAGTTTTGGTTATCATTTTTGTCCTTGCTGTCCTCGCCGCTTATAATAGCCGAGGTTTCGGTAAAGCCACAATCTATGCAGGTGTGGGAGCGAATGCCCTCTTCCTTTTTAGTGGCTTCTTTTACAATTTTCCAATCACTGAAGTTGTGCACACCGCTAGGGTTGGTAGCGGCGCCTTTTTCTACTGTAGCACCACATTCCTTACAAACCTTATCACCCGAATAGCCGTTTGTTACGCAGGTCTCACGAACATAGTTTTTAACTTCAGTTTCGGTATGGGAGCAACCTGTAGTTGTGGGTTTATTTGTTGTAGGCTTACTGGTTGTAGTATTACCGCCCTGATTGTTTGCAGGGGGTGTAGTGGTATTAGTATTATTGTTGTTGTTAGTATTATTGTTAGTGTTATTGTTGTTAGTATTTCCACCGTTACCGCTTGGAGTTTGGGTGGTACCACTCTTAGCAATACCTGAAGGGGTAGTTACTGTATTTGGAATTTCTTCACCAAATAATAGCCAAGCATATTCGGGGTAGTCAACAAATACGTTTCTAACACCGGTGATAGACTGAACTGCATCGTTTCGGCCAAGCTCCCAGGTATCAACCGGGTCCTCTTCCATCCACTGTAGTAAAACTTCTTTGCTTTCTATAACGCCTGACGGACCCCACATATAACTTGTGTTACCCCAACGAACATATGTATAAAGCATCATTCTTGCACAGTCACCCCGTAAATCATACTGGCCGTTTGCAAAATGGTTAGGGTTAAAATAGTTGCTGTTGGTAGTAGTGCCGTATGCCTTGTTGCCGCGGCTTGTGTTTTCGTTTGATGAGGTAGGACGTACGGTCATAATATCTGTAGCTTCGTTGCGGTCGGTGTTATCAACACTCTTATAAGCGGTTTTGCTCTTAGGCCAGCAGTGTTCGCGATTCCAGGTAGAACCCCCGTCCCAAGAAGGACCAATACCTGTGCCCGAATAAAGTGAGGCTATTTTAGTGCTTGTCTTAGCACTGTTCTGGCAATCAGTAAAGGGGGATAAATAGCGTATTTCACCGTAGCTTGTAAGTTTTTTGTGGTTATCCTTCATTAATTCCTGAAGTTGCTTATAAAGAGCGCTATTAGGAGTTTGATTTAAAGCGCTGTTTCCTGCAAGAGCGGAAAGTTCGGCGTAGGAAGTGTTGTTATCATTATAAAAGGCGATAGCGTTTTGCGAAAGATAGGTTGCGTCCTGCTCGCGGGTGCCCCAGTTTTTGATGACTTTTGAGTATGAGCCATAGCTACCGTAGACATATTCAACGGTTTGGGCGCTTGCCACAAGACTTGTAAAAACAAGAGAAAGCACCAAAGCAAGGCAAACGGACCATTTGCCAAATGTTTTAACGGTTTTCATAAATAAACTCCTTTTAAAAAAGTGATAAAGTTCAAACGTAATTCACGCTAAATTTTATTATACCATAGATTTTTCGAAAAAGAAAGATATAAGTAATATTTTGTAGTGAAAATATTAAAAATGTCGAAGGAGGGCATAAAGTATGCCTTTATTGACATTTATCTTAAAATATGATAAAATAAATAGGTAAAGGATATTGAATTTCAAGCGAATTGGTATAAGCTTGCAATATGGGCAAGCGTTTCTACAAACCGCCGAAAATGGTTGACTACCTGTATTTAAGGTGGTCTTTTTTTTATAATAAAACACCTTAATTTAGCCAGATAAATATTTTAAGGAGAAGAGATAAGTGAAACTTTTAGTAGACGGAAAGGTTTATTTTGCAAAACCGGAGCAGTCCCTTTACGACATAGCAAAGGAACTTGGCTTTATAACGGGTAAACTTTCAACCGACCCTATTGCCGCAAAAATTGCGGGTAGAATATTTACCCTTAATTACATACCCGTAAGGGAAAAGGACCTTACTCCCGATCGCCGTTCTATTCGTACTGCAATGGCGGCATCCGAAGGTGTTATAAACCTTATAAGGTACCAAAGCGACGTAGGAAGGGACGTTTACACCCGCACCGCGCAATTTATTTTGTTTTTGGCCATTAGCCGGCTTTATCCCAAAGCCCAAAGCAGTATGAACTGTACTATAGGCAGCGGGCTTTACATTAAGGTTGTGGGGGATAAGAACTTTTCGGCCGCCGCCCTAAAACAAGAAGTAATGAATATAGTAAAGGAAGATTTTACGCTCAAGCGCAAAAAAATACAAACCAAAGAGCTAATTGAATATTATGACAGTATTGGTATGCGTGATAAAGCGCGACTTCTTTTCTACCGTCAAAAGGACAGAATAGACGTTTATGAAAATAATGGATTTTTAGATTATTTTTACGGCGAGATGGCACCCTCTACGGGGTACCTTCGTTCCTTTGACATACTTCCTGCTCCCGAAGGCTTTATATTTGTATATCCCGATAGTCAGAATCCTGACAAAGTTTCGACCTATACTGAAAGCCCCAATCTTTTCAGCATTTCTAGGGAGAGCAAAAAGTGGGGCGAGCTTATGGGCTGCGCAACGGTAGCCGATTTGAATAAGCTTGTAGAGAATGGCAAGGTGCGAGAGCTTGTTAGAGTTAATGAAGCTTTGCACGAAAAGAAATTTTCTCAGATTGCGGATATGATTTGTGAGAGAGGTGCCAAGGCAGTAATGCTTGCGGGGCCAAGTTCTTCGGGCAAAACCACTTCTGCCAACCGTCTTGCTACTCAGCTTAGGGTTCATGGCAAAAAACCGGTGCTTATGAGCTTAGATGACTATTATATTGATAGGGATAAAATTCTTCCCGGCCCCGATGGCAAGGTAGATTTAGAGAATATAAACACTATTGATACAGAGCTTTTTAAAGAACAGTTATCAAAGCTCATTGCAGGTGAGGAGGTTGAAATTCCGGAGTTTAATTTCAAGCTTGGTAAAAGGCAGTGGACAGGGAATAAGCTTCGGCTTAGTGAGAATTCGGTTATAATAGTAGAGGGAATTCACGGACTTAATCCTATGCTTTTACCAAAAGAGCTAGATAAACAGCTTATTTTCCGACTTTTTGTAACACCTCTTTTGCCCCTTTCCTTAGACCACCATAACCGTATTCCTACAAGCTATTTACGTCTGCTTCGCCGAATAGTAAGGGACTACGCTACAAGAGGCGCTACAGTTCAAAGAACGCTTTCTATGTGGGATTCGGTAAGACGGGGTGAAAAGAAGTGGATTTTCCCCTATCAAGAAAATGCCGATGTTATTTTCAACAGTTCCACACTTTATGAGCTAGCGGTGCTTAAAAAGCACATATATCCGCTGCTAAAAGAGATAGATGCTTCGGATGAGTATTACTCAGACGTCAGGACAATAGTAAAATTTTTAAACTACGTTTGTGAGGCGGATATAGAAAACGAAATTCCCCCCACAAGTATCGTAAGGGAATTTATAGGCGGTAACAGCTTTTACCAAAACTAAATATATAACAAAAAAGAAGCTCTCGGCCAATGCCGAGAGCTTTTGTTCTATTTAATTTATACAAAGGCAACTTTACTCTCTTCCTTGTGCATATACATAGCCTGGTCGGCCTTTGCAAAAACGTCCTCGTAAACTCTGTCAATTACGGGGTCAAAGAGTGCAACACCTCTTGCAACTGAAACAGCAACTTTTTTATCACACACGGTAACAAAATCTTTAGAACAGGCCTCATCCATACACCCTAAAAGGGTGTGGTAGTTAGAGTAGTCATCACCCTTTAAAATAATGGCAAATTCATCGCCACCAATACGGAAAATGGTGCTATCCTTAAATATATCGGTAAGGATTTTTGCGGTATGTATAATTAAATCATTACCAACATCGTGGCCGTATTTGTCGTTGGTTTGCTTTAGGTTATTTATGTCGGCTACCACTACGCCAAATTTAGGGTTACCACAACAAATATCTTTGTTTAGCTCTGCAATGGCTTCGGTGTATGCTGTACTATTTTTAATGCCGGTCAGAGAATCTCTGTAAGCCAGTGCGTTAATGTAGGTGGTATATTCTTTGATTTTTGCATAGGCGCTAGTTAAAACGCGGGAAAGGGTACCTACCTCGTCCTTAGATTCTATGGGAATTTCCTTAAGGTCGGTTTCATTTACACCAAGCGCCATTGTTTCGGCGGCGGAGGTGAGTTGCTTTAAGGGGCGTATAATTCTGTTTGTAACAACTATAGTATAAATAATCGAACAAATAAGAACAATGATAAATGCAAAAACTATTTTGCTGAGCATAGGATGAATATCGTGTTGAATATCCTTATAATCAGCGCGAAGTTCTAAAAGCATACCGTTATTAAGCTGGGAGTTTGCCTTTGTGTGGGGATTTGCAGATTCTTCATGTTCAACCTTATTGTATTGAGTTTGACCGTCTTTGGAAATGAGCACGGCGTAGCCACTTTCGTAAACGTTAATATTCTGAATACGTTTTATCAGGTAGCTGAAGTCCATATCGAAGCCTACAACACCCACAAGCTCGTTTTGTATGTAAATCGGGGAAACGTAGGAAATAAGCTGATTTGAATGGCCCGGGAAGTAGTAGGGCTCAAGCCACACGCCCTCCCTTGCATTTACTGCGGTATAATACCAACCAACGTTTTGGATATCATCCTTACCGAACTGATTAAGATCTGTAAGGGGCATGTCCTTCAAAGATCCGTTTATAATCATCTTATAAAAACCGCTTGTACCGTCGGAGACGCTCGGGTCAAGGCGAATATAAAATCCCTCTATACCGTTTGTGTTGAGAGCGATCTCAATTAGCATGCTTTCCATTTTTGCAAGGTATGTATTGCGGGCAGTTTTATTTTCAAGATCATCTGCGTCTTTGATTTCGGTAATAGCATAATGCACCGCAATGCTTGCAGATTTTGTAATATCCCCCAATACGTCGTTAATTTGCGCAGCTTCCTTTTGGCAAACGTTGTTTAAAATTCTATCAGCATCACGGTGCATAACCTCGTGGGTCATTTCAACCGCAATAACAGATACTATTGCAGTAATAATCAGAAGTCCCGAAATAACAACGGTTAGTATTTTAGTTTTAATTGACTTCATTTTTCTGCCTCCCTTTTCTACTTGGCACCGTTTATGTTGTAAACATCGGTAATGTTTCTGTAATAGCCCTCTAAAACGGTATGTCCGCTCGAGTTTTTTACTCGCTTACCACTAAAGCGCACAAGCAAATCGCCCAAAGAGGGGTGGCACCAGGTGAACTCAATTTGTACGGCTTTTTCCCCAAGCTTCATTTTACTTAGGCACGTTTCAACCTCAGGTAAGCAGTCGGGATGAATGTTTTTATAAAAATATTCAAAAGATTCTTTAGGTGTGCTTTGGTTAGCCACACCGGTTAGTTGCGCCATAGTTTTGTCCATATGCAGTTCGTGGCCACCACTGCCGCCAAGACGCATTATCCAAAGCCCGACACCGTTCTCATGAAGAATATCTTTTGGGTCAAAATGGACAAAGCCGATTTTTTCTTTAAGCTCAAAAATTTTATTTATAAAGGCCTGTCGCTCGGCATATTCGTTAGAAGATTTATCTATATACGCCCTTTCAATGCCCTCTACAGTGTTTGGCTTATCAAACAAATATCCCTGAATAATATCGGGGAGCAGCAACTCTAAGGTTACCAGCTCGCGGGTGCTCTCTACTCCTTCGCAGCAGGTTCTAATGGCGTTGCCTCTAGCAAATTCTATAACGTTACTTATAAGGTTGTGGTTATAGGTTTCCTTTTCAATACCGCTTACAAAAACTCTGTCAATTTTAATTTCGTCAACGTTCATTTGTTTCAAATAACTAAGATTTGAATATCCTGTGCCAAAATCATCAATGGCAAAGTTGATGTTATAAAATTTTAGTTTTTTAATGGTATTTACCAGTCGTGGGCTGTTATGAAGCTCAACCGATTCGGTTATCTCAACCGTAAGTGCATCTCCGGGAAGATCGGCCTGAGTAACTTTTTCTATTACCCTTTCGGCAAGGTCGTTATCTTCAAATTGCAGTGCTGAGAAGTTAACACTTATATGTAGGTTTGGCAAGAATTGGCGCCACTTTTTACACTGTGTAAGAGCTTGCTCCAAGACCCAAAGACCTACCTTTTTAATAAGACGCGACTCTTCCAAAACGGGTATAAATTCATCGGGAAAAACTCTGCCACGTGTTTGGGAATTGTAACGTAGCAGTGCCTCCACACCGTAAATTTCATAGCTACCGGCGCGTATTTGTGGCTGGTAATAAATTTCAAAGCCTTCGAAATTATTATCTATGCTTTGCTTTAATTCCTCAAGCAGCTCTAGTGAAGAAATCTTTTTACTTAAATCCTCTGAAGAGAAAAACTCAATGCGGTTGTTGGAAATATTTTTTGCTTTTTTAAGGGTCATATTAACCGAGTCCAAAAGCTGAGTTTCATCTAAAAACAAGGTATTATCGATAGGCACTGCACTGGCAGTAAAGGTGCACTTTCCCGCCATGGTTTGTTTAATTGTAAGATAACGCTCCATTGCCTCTTCTTGAGACTCTACGTCTAAAACAAGGGCAAAATAATTGTGGTCTACGTGGTATGCGGCCAATACCTTTTCTAAATTCTCGCAAAACTCGGCGATTTCTTTTAAAAGGGTATCACCCCAATCCCTACCGTGGGTAAGGTTAAGGGTAGCAAGACTGTCAATATCAAGGAACATTAAGTATCCCTTGCTTTTGCTTAAATATCCCTTAAGGTCTGTGCGAAGCTTATTTTTATTCCAAAGAGCGGTAAGGGGATTGTAAAGATGGCGCAAATTTTCTTCCGAAACACGGCCCATCATAAGGTAGGGCTTGTCCTCGCCATCACGAATAACGGTACCATGGCAGTTTATCCAAACCTTTTGGCCCTTGCGATTAATCCAACGGTAGTCCATATTGTGGGTGTCTTTTTCACCATTTACAATCTGGTTTAAGCTATCTAGTACCGCGCCGCGGTCGGCGGGGTGAATAATTTTAAGCATATCGGGAGTGCTGTTTGTTTCACTGCCGTTTTTGCGAATGTCGTAGTTTTTATCAATGTCTCCAAAAAACCATCTTGTATCTGCCTTAATGTCCCAAACAAAAAGATAGTCGTCTGTAGAGCGGTTAATGGTTTCAATTAGTTTCAGGGTAGTTTCAAAGCCGTCATTGGTCTTTAGAAAGTTATCCATGATACTCACCGTTATACTGGATAAGTGTAGCGTCCTCTACACCCTCCACTTCCTTTATTTTATCTAGGAAGAACATATCGTTGTTCTTGCAGTACACTTCAACCGCCATTTCGGTCTTGCCTTTACGTACTGTCTTGGATTTTACAAAGTATTTCATTTTACCTAAGGCGCGGATTACGTTATCGCCAACCTCGTCGCCCTCATAGTGAATAACGGCGATATAAATGCGTCCCTTTTGCTGCTTGTTGTAGAAGATAATAATCATACCTATCATTACTATAGCAGTAACAGCAACAAGCAAATACATACCTGCGCCTGACGTGATACCGGTGGTTATTGCCCAGAAAAGGTAAAGTAAATCAAGCGGGTCCTTAATTGCGGTTCTGAAACGTACAATAGAAAGAGCACCAACCATACCAAGAGAAATAACAATGTTGGTACTAATGGCCAGGGTTACCATTGCAGTAAGAACTGTCATACCCACAAGGGTAATTGCAAAACTGCGGGAATAAATAACTCCAACGAAAAATTTGCTGTAGACAAAGTAAATAACTGCGCCCATAAGCACTGCCGTTATAAGACCAAGGGCAATGCTAGTAAGACTGGCACCATCAAAGGCACCTGATTCAAGTATTGACTTTTTTATAAAATCTTGAACGCTCATAAAATTTCCCTCCACTAATTTTCAAACCAATATTTAAAACTGTTCATATACTCAGTTTTTTCGTAACAAAGCACGTATTTTGAAACTGCCGTAAATTCCGAACCTCTGCCGGGGAGTATTTCTCTGACAAACTGCGGCAAAAATTCGGTAAACTTTACCTCCATAACACATTTGCCCGGCTCCAAGACCGGAAGAGTGGGAAGCGTGGGGTCAAAAATATCAAAGCTACCCACCGCCGCGCGAACGTCCATATCAAAGGTAATTCGTACCGTACCTTCGTCCAGTATCCAGGGCTCTCTGTCGTAGTCAACAATGGTGCGGGGACGCATCATATTGCAGACGCATTCGGTATAAAATTCTCTGCAAAGAGGTTGGTCGCTGTGCAGCAAAAATTCGTAGTCGCCGTCTAAAATCTTATAAACCTCATCCTTTGTAAGCGAGGCCGCTTCTTTAAAAATATAGGCGCCGAATTTTTTCTTTCTTTCAAGCTTTATACTGCTGTCGCCGCAGTCGTATATGCGAATACGGTATTTTTTTCTTCTTAAAACACCGGCATCTTTTTCCTCGTATGCCGATTTATAGCAGTCCTCAAAGTAAAGACTTCTTAGCATATATCCGCCGTTTTTGGCGTGCTTATCAAGTTTAAGAAGTGGGTCAAGCCGCTTGCAAATAAGCTGCTTTTGGGCAGTATCTATAAGATATTTCCATTCGTTTCTATAACGCTCAGGTTTCGACATAAATGTCCTCCACAATATTACCTTCTTTGTCTACGAAGAAACTCTTTGTACCGTAAATCTTACCTCGCTCCAAAATGTAGTAGTCAAAGGCATACTGCGTTTCACCGCTCTCGTTTTTAGCAGTTACGCGCATAAAGTACTGTCCTTTTGGAAGCTTATCAAATTTTGCTATTGGAATAGAAATATCTGTCTGTTTTACTAAAACGTTTTTGAAGTTATAATCCTTTGCAAGCTCAAATGTATATGTAATATCTTCGCCATTGAAGTCAAAGGAGGCATCCCATTCTACTGTATATCCATCATTTTTTTTCACCGGAACACCAATATAAAATGGCATCGGCTTTTTCAAAGAGGCCTTATAAAGAGCATAGTTATCGGCTATTTCCTTGGTTATACTCTTAGCCACTTTGTCATACTCAGATTTTGTAAGGCGGGTATAGGTTAAATCTTTGCCCTGATATACGTAAGGTTTTAAAAGCTTTGAGTAGGCATCAACGTAGGAGTTAACAAGCTCGTCGCTCATAAGGTTCTTTAAATCTTCTACTGCCTTGTCAAGTTCTTTAAGATAGGTTTCAGATTTAAGAAGGCGCTGGAATAGTACGTTACCCCAATAGTTACTAACGCCGCGTTCCCAATTAAGATAGTCGTTTCTTCCTAAAATTTTGTACTCCTCAGCGAGGAAGGAACCGTCGATATCCCAAGGGAGAATATACCATCTGTCCATGTTTTGTGGGCTGTAGATATAGAAGTTGCGGTTTTGGGTATCAATATTACCTATAAGCAGGTTGAATGCCATCCAGTAGGCAATATTTTCTATATCTAAATGCTCTTCTACAATCTCCTCTATAGGAATGGAGAAATCGTTTATTTTTTCGAGCAGGTTAATAAGCTTTGTGTGGTCGTCGTCGCCCTTTATTTCCAAAATTTCCTCGAACTTTTTAAGGTCGTATTTGGGATCCTCTTTTAAAACAATAATATCTTCGTAGCGGTAAAATTCGCACACGTTGATTTTGTAAAGATGTCCTCTGTTGTCAAGACCGTGGGCCTTAAGAGCGGTTTTGTTAAGCTGTTCTACCTGCGTGTAAATTCCGTAGTCCTGAAATTTGCCGCTGCCGCCCGCCGTTGTATCCTTAACGTATAGGTGAACAAAGGTGGTGCGAAGACTAAGTAGCTGTTCGATATTTGTAAGCAAATCAAAGCCAAGTTTGTTTCTAAAGCGAAGACCGTCGCCCTGATGCTTATTAAGGGCAAGGGTGGTTTGTCCGCGCCAGTCGCCTTTATTCTCTTTAATGCTTATCTTGTAGTTTTTCTGGGGATTTCTACTGGAGGACTGACCCCTTATTTGCACCGTGCAGTTTGGGGCCATCTGTCCGTAGCCAAGCTCACCGGGCATAAGACCCTTTTCATCGCCTACCTGTAAAAGACCTGCAACCTTATATCGGTCTACACCCATTCGGTCGTAGTCATATGCAGAATAGGTATTTATCTCCTCCCAGGTGTGGTTGGTGCCCTCACCCTCGTTACCCGTAGAAACGGTAAGATACATAGTAACAATTTCAGTGTTACTGTATTGTGAGTATAGTAGATTCTTGTCCCTTATATGTATACTTTCTTCGGTTTCGAAGTCCTCTGCATCCAGCTTGGTGCCCAGGTTGGTATCAATTGCTGTGTTAATATTACTATCACTGCAACCGCAAACCGAAAGAAGCATTAAAAGGGCAAGTGCCAAAGACAAAAAAGCTTTAAGTTTCATTCTTTATCTCCTCTCAAACCGTTCTTCTAAAAATACCCCAAGTCGTGTGAAAAAGCCACTGCGGTCCTCTGCCACAAGGGGCTGTACAGACAATATGTAAAATGGAAGCCGCTTGGTAAAATAGTCAAGCCGCAGTGCGGCAATTATTACAAAAACAAGTGCTGCAATTAAAAATCCAAAGCCGTAATAGACGTATGAAAAGAAAAGGGAGAATATTGTAAGCACCGTTCCTAAAGTGGCAAAAACAAAGGTTGCAAGCAAGGCTCCCTTATAATCTGTAAAGTAAAGAAGAATAAGCATAAGCATATTGCCTATAGCGTAAAGCCCGTAGGCAACGCAAAGTGTTCTGAAATATCCGCGCATAATCTCGTTAAAGCCAAGGGGAAGTAAATCCAACAAAAATCCGCCAAGTGCAATACAGGCCGCGGTAAAAAGCAGTTGTTTAAGCGAGGTGTAGAAAATTTCGGTTTTAAGGGTTCCCAGCATTTCTTTTTCGGACTGCTTAATATCACCAATAGTGCCTTTATCGTTATAAAGACTGTAGTGGTTGCGGTATTTGGGATAGAAATTAACCTCTACTGAAACAACAAAATTAACAGTGGTCATAAGCGCCGTCATAAAGGCAATAAGTGCGGGAACGTCGTGCCATGGTGCGCCGTAGAACAGACCCTTAACGTGCACCCTTATATCGGAACACCATATTATAACAAGGTGAGAGAACATTCCAATATTCATAAAAAGTCCCGAAAGGGCAAGGGGTAAAAACTCATCCAGCCATCTAAGGAAGGTAAAGGCGCCAAGTTTTGTGTGGGGGAAGTAGCGATGAAGCAAAATTACGTTCCAGATAAGCATTATTCCATAACCGACACTAACTGAAAACAAAAGTGATTCAATGGTAGGGAACCTTAGCCACAAAAGCAATGTGCCAAGTAGTATAGAAACAGCAACCGAGGTTAAAAAGGAAAGGAAAATTCCCTTATAGTCCTTAATTGCAGTTAAAAAGCTCATGGCGTTCCAAACAATTATAAGCTCGCCAAAAAGTACAAAGCACAAAACTCCCTGAATCAGTGTTGCGCCAGAAAAAACCAAGAATAAGCCGTAGAGGGGGCTTCCAACTGCCAACATTATAACGGTAGAGCCCCAAAATGCGGGTAAAACAGCACCGTTTTGCTCTTCAAAAAGCATATCGGCAATATAGCGGGTTACCACCATAGAGAAAAACGAAGAAACGGTAACCGAAGCCAAAAGTGTGTAGGTTATCATACAAATAAGCAACTCGCGATTATGTGTATCTATTGCAAAAAAACTGCAAATAGCCATAATACCAAGTAGCAGTAAAACACCAAGCAACATAGGGCCTGCACATATAATTGTTGCATAACCGTAGGCCTTGGTTGTGTTAAGCACGCCCTTTTTTTGGAAAAGCTTTTTTAGTTCAAAGCCGATTCCTGCCAACTGTCTTCCACCTCTTTATACAAATCTCTGTATTTTGTAAGCATAATGTTGTATCTAAAATGTTCATAGGTGCGCCTTTGTCCTACTTCTCCCATTTTAAGGCGAAGCTCCCTAGATTCACAAAGGGTTTCCATAGCGTCTGCAAGTAGGTCGCGTTGCATAGGGGGAACAAAGTAGCCCGCCTTACCCAAGGTATCACCCGGTTTACCGTTTAAAAGCTCACTGCAGCAACCCACGTCGGTTGTAACACAGGGGCGCCTTGCTGCAAAGGACTCCAAAACCGATAAGGGCTGTCCTTCAGAAATACTGGTAAGTAGCGTAAAATCAAGCTTTTCAAAATATTCTATTATATTAACTCGGCCGGTAAAGATAATTTTATCGTTAAGCCCAAGCTGATTTACAAGCGCGTAGCATTCCTCGGCATATTCCTCGTCATCAACGCCGCCCATTATATGAAGTCGAACGTTATCCATACGGCAGGAAAGCTCAAAGAAGGCATAAATCATAGTTTTTATGTCCTTAATTGGAGCGAGTCGCACAACGGCGCCAATGTCTACAATGCCGTCTTCTTCCTTTAGCGGTATATTGCAAAGTTTTTCGTAGCTTATGCCGTTTTCAATAACCCTGCATTTATCTTTGTCGCAACCCATGTCAATCTGTGTTTGCATTGCTCTTGTAAAAAGGGAGGTTACCCTAAAGGCCCTTGCATAAATCAAATCGGAAAGCATATAGAAAAAGTCTATCCAATGGGGCTTAAAGGCGCGCGCCACCCATTTTGCACGAATAATTTCTTCCTCGCGTTCACGTGTATAAATACCATGTTCGGTAAGAAGTAATGGCTTTTTATATATGTAGGCTGCCATAGAAGCAAGCAGTCCGCCGTAGCCGGTGCAAATGGCGTGGTAGCAGTCGGCCGTTGGAATTTCGGTACCCATAAGGTACAAAACGGGAAGTAGTCGAGAACGAACCGAGTGAAATGCATCGGAAAATGCAATAAAGGGGAAATCTGCTTTACAGGTTTCGGTTAGTGTCTCTAAAAAGCTTTGGCTTTTAAGGTAGGACATGGGGTTAATTTTTTTAACTTGATATAACTCAAAAAGAAGGTTCCAGTTAGGGCTGTTGGAGGATACAAGACATCTGTGCGCCTCGGTTTCTGCCTCGGAAAAGTTGTGTTCAAAAACGCCGCTATCTTTAACTCTTAGGGCATCGTCCAAAAACACCTGTTTAACCTCTACAACGTTTTCTGGAAGCTTGTAAACAAACTTATCTTTATCTTCGGCCTTAGCACCAATAACCCAAAGCACAAATTCGTGCTCGGGCATTTCGGTTATGTATTGGTGCATCCAGGTTGAAACGCCGCCGTTAATGTAAGGGTAGCAACCTTCCAAAATCAAACAAATTCTCACGTCAAACTCCTATTTAAAGGAAACCGTAACAGTATCCTTATTAGCTTCAAGCAAATATAAATTTCCCGTAATGTGGGTAAGCTTTCCGCCCAGAACCTTATCGGGCTTATTTTCATTAAAGCGCACCATAAACTGCGCGTTGTCGTAAAAGTTTTCTATGGTAAGAACCATTTTATCGTCGTAAACCGTGGTTTTGGGCGCAACCGCGGCAAAGCGCTGAACGGCGTTGGACATTTCAGAGCCGGTAAAGTTGCGTAGTTCGGGGGCCGAGGTGTAAAGCCAGCTAAGATAAGAGTCAAACCTTTTTGTAAGTTCTCTCCAACCAAGCTCTGCGCCACGATCGGGGTCAAGCGCATCGTCAGGGTGGGTAAAGTGGTTGTTTATATAGTGGAAATTAAGTTCAGAAAATGCGCCCATTGTCATAAAGTCGTCAATGTCGCAGCCTGAAATAATACGGGGCTGGTCAACGATGCCGTTTTCGTCAACCTCGTACTCTTGCAGTAGGGCAAAATCCAAAACGTCATCGGGAAGATAAATACCCGAAAGGGTTTTAATCTGGTCAAATTCAGTTATAAGCATCTCCCTGCCCTCATCTGAAATAAGGTTTGAAGGGGGAACGTAAACCGACATTTCTACACCGGGAAAAAGCTCGTCGCAAAAATCGGTGAGATGGGTAAAGGCCTTTACCATAGCGGTGTAGCTCTCCCAAGTTTTATAATCAAAAATACCTTTATAATCTTTATTATTCAGACAAAGGGGTTGGTGGTTATAACCGTGGTAACCAATTTCTCCGCCCTTTCTAAGAAGCATATTGCCAAAGGTCATAAAGGTAGCGGTATCGGGCTGGGCGTCGGTTGTTCCGTCTATATTGTCATCGTAGCTTTCTATTGCAAGACCGGTATACTTAATGCCGTAGCGATCTGAAAAATTCATCATACTCGGCCACCAAATATTGATGTAAAAATCTCTGATGGTGGTGCCGTAGTCGCGGGTTATGTACTCACTGTTTCCGCTTGGAATCTGCGACGGAAAGTCGTCAAGATAAAAGGTAGAACCGTTTATAACAGGATAAACGTAAACCTTTTTCATAAGACTGATTGATGCGGCGAAGAAGCCCCTGTAGGCCTTATCACACATGCCAAAGTTATCTACAACGAACATACCGTCACCATACACAGCTTTCCAAATTACGGGTATGCCGGTTTGGTTTTTTATGCGGGCGTATACTGTAGTCTTTCCTGGCATCAACTGAACCGTTCTTGCCGATTCATAAAAGTCAGTAACAACGTAGGATTTTCCTGCACCCACCATAAAGTCCTTTTCTACGTATATCTCATCTACGGCGGAGTAGCCAAAGCTTGCCGCAATACCAAGGCGGTTTTCAATGGCCGAGGAATAGGCGTTTTTATCAAGGGTAAGGGGAAAAAGCACGCTTCCGCCCTCATAAACCCAATTACAAATATCAATAATTTTTTCTCCCACAAAGGAAAGGTCGGAGAAAAGAATAATAACGTTTTTAAAGCCCGAAAGCTCGGGTATCTGTTCATCTTTAAGGTTTACGTACTTAGTGCCAACCTTCATATCGGTTAAAATAACCTCAAACTGTTCCAGGGCGAAAACAGATGGCTCGTTTTCGCTGCTATAAAGCAGTAACGTATCGGATTCAAGGGAACTACAGGCTTTTGCTTTAGTTACTATGTTCTCTTTTGGGAGAGGTTCTAAGCTTTGTGCGGAATAATTAAACCTTACACCGCTAAGCTCAATAAAAAGGATAGCCGCAATCAGGGAGAATACCATAGCAATGGCCAAAACTCCCTTAAATCGGAAATTATTAAATTTTTCCCTCAGCTTTCCCAAAATGCAAAAACCTCCTTTGCTCTTGAAGAAAGGAAAATGTGACTGTCTTCTATTTCCTTCATCAGTTTCTTTATATCATCACCTCTGCCAAGTGAGGCAAGGTATTTCAGTTTAAGTAAAAAATAATCTTCGGTTTTTGGGTAGGCCTTTTCCATTTGCCTTAGCGTTTCGCCCGCAAGGGTAAAGTTTTTGCGAATAAGCTCATTCTCTACCGTACGAACATAGTCGTGTATATTTGCCGTTTCGGAAAGCTTTTTAAGCATTAGTGAAGAAAAAAGCTCGCGATTTAGCACCTCTACCTGACCTTGCATAAGATTTTGTGAAAGGCAGTTCCATAAAAAGTCGGTATATTTTTCCAAAACAAGTGGGTTGTCGGGTTCAGCGGCATACTGCCTTTCAAGGTCTTGCAGCATATAGTCATTTTCCTTGGAAATTTCCACCATTGCCGTTACGGCGTAGTGAACAACCTCGGTATCCTCGTTGTTGCCCGCCTTTTGTAAAAATTCAATATATTCCTTGGGGTTATCGTTAAGCACATCCATAATAATTGTGCGTCTTTCTTTGGCTGAGTTTACAACAAGTGCCTCTTCAATAGGTACAGTGGAAGCGGCAACCTTTTTCTCATCTATGGTAATACCCTTATAAAGCTCCGATTCAAGTTTTAGTTTTTCTACTCCAACTTCAATTCCGTCGTCGGCTTCAAACCAAATTTGAAAGTGTAGTATAAGTAGTAATATGGCACCCCAAAAAGGAATGAATAGTGCCACAAAGAACATATACTTATGGACCTTTAAAATATTAAATTTAATGCCTAAAAATATTAGCAGACACAAAATTAAATGTACCGCAAGTACTATTAAGTATATCATCTTACACTCAGTCCTTATTGTATTAGGGTATCTTGCTCTACCTTAGGGTAGAACGACATACCCGAACCCGCCTCAAGGTGGCATATTTTGGCGTTTTTCATCCATTTAATTCTTGTAATGCGAAAGCATTACCACGCCTTAAATGAACAAAAATCACACAAAATCTCCTCACTTTGAGGTCGAAGATTTTTAAAATAGAGGATTTTTGTTCTATAAAGGCAAAAACGCAGTAAATCCTTTCGGATTTACGAGTATTTTAACAAAGATAGAGCGAAAATCCACATTTTAAAAACGTGTTCGGATATATCGCTCTACCCTAAGTTCACATCCAAATCCAGCCCCTCAAAGCGTGGTAAAATATATTGAAGGTCAGCTTCAGAAGCTTGTGAGAGAAGTAAAATAAGTTCACCCTCATTTTCGGTGGCACCTATAATATCATTAGCACGAATCTTTGGGGCAAGAATGGTATCGAGTTCCTCTAAAGAGTGGCCCTTGCCGTTAATTTTAAGCAGCAAGAAGGTTGAAACCTTTTTCTCCGAAAGGGCCTTGAAGTTTTTAAGACATTCATCGAACGGTTCTTTGCGCATAATGTGGGTGTTTTCAATGTACTGCTTTTCGTAAACTGCCTGACTATAGTCAAATGCGCGGAGAAGCGACATCTGAACAAGGTCTCGCAAAATTTTAAGAAGGTTTACGTAGTAAAGAGAGCGCTGGTCAATTCCCGCATGCCACAAAAAGATAAGCATTACAAGCCTTTCTCCGCGATAAACGCCCGCAGCATACATAGGAAGATCATGCCTTAAATCTATGTTGCGCCAAATTTCACCCTTTTTAAGTGTGTCTATAACCTCTTTGTAGGTTTCGGTGGATATAGAACGGGAAACACCTTCGATGATGTCGCGGGAGGCGACCTCAAGTCGTCCAAAAGCACTTTTATCGTTTACCGAATAAACGGTAATGCTTTTGTTTTCAAGCACCTCCTCAAAGGTTTCCATAATTCTTAAATACAAAAGCTGCGGCTCTACTGTATCAAGTCGGCGGGTAATATCAAAAATCTTACCAAAGCTATCCTTAGAGCCAATAATCTGTTTTTTTAGGTCCCTTTTCTCGCGGTAGGTGTCTTCATAAATCTCGCGTGTGAATACAAGCTTATCCTCAAGAAGGCGGTTTTGTTCGGATACAAACTGAATTGTATCATCCTTTCTTAGCTTTACATAACCACAAAGTGCGCCAACCAAAGCAAAGAATACAAATGCAAGCCAGTTGGTGGGCTCGTAAAAAATGGTCATTAAATTGGTACCCGATATAACCTTGGCCACCAGCCAAGAAAGACTGCTAAGCCCTGCTGCCATAAGGCCAAAGTTAAGTCCGTGTATAGTGGCCATTATAACTATGTAGGCCATTCTAAAATCAACAACCGAGAATATTACGGTTGAGCCGGTTAAATGCAACAAAAGCTCGGTTACAAGGAAAAGAACAATAAGTTCGGTGAATTTAATGAAAAGACTGTGCTTTTCAATCCAGCTTTTTATCTTGTCCAACAGAGTTTCATTATGCTCGTTTTTAAGGGATACAAATCTTTCATACTCTTCGGGCAGGTCATCTAAAAGAGAAATTTTGGCAAACCAACCGTACTCGTTGCGAAGCGCACGGTTAGTAAGGGTAATTTCACTCGGTTCATTATCCCCAACAAAGTCTATTTTAGCGTCCTTTCTAAGGGAAACAAGTGCATTTGCAAAATCCGAAAAACGAATATTAAACTCGTCGCCAACCGTTAAAATGCCGCCGCCGCTTTTCCAGTTGTCGGTAAGGCGTATTAAAAGTTCGGAAAGGTCAGAAGGAGAAATAAAATGTATTTTTTCTTCCTTGGGACGCTTTATGGTTATGGTTTTACCGTCGTACACCTTTTGGAAGATTTTATATAAAAAGTCGTTTTTATACCTTGCTGAATAAAGGTAAGGAATCTGCACAATCTTAACGTCAAGGGTTTTATTTTTTGAGTAGAAGTGGCAAAGTTTTTCCTTTGCGGCCGACAAAATAGCTCGGTCTGATTGCTCAGTAAAGGATGAATCAAGGGAGGAAAGGTAAACAACCTTAGCGTGTTTTTGAAGCTCAGCCGAATATTTTAAAACCTCTCTTAACTCTTCAGCATCATTTTTTTCGGTCGTATGGAAGGTGAGCTCGCTGGAGAAAAATACAATAAGATCAAAATCGTAAGTTTCAAGCACTGCGCGGATAGAGGGCTTTTTAATACGGAAAAGCTTAATCCTGTCCTTAGAGCCAAGCTCGGTATTGCCTATTACCATAACCTTGCTGTCGGGGAAGGTGGAGTCAATAAAATCCTTGGTTATGTACTGCGTGTTACCAATAAAAAGCACACGTTCGGGTACAAATCCGGCACTATTAGCAGTAACCGCTCTTTGTTTTGTGAGAATTTCTCTAAGGGCTACAAGGTCGCTGTGGTTTACAACGTGAAGTAAAGCGTCAACAAGAATTTCGTTGAAGACACCGCACATGCCACTTGAAATCATCTGAACGGCAACGTCTTGTGAAAAGGCTTCCTTATAGCTGCGGTTACTGGTTAAAGCGTCGTAAGAGTCGGCAAGGGATACCACTTGCGCCGAAAGAGGAATATCGTCCCCTTTCAGTCCGTCGGGGTAGCCGGTGCCGTCGTACCTTTCGTGGTGGGCACGTGTAATCTCGGCTGCATATTGTTTAATTTTGGGATTCAGTCCTGAGAAATCAAGCTCGTTCACAAGCTTCTCACCGAAAACTGAATGCTTTTTAACAATGTCGTACTCTACTGGAGAAAGTCGTCCGGGAAAATCTAAAATGCTTTTGGGAATTTTGGATTTTCCTATATCGTGCAGGGAAGAGGCAATAGATATAGCGTCAATGTCTTCGTCACTAAGGTCATATTTATCATGATTCTGGAGCTCTTTTAAGATTAACTGGGTAAGCATACGAACATGGTAAATATGAAAGCCGTTTTCCCCATTAAGATTTTTAGGGATGGTGCTATCGGTGAAAACCTCTATTTTTACGGTCGCAGCATCGCCATTTTGCTCTAAAACCAAAAGGGAGTTTTGCTCTGCCATACTATTTCTCTCCTTTCGAAAATTTAAAGATAATATCTCAAATATATATTATAATATATATAAATTTCTTTGTCAATGAAGCATGTTAAAAAAGGTGATAATTACTTTGAAAAATTCTCAATTTCTATTGAATTTTTTCTGGGATATGGTAATATAGAATTATGAATTTTAAAAGTTAAAATTTATAATTTATAATTACTTTCGGCGATTAGTAGCTAAAAGGCAGGAAAACACATGCTAAAAAAATTTATAGGGACTAAGCAGTTTTATTTTAAACTTTTAACCCTTACCCTACCAATAATGGTGCAAAGTGGTATAACCAACTTTGTTAATATGCTGGATAATATTATGATTGGTGCGGTCGGCACCCCGCAAATGACAGGTGTTGCAATATGCAACCAACTTATTTTTGTATTCAATCTTTGTGTTTTTGGTACCGTTTCAGGTGCAGGTATTTTCGGTGCACAGTATTTTGGCAAACAGGATTATAAGGGTGTGCATTACACCTTTCGCTTTAAGCTTATATTTTGTATGATAGTTTCCCTTTTGGGGATTACTCTTTTCGCCTTCAAGGGTGAAAATTTATTACTTTTGTATATGAAGGGTGATGCGGGACTGACCGATGCTTTCCTTACCCTTTCTTTTGCTAAGGACTATCTAAAAATTATGCTTATAGGACTTATACCATACGCTATTGTACAGTGTTACTCCAGTACCTTAAGGGAAAGCGGAAACCCTAATCTGCCAATGATTGCCGGCATAGTGGCAGTTTTTGTCAACCTATCGCTTAACTATATCCTAATTTTCGGAAAATTCGGTGCACCTACTTTAGGTGTTCGCGGTGCCGCAATTGCCACCGTTATTTCCCGTTTTGCCGAGCTTTTTGTGGTAGTATTCATAGCCCATGTAAGGGTCGAGAAATACCGTTTCTTAAAGGGAGCTTACAAAAGTTTGTATATTCCAAGCCGCCTTTTCGGACAGTTTTTTATTAAGGGTCTGCCTTTAGTTCTTAATGAAACACTTTGGGCACTTAGCATGGCAACTATAAATCAGTGCTATTCTTCAAGAGGGCTGGACGCTGTTGCGGCAAACAATATATCCCAGACTTTTTGGAACGTTTTTGCTATTGTTTATCTGTCGGTCGGCTCATCCGTAGCAATAATTGTAGGTCAGCTTCTGGGGGCCAACAAGCTAAAAGAAGCAAGAGAAGAAAGTACACGACTTATCTTCACTTCCTTTTGTTTGGCAACCCTTGTTTCAGTAGGGTATTTTTTCTTTGCAAAGGTTATTCCAAACGTCTACAATACCGAAACGGAAATTAAAACCCTAGCCACCACATTAATGCAAATAACGGCCATTGCAATGCCCTTTGATGCACTGGCGCTTGCTTCTTATTATACAATACGTTCGGGCGGTAAAATGCTTATAACCTTTATGTTTGATAGCGGATTTTCTTGGTGCGTCAATGTGGTTGTGGCATTTGTCCTAAGCAGATACACAGCCCTTTCTTTTATAACTATATTTTTGGTGGTAAATTTGACCTCGATTTTAAAGGGTGCCATAGGAATTTTGTTTGTCAAAAATGGATTTTGGGTTAGAAACCTAACCTAATTTAATAACAGAAAATAACTAAGAAAACTCCGCGTATCTACGCGGAGTTTTCTTAGTTGTCTAATTAAAATAGTCATCAAGGCTGGCAAAGGAATAGCCCTCTGCCACTGCGGTGTCTATAATTCTTCCGAGAGCGTTTGCATTGTCTTTAGAAACAGCGTGGAGGAGTATTACGGCGCCGGGGTGGAAGCGGGAGGTAACGGTGGTGTGGGCGTAGTCCGGTCCCTTTTGAGTGGAGGTATCCCAGTCAGCATAGGCAACTGACCAAAAGACGGAGCGAAAACCAATAGAGGTAACAAGCTCTAAAGCACATTCGGAATACGCTCCCTCTGGGAATCTGAAATAGGGGCTCGAATAACCAAAATTAGCTCTCAAATAATTATCTAAGGTGCCAATTTCTTCCGCCATTTGGGGACGGGTAAGTTTTGGAAAGGAGGGATGGGTGGTACTGTGGTTGCCGACAATGTGCCCCTCATTTATCATACGTTCTACCAGGTAGGGGTTTTTCTTTGCGTAGTCAAGGGTTACGAAAAAAGCTGCCTTTACCTGCTTTTCTTTTAGGGAGTCTAAAATGCTGGCGGTAAGGTTTTGGTACTCGTAGCCATTATCAAAGGTAAGGTACATTACTTTTTCCCTAGTTTTTGTGTCAAGGGCAAGAGCCTTTACATTTGGGAAACTGTCAAATGTGGCTTGGTTTGCAATCGACTGACTATGAGGAACTCCATTTTTTGCAACACCGTAGGAAAATCCGCGTCTTTCGGTATTAAGCCCCAATGAATTGTCGGGGTCGTTTACGGTAAACGTAAATACCTGCAGTGGCTCTCTGGTAGGGAGTGTTACGTTAGGTAGCGGCGCCACACTGCTTACCTGCTCGGTGCTAACCGTAGGGCTACTGCCGACCTCTGCGCTTTGTAGCAAAGAAGAAGCGGCCTCTGTCTCCGACGGCGTTTTTGAAGACACGTTGTCCTTCCCAGAGCTCATCGCTTCTCCTGCTAAGGAAGAGGCGTTTTCTTTGATGTCATTTTCCTTTTTGCCCTTACAACCAAACAGCGAAAGGGTAAATATAATACAAAAAAACAAAGCAAAAATCCGCTTCATATTATCTCCTCCAAAAATATAAATTCTTTAATTATATTTTAAGACAAAAAAATTTGCTTTTCAAGTGTTTTCGACATTTTATATAACAAAAAATCACCCAATCTCCTTTTGGAAATTGGGTGAAAAAATTAAGCTTTATTTTATTTCTTTACCATTTTTTTAACTTCTTCCAAAACGCGGCGGATGATTTCCTCCTCGCTTATATTGGAAGTAGCGCGGCCGTTTCCAACCGAGCCGAAAAGCTCCATTTTCTTAATGGTTTCCTGCTTAATGGCTTCAACTGCGGCGGGGATAAGGTCAATAATACCCTTATTCATATCGGTAAATTTGCTAAATTCTGCCTTTACTGCAGCAACGTTTATATCGGTGAAAATATTAACCTTGCTAATACCCTCTTTAATGGCCTGTCTGAAATCGTCATCAGTAAGGCCAGAGCCACCGTGTAGTACAAGGGGAACGTCTACGGTTTTGGCAATGGTGCGAATTCTGTCAAAATCAAGCTTAGGGGGAAGCTTATACGCACCGTGGGCGTTACCAACTGCAATAGCAAGAGCATCTACACCCGTTTTATCTACGTAATCCTTTGCCATTTTAGGGTCGGTGAAGAACTTAGAGGGGTCTGCCAAATGGCTGCTGCCCTCCGCCGAGCCCTCGTTATCACCTACGTGGCCAAGCTCACCCTCAATGGTAGCTCCAAAGGAGTGGGCAATATCTGCCATCTCCTTTACCTTTCTAACGTTTTCGTCGTAAGAATCGGTAGAGCAGTCGTACATAATAGACGTAAAGCCAAGCTCAAGTGCTTTAAGACAGGTTTCTTTTTTAAGGCCGTGGTCTAAATGGATTACAACCGGTACGTTTGCCTTTTTGGCCATAGGAAGAAGGTAATAGGAAACCTCCTCCAAAGGGCCGTAAGGGAAAAGCACCTCTGCGGTACCCATAATAACGGGAGAGCCGGTTTGCTCTGCGGCGGCAATAATACCGCGTGCAAGTTCTAAGTTTACTGCATTGAAAAGACCAACTGCATACTTGCCTTTTTTGGCATTATACAGTACATCGTTCATATTAACTAACATCTTTTAGTTACACCTCCTGTTTTTTTCTTTCAAATTGACTGCAAAAATCTCTTATTTCATTTTCGGTAACAAGCCCGCTCGTTGCATCTGCACTACCAAGCGCCATAACTGCCGAGGCCGAAGCAAACTCCAGAATTTCTTTATCGGTCCACCCTTTATATATACCTATAAGTGAGCCGGCACAAAATGCGTCGCCCGCACCGGTAGTGCCCTTTATATACCCGATTGGGAGCTTATATGAATAAACCTTGCTAAAGCCGTTTTTAGAAAGGCATACGGCATAGTCGGGCTTATGTATTATAACCTTTTCTTTTACGCCGAGTTCCATAAGCCGGTGGGCAATTTTTTCAATGTTTTGGTCGGTGGGTTCAATGCCTGTCAGCTTTCCTGCTTCTGTTTCGTTAATTATAAGGTAATCGGTATATGGAATACAGGGAAGCACAAGTTTGTATCTGTCGGAATTTTCGCTTACCAAATCAATAGCGGTTTTAATGCCCTTTTCCCCTGCTTTTTTAAGGATTTTAAGACCATCGCCGTTATCTACCTTTTCAAGCAACAAAAAGTAGCCAAGCAGTAGAATTTTGGCGTCAAGGGTATTAAAATCAATGTCCTCCACACCGAAATCCGCACTGGTACCGGGGTAGCAGAAAAAGGTACGCTGACCGCCTACAACGCTCATAACCTCGGTAAAGCTGGTAGCATCTGCATCTGAAACAACAACGCCTTTTGCATCAACACCGCTTTCTTTTAAGGTTTTTAGTACAAATGCGCCGTCATCGTCCTGTCCAACCTTACCAATGGCCTTAACGGTCATATCGGGGCAGATGTTTTTTAAATCCAAGGTAACGTTCGGAACACAGCCGCCAACTGCCTTTTGCAGGCGGGAAATTTGGGTTAGCTCGCCGCTTTGCGGGTAGGCCTTAATTTCATTGATTTTATCAACAATAACGCTGCCCGCAACGGCAATTCCGTTTCTTTTTGTGCTGGTCATTATTAGTTACACTCCGCAACTAAGGGACCTGCAAGCTCATTTAGGAAGAAGAGCCTTCCGGGAAGGGTGGGAATGTAGGAAGAAGTAATCCAGGGAGTAGCACCGTAGCGAAGTGTCATCCAAAGGGACATACCCTGCCACTGCATTCCACGTCCGAGTGTACCGTCGGCGCCGCCAATAGCATAGTCGGCTTTAAGGAAAAGACCGGGGCCAATGGTGTTAGCGCGGCAAGGAACCAAGGTGGTTCTGGACTTAAAGCTTGTAAGAGCATTCTGTTCAACCGTTAAAGGATGGATTTTAGCAGCAATTCTGTAAGGTGCCTCCTCCCACTCTTTTGCGGTTTCATAGTCGGCCGCAAAGGTGGGTTCCCAGAAAGCAATGTGGCACATTCTGCCAATACCGTAAACAAGTACAAGTTTTGCACCCTCTGCTTTAAGAGCATCAATTTTTGCGGGATATGTAGGCAGATTTTCTTTGGTTGCAAAGTTTCTCTGTTCTTTGGGAACTGTAAGCACTCCAAGAGGATTAAAAAGGGCCTGCTCCATAGCGTACTGGAATGCGCCGCTATTGTCGGGAGCTAAGGTGTTACCCTCTGAATCTGCCCATTCATCCATATTAAAGGTATGAACGTGCTCACAGGAAACCTGCCACTCTTTAAGGAAGTATACAACCCATTTATACATTCCCATAGGACCTACGGGAAGAATAAAAGCAATTTTTTCGTTTCTTTCCTTTGCAAGTTTAATTTGCATTGCAATTTCGTGTCCCATATATGTTTCGAACTCGCCTAAGGATTCACATTTAATGGGAGTAAATCCCTCATTCCAATGCGCCTGACGCTCGGTAATTTTTTCGGGAGCGTCGATACAAGCGTCAATTTTATCAAAATCCCAACCTGCGGGATAAAATCCCTCCAAAGCGGATCCCTTTACTGTAGAATTAAAATTCATAATATTTTTTCCCTTCCCTAATATAGTTTTATTACCCTTTATTTTAGGGTAAGTAACGTTTGGTTGTACCTTTTAGGTAAACTTGACATTGCTTAAAGCCCTCTGCATAGTCGGCGCCACACTGGAAGCCCCTGTATCTGCAGCAGGTTTTAACCATATCGGGGAAATCAATACCGTCGTGGTCGCGCATCCAAACAATTTGTGATTCGTGGCAATTAAGCATTTCAAGTTTTTTGTCAATATGCTCTGAAACGTCAACGAACTCTGTGGGGTTAAAGTTAACACCGCAAAGAGTATCCATATAGTAAACGGGGGTAAGTCTTGCATTCTTGCCGGAGCCCATATTGTAGTGGGGAACGGTTGCGGCAAAGCAAGCGTCAAAAACAAGTTTGCTTGTTGCAACGTGGTCGGGCATATAGTCGTTGGGGTCGTGAGTAATAATAAAATCGGGGTCAACCTGCCTTATAATTTCAACTACCTTATCTCTTGACTCTCTGTTATTGTCGTAGATTTCAAGGTCGTCAAAGCCGCCCCAAATGGTTTCAAAGCCACCAAGTTCGCCGCTGCGTTTTGCCTCATTAATTCTCATATTAGAGAGCTCGTCGGGCATAATAACTTCGTGGCCTTGGTTGCCGCTGGAAAGGTGGCAAACAACAACCCTGTCGCCACGCTCTTTACATTTTAAAAGTGTTCCTGCACAGGCGATTTCCATATCATCGGGATGGCAGGATATTACTAAAACTGTATACATAAAGTACCTCCTGAGGAAATGAACCGTTTGGTTAATTCCATCTTCCTTTATCGTAGATTTCGCAAATAAGCTTTTGAATCTTAAGTGCTTCCTCACCGGTTATGTCGGGTTGTCTATCTTCTTCTACGGCATTGTAAAAATCTTTAATTTGGCGAATGTGCTGGAAGCCCCAGTAATCCTTACCGCCCTCATAGTAAATACCGTCGTTTTCGGTGGAGGTGGAAAGCTTTGTGCCATCGTTAAAGGTAATCTCAACGTCGTCATAGCTCATAACAACCTTGCCGTTTTCGCAAAGAAGTCTGATTTCAATCGGGTCATCACAGCCGTAGTTATTCATAGCCCAGAAAGAAAGTGTTGCGCCGTTTTTGTAACGAACAAAGCCCTCGCCGGTATCGTCAACCTCCATAATGGAGTGGCCGCGGTTGCTAAGGTGTGCCTGAACATCGGCTATTTCGTCATTTATAAACCAGTTAGCAAGGTCCAAGGAGTGGATTGCTTGGTCGATAATAACGCCACCGCCCTCTTTATCCCAGGTGCCTTTCCAGTCGGAAAGGGAGTAATAGGAGTCGGGCTTGCACCAGGTAAGTGTAACCCTGGCAGAGATAACCTTACCAAGCTTGCCGTTTTCAAGATTTTCCTTAACAAGCTTGGAGGAGTTGTTGTATCGGCACTGGAATATAATGCCGTATTTCAGGCCCTTTTCCTTTGCAATCTCTACGTTTTTAAGGCCGTCCTCATACTTAATGCTCATCGGCTTTTCACAAAGAACGTTTACGCCATGTTCAAGCGCATAGCGGGAAACAACGGGGTGCAAATAGTGGGGTATACAAACGTGTACAACGTCGGGCTTTTCTTTTTCTATAAGTTCTTTATAGTCGTAGTAAGCGGGAACGTTATATTTTTTGGCCGCCGCATCTGCGCGGTCTTTCTTAATATCGCAAACACCAACAAGTGTGGCGTTTTCCAAGTGGTCACAGGAGGTGGCGTGCATTGTAAAAATTGAGCCACATCCAATAATTCCTACTCTAAGCATTGAAAGATAACTCCTTCATTAAGAATTTTAAAGAAGCTACAGCAGAAGAAAGCTCGGCTCTTTCAATTTTTTCACCGTTCTTAGCACGCTCGGTAAAATATACAAGCTCGTTGTAATAGCCGCCAAGGTCAGAAATGTTTCCGCCTGCTTTTTCGCCACCTGCAAGTTGCTTTTTCTCTATAACAATTTCCTTTGCCTCGTCTTTGGTGTAAACCATAAATTTACCGCCTGCATTTTCAACAACGGCGTTTTCAAATACAACTCTGAATCCTGCATCAAAAGCGTGAGTAGCAGGTAAATCCCAGGTACCTTCTACAGTTACACAGCAGTCATCATACTGCATAAGTGTGCTAACGTAGGAGTATTTTTCACCAAGTGAATTCTTAACCGAGTAAAGAGCTTTGGGCTCACCCAAAAGGGAAAGAACGTAGTCAACGTCGTGAATATGTAAATCCTGTCCAGCGCCGCCTGAAAGGGTAAAGTCCAAAAGCCAGTTGTTCCAACCCCAGTCGGGACGGGGGCTAAGGCGCTTAAAGAAAGCGTTTACGATTTTGCCGTATTTATTTTCATCTACAATTTCTTTAAGTGCAACGTATTCGTCCCAGAAGCGGATAACCTGGCCGATTTGTACGCTACAACCTGTGGCCTTGGATTTTTCTATTAAAGCCTCGCCCTCTTCGGTAGTGAGGGTAACCGGTTTTTCAACAAAAAGGTGTTTAACCTTATCCATAGCTGCTAAAGCATATTTAGCGTGAAGATATGTGGGAAGACAAACGTCGATAACGTCTACGTCTGCGTTTTCGATAAGCTCCATACCGTCGCCGTAGATTTTAGCATCGGTTCCCTCAGCAATTGCCTCGGCCTTTTCTTTTCTTATATCGGCCACAGCCGCAAGGGTTACACCCTCAATGTTTTTGTAGCAGTTTGCATGCATTTGTCCCATGAAACCGCAACCAATAAGACCTACTTTAAGCATAGTTTTTACCTCCCTAAAATTTTATCCATAGCGTTGGATGTGTTGTATATAATTGTTTCGGTGTAATGTGTGTAGTTAGGAATCATCTCTGCGCTCACCCAACCGTCATAACCAACCGATTTAAGTGCATTCATAACCTCGGGGTAATTAATATCACCTGCAAGAAGGTCAACAAAGCCATGAAGTCCGCCGGCAGCAACGCGGTAATCTTTAAAGTGCACCTTTTTAATGCGGTCGCCAAGAACCTTAATCCAGTGCTCGGGGTAACCGTTAAAGAGTACGTTACCAACGTCAAAATAGCTACCAACGTATTTACTGTCTACCTTGTCAATGAAATCACGCATTTCCATGGGGGATACAAGGAATTTGTTCCATACGTTTTCAAGGCCTATTTCTACCTTGTATTTTTCAGCATATTCTTTAAGCTCGGTTATAGCTTCCAAGCTTCTTTGGTATGTGGTTTCGTAATCAATAACCTTACCGGGAGCCGCAAAGTCTGCGTTTACAGTACCGGGAATAACAAGGATGGTTTCTGCTCCCAGTATGCTTGCGGTTTCAAGATGTTTTTTAACAATGTCCTTTGCCCTTTCGCGAACGGCCGGATCATCGTCGTTAAGCCAGTTGTCCCAGTAAAGACCGCTTGCAACGCTATAAAGCTCAATGCCACAGTCTTTTGCCATATTTTTTACTTTAAGTAAATCTTTCTCTGTTGACTCTAAAGAAACCTCGCCGGTTGCATCTAAAGCAACCTCAACACCCTCAAAACCTGCCTTTTTTGCAAGTTTAAAGTTGTTTTCCAGTGTATCTACCGGAAAAGACCAGATGCTAATACCTTTTTTCATCACATTACCTCCTTGTATTTTTAAAACCATTGTGATATTATAATTATAAATCATAATATAAATTTTCAGTATATATTTTTTTATCCGAAATGTGCACTTTTGTACACCATTATTTTAAACTAGGGGATAATTATGAAAGCCACATACATAAAAACAAAATTTCAAAGTGTTGTAAACATATCAAAAATTGTAACGGCCCATTACTATGAGTTCGACCGCAATTTTATTTTCGAGGGTGAAAGCCATGACTTTTGGGAAATGGTTTACGTAGATAAGGGCAGTGTGCAAATTAGAAGGGACGAAGAAAATATTGCCCTAAGCCAAGGGGAACTTGTTTTTCACAGACCCAATGAATTTCACTCTATAAAAGCGCTTGATTCTTCACCAAATTTCTTCGTTATTTCCTTTGTTTGCGACTCTCCTATGATGCAGTATTTCGAGAAGTTTAATACGGTGCTTAAAAAGGAATTAAGACCGTTTTTGTCCTCGGTTATCAAGGAGGCAGAGCAGGTGTATTTACTGCCCAAAAACGATCCTAATTTAAAGAAATTGAAGAGAAGTGACAACGCCCCGTTTGGCGGCGAGCAGCTTATAAAAACGTATTTGGAACAGCTTCTTATTTTGCTCGTTCGAGACATAACGAAAAAGGGGGATACCCAAATTTTCCCCTCAAAGGAAAGTATGGAAAACCACCTTGTAACCGGAATTAAGGAGTATATAGAAAACAACATAGAAAACACCGTAAGGGTTGCCGATATTTGCAAAAAATTCGGCTACAGTAAAAGCTATCTCAGTAAGCTTTTCCATGAGCAGTGCGGGGAAACCCTAGGGGTTTATACAACCCGTATGAAAATACGCAGAGCAAAGCAACTTATAAGGGAAGGAAGTCTTAATTTTTCACAAATTTCTGTACGCTTAGACTTTGATAATCCGCAGTATTTTTCCCGAGTTTGTAAGAGAGTAACAAAAATGTCACCCAGCGAATTTAAGGATTCGCTTACTTTTAAAAATTAGAATCAGAGCAACAAAAATAAGAGGTGCAGTGCACCTCTTATTTTTGTGAATATACTTAAAGTCTTTACCCTAGAGCGTTGCCTCAATCATGGTGTTGGCAAAATCGTCGCTTAGCTTGTCAATATAACACATAACCTTTTGCTTTTTCATAATAGTTATCCTCTTTTCGTTTTACCAAATGAAGGGTACAAGTCTCCATTTAACCTTCAGTTTATATTCCTTGTAGCCGTCAAGCTCTTTTTCTAAAAAAGCTTCTTCACTTATTATTCGCTTTGCAATAATAAATGGATAGGAAAGAAAAATAAGAAAACCGTAAAGTGAACCAAGTATTAGCGGCATCGAAAGAAATAAAATCAGTGTTGCGCTATACATAGGGTGTCTTACAACAGAGTAAAGCCCGGTATCAATTACCTTTTGCCCTTTTTGCACTTCAATAGTGCGACTAAGGTAGGTATTTTCTCTTAAAACTTCAGCGTAAATAATATATGCAAAAATAAAGCAAACGGTTGCAATTATAACCACAAGGTTTGGCAGGGTATAAAATGAAAACCTAAAGCCAAGCCCCGAAATAACAAAGCCCAAAATGAACATCAGTCCGCTAAGTTTTAAAACTGTATTCTGTTCTTTTTGTTTTTCCTTTGCATCGAGGCGTTTTTTCAACAGTTCGGGATTTTTAATGAGCATTATAATCCCTGCTATGAACATTGGGATAAATAAAAGGGCTAAAAGCAGCCAGCCGTTTAGAAAATAAAAGCTGCCCGCCGGCCAGAAAACAAGAAGGCCTACAAGTAAAGCTCCAAGCAGAAATTTTAATATTGCCTCTAGAAATAGCTTTGCTTTCAAAATATCCCTCCTAAATATAAACGTCTGTGTCATATTATACCACACTAAGAAGAAAATGCAAATATTCACTATTATATCCAAAAGGACGTGTAGAATCTGCTCTACACGTCCTTTTGAATCTCCATTTATAATATATATGTGTGGGCGGATTAATCGTGTTGGCCTATTTTTTTAATAATAGTCTTAACAATTTCATCCAGCTTGCCACCTTCACAGTAGTTTGCTTCGGCAATAAAGTCTACGCGGTTTGCAGCTAAAAGTTGTTCTGCCGTTTCCTTTTTGTGTTTACGGAATACTGCAATAGAATGTCCCATATTAGTCTTTACAAGCTTCATACAAGGCACATCGGTGAGTCCGTCGCCGATATAAATCATATTCCTAAAGGGAATTCGGCGCTCCTTTTCGGGCACGTAGGCGTTTAGAGCTTCGTCGTTCCAGACGTCCAGTACACCCTTATTTATTCTAAAAAGAAACTGTGTTTTATTGGTGTAGTTTACCGTAAGTTTCGGCCAGGTGGCAACGCCGTTTTGGTTGTACAAAAATTCGCATGCATATACTTTTTTGAAATGATTTTTTATGGCAGAGCCCTCAATAATTTCTTTGATTCCTGAAGAAATAATGTAATGCTCAATTATAATGCCGTTTTCCTTGCCGTAGTTATCTATGCGGCGAAACCATTCCTCTACACCGGGATAATATTCAATGTCGCGGCCTAATGAGACAAGCGCATCTCTTGTAATATGAACGCCCTTTTCATGCGTCTTTTTTAGCATTAAATACAAATAAGCTAGAATTGAGTCCATATTTTGCTCTTCACAAAGTGACTTGGCTTCATCCCAAAACTGCTTCGAAGTAATACCCAAGCTGGGTATAAAGCCATACTCTTGCATATCTTTGGTGGATAGGGTTTTATCAAAATCGTACATTATAGCAACAATGTGTTTTTGTGGTTTTGCCACTTTTTCACCCCCAAAAAATTAAATGTTTTATTATTAATATTATACCATTTTTGCACAATTTTTCAATACTGACAAAAACCGTCCTATCCATTCAACACGCTTTTAGCAACGTGGATGTTTAGGACGATTTTGTTTTATGGGGCTACAGGGGCAATGCCGACAAATTGATTGCCACCTTTTAAAATTGTAAAGATGGTTGAGGCCTCACCTTCTATATTGGAGGATGGCATACTTCCGGGCATTTGCGGTCTTTCACCATTCGGCATTTCGCCTTGCGGAAATTCGGGGCGCTCTCCTTTTGGCGGTTCGCCGCCTGGCATTTGGGGGGCTTGTGCGTTTTGGTTAGGCTCGGGCGGGCTAGCTAGTTCTCCGTTTGTCATTTGAGGCCTTTGCCCGTTCGGAATCATACCCTGCATATTTTGCGATTTAACACCTGTAAGCTGGGTGGTTCCTTTGAAAAACACATAATCGTCTGGGGCAAGCTCATTGTTTGCAACAATAAGGTAGGTAAAGGCGTTTTTGGGAGAATATTCACCCACAACGTCGCCCTTAGAGTTTTTAAGAGTATAGGTTGTATCACCATTTTGGCGTGAGGCAAAGTTAAACACAACATAGGTTTGCGCGCCGCCTGCGATTCGGTCAAGCATATTTCCAGTGGCCGTTACATGGCCGCCGTTTATATAAATGCCTTTGTCTGAGTCGATTCCCGCATCACCGCTTGTAGAACAGGCAAAGGAGTTTACAAAACCGTCGTTGATTATAAGCCAACCGTTTGAATCAATTCCGTCTCCCTCGCCGGTTTTACCGTTACAAAGAATGTTTAACTTTCCGCCGTTTATTGTGGTAACCGAAACGCCGTCTTCGTTAGTGTTGATGCCATCATTACCTGAATTTATATGAATAATTCCGCCGTTTATGGTAAGGTGTAGCTCGCTGCCCAACCCCTCGTTTTCAGCGTTAATGTTTAATACGCCGTTTCCTGTTTTTTCGCCGGTTATATTCATTGACATTTTAGAGTAGAAAGCCCCGTCATATTTATGAAGCTTATTTGCATCCTCAACTTCGGATTTTTCCTCGTTTAAAATAACGCTGTCAGGCTTATAAATCTTGGCTACGTAGGAGCCGTTTATATTATTTATAGTGTTATCGGCAATAATTACATTAGCGCCTGCCGATTTTGTATCTACATCCATTTTGGCGGATTCTTCGTCCTTTTCAGCGCATTCATATACGTTATAGAAAATAATAGCAGGTGCAACCTTACAAGTAATATCAACATTATTAAGAATCAGTGTTACTACTGCATTGGGGTCTGTTTCTGCATCTTCACCCAGGTCGATTGCTATTTGCCCCAGTGAGAGTGTTCCACTCAAGACATATCTGCCTGGTTTTGTAATGTGAACAACAGTATGTGCATCTGCTTCACTTTGTTCGTGTTCGTCTTGCTTTTCTCCCTCACCATAGGTGAAATCTTGTCCTGCAAGATAAAACACAATGTCATTGGCAGAATAAACCGCCTGTGTAGCATCACTTGTAATCTCTTGTCCGTCAACTGTAATTTTGTTATCGGATAAGTTGATTTGAGTTCCTTCATTTTTTTGTTCGTTAGAACGACAACCTGAAAGCAAAAGGGTTAGCACCACAAAACACGCTAATATTTTTTTCATATTGCACCTCGATGAACTATAATATGATGTTTTTATTGTAACATATTTACATATAAAAAAGTGAACTGATTGTAAAAAATCGCCCTGCCCAGTGTTCGGCAGGGCGATAAGTTTGCTTTATAAATCTAATTAATTAGATTCTTTGATAGTAGACTGCGCAGCAGTACGCAAAAGAGGGAAATTAATCAATAATTTTGTATTGAGGATAAGTTTCCTTTATGTGTTTGGCGATTTTAGGATTTGTGTCATAAAAACGCACAAAGGTATTTTTATTAAAAGCCATTGCTCCTATATCTTCTAAACTTCGAGGCAGTTCAATTTCTTGCAGATTTTGACAATCTTCAAATGCACTTGTGCAAATCATTTTCAGGCCGTTGTTTAAAACAACCTTTTTTAAGTTAATACAATTAGCAAACGAAAATGTCCAGATACCCTCAAGCGAATGAGGACATATTATAGCTTCAATATTTTCGTTATTACAAAAAACTTGATGAGAAATATGAACTGTTCCTTCTGGAATTTGTAAAACTTTATCCGTGCCATTATATTTTAAAAGTTGCCCGTTTACCACAATAAAATCTTCTGTGAATTGCTCAAACCATTTTGTGCCATCAAATGAGTTTGGCGAAACCCAAGTTTTTGGGTTTAAAAATGTAACAGTGTCTAAATTTTTACACTTTTGAAACGCACCATTGCCTATAAAGGTTAAAGATTTTGGGAGTGTAATGCTTTTAATTGTGGTATTTTCATACAGAACTCGTTCTTTGATACATTCTACGCCTTCTTCAAAAACAACATTTTCCAGCGCTGTACAATGTGAAAAACATAAACTATCTATAACTTTGAATTTTCCGTTAATTTGTGCGATATGTTCTTTGGTTAAATATTTTTTAATTGCGGGAACATTATAAAGGTCTGTTGTTATAATTGCTTCATTGCCAGAATAATTAAACGCTTCCAAAACGGCATCTTCAATAATCATTCTGTTTTTAAAATCGGCAATATAATTGGTAGCTTCCGTCAACTCGGACAGTAGTTTTTTATAGATTAATGGGGCAGATATTTTAATATAATCAAGTTTTGATTTAGTATTGTTCAGTTCGAATATTTTTTTCACGTTCCTCACCTCGTGTTCTGATTATATCATATATTATGTCCGATAAAAAGGACTTTGCAAAAAAATCTGCCCGAAGAAATTCGGGTAGATGGGTTTGTTTTAGGTTATGAATAATTTCATATCATTAATAGCAGCTGTAGTGCAACGCACAAAAGAGGGATTTTAGTTATTGTGATTATTTTTAACATCAGCATCCCCGCTTAAAAGCATAATAAATATTTTTTTGTTTATAAAATATGATACTTCCTTTTGATGGTTTTATCAACAATTATTTCTTTTGCTTTTTCAAGATTGTCAATATATTTTAAATTGCACTTTTTCACACACGGTATTTTGCACTTTTCGAATATAAATTCTATAAATTGAATGCAAGGTGTAAATTTGGGTAACACATATTCATCGGAATAGAATGTTATTTTATTTTTAAAGTCCAACATTTCTACCTTAGTCTCAGCGTAAAGATATTCTAAATAATCCAATCCACCGCAGGCAGATTCAAAATCAATTTGTTGAATAGCATTAAGATTTTTTTCTAGTTCCGACTTGTCAAGTGGTATTCTATCCGACATAGCTGTCTCAAAAACATATTTCCGATACTCAGTTGTGTTCACACCGATAAGCATTTCATCACACCATGCTAAATTTGTTATTGCTTGTTTTCCATATTCAGCAGCTTCACTTTGAAGTCTATACATGTTGAAATACCTTATATAATACTTTCCGTTGTTTTCAATAACATAAAAGTCATATTCTATGTTTCCATAACCACCTCTTGCCGTCTGTCCATACGTTTTATAATGAAAATAAACAACAATGTTATCATCTGTATTTCCAAAAACAAAATTTGTATATTTCCAATTATAGTATCTGTCACAATGTTTAGAAAGTTCATACACTTGATTGTATAACACACCAATCGACTTACCCTCATTTTGTTTCTTTTCCTCTTCATATAATTTATGACAAGGAATTTGCATTTCAATCACCTCTTATTGTTATTATAATAGATTAACACACCGAAACAAAGGACTTCACTTTATAAAAACTTCAATTACTTACTGTTTTTGATAATGTACCAAACTTCAATACACAAAAAGGGAGGAATTAAATGTATGCAATTATTTCTCCCTTATCATCAACTATTTTTGCACAATAGTTATTATCTCTTTCTGGTAAAAAATAAAATCTATATTTTTTCATATTTGATTTATCAAATTTTTTTAGTATTTTCGGTTTCCAATTTTGTGTTTTACCACCAACATTCACAAAACTCAAAATCGGACATTATATCTAACACTTTTGGTGTATATACTCTTGTAATTCTCAAATTCTCAATTAATTCGATTGGAACATAATCTACATAATATCTTCCACCACGACTAAGCCCCAAGACAGAAATGTTCGTTTTATTTTCGTCTGGTAATCTTTCATCCCACAGGCGTCCGCTAAGATACACCTTTGTATTTCCCTTAAATGATGCAGTTCCATATCTCAAAACACCGTTTTCGTCAATTCGGGTTTTCTTTATGTTTCCCGCAACGGCATATCTCCACAAGTTTTTCATTCAACTCACCTCTAATTATAATATATCACACCTTATGTCCAATTAAAAGGACTTTGCAAAGAAAAATCCCCGTGGATTGTTCCACGGGGATTCGATTGGGTTTATAAAGTCAGCAAACTAAATTACTTGCTTTCCTTAATTGCAGCCTGTACTGCTTCGGCCGAGCCGCACTAAGCCCTTAAAGCCGCATAAACAAAGGCTTTGCGAGTATCAGACCATTAAAATTCGGCACCTTTTGAGAGGGCTGTCTTACGCCTTTCCACCCTAACAGCAACATTAAAAATCAGGCAAAAACTAAAAATTCATACATTTTTCGCCCCGTTTTTCACCCAAATAACACCTGATTGCTCATCCTAACAGCAACTATACAGCTACTATCGACCAGCATTAAAAATAGTTATTTCTTTTTGCCTCTGCGCTGGTAGTCAGCGTTGATATCCTCACTCCAATCCGCACTAAGAGGTGCGCTTGCTCTGACATTGCAAACTGCTTTTGCAACCGACTCATAAAGAATATGAGTGCCCTCACCGTCAGCATTGTAGTTCACTGCTCGGTCAGCACCTATACCATAACGGGATGCTGTTTCAACCGCATCAATATTAGCACCGATGAAAAGGAACTCCCAACCGTATTTTTCTTTCTGTCGCTCAATCATCTTTTTAACCTGTTCGCTTGTGTACTTATTACTTGCGTTTTCTTGACCGTCGGTTGTAATAACAAACATTGTATGCTCCGGTACATCCTCAGGACGAGCATACTTGTGTATGTTACCAATATGATGAATTGCCCCACCGATAGCATCGATAAGTGCAGTACAACCACGAACTGTGTAATCGTTGTCGGTCATCTTTGGAATGTCATGGAGTTTTACGCGATCGTGCAGAACTTCACTCTCATCATCAAAAAGCACAGTAGATACATAGCAACCGCCGTCATGTTTCTTCTGCTTTTCAATCATCGAGTTAAAACCACCGATTGTGTCATTCTCAAGCCCTGCCATAGAACCGCTACGATCCAAAATAAATACGAGTTCAGTAATATTGTTTTTGTTTGTATTTTTCATAATAGAAAACCTCTCTTTCATTTGATGTCATCATTGTACACCAATAAAAGAGAGGTTAGGTCGCTTCGCAAGCGACAAATTAAAAACCGAATTTAAAAATATTTTGAATAATAGGAACCCAAATTCTGAACCAAAATCAATGCATTAATTATGTTCTCACGGAATGCATCTACGTTAGTATCAGTTTGTTGAAATTTAAAATCTTTATAAAACTGTTTTCCTAAGTCGAAAGCATTTTCAAGTGGTTCATGTTTTTCTTCATCAAAGTTGCTTTGTATCCTGCCTCCCCAAGCATCGCTCGGGCTATAAGAACATAAGAGTTTAGCTGCACAACCATCATCGATGGGGTTTGCGCTAAAACATGTATACTCTATGGCTTTTGCAAATAAATATCCAAATAGATTTGCTAAAAGTTCATCATTGTCAGACTCTACATCAGTAGGCAAAGCTTCAAGCATTTGTTTTGCATTGTTTTCAAACTCGCTTAAATTTGCTGAATCACATAACACAGCTTCAAAATGTTCTTCATCTTTTAGAATGCCGTGAAAAAGTGCTCTTGCTTTAATTGCTTCAGAAACAGATTTCGGAAATTCAAAATCCTCCAACGGATTATTTATCTCTGGCTTTTGATCAAATGTAAAATGATACCTCGAATTCTGAGAGGTTGTAAGTTTTACAATATTCCCGTTTTTATCCAACTCAATAAAAACAATCGACGTGTAATTTGTTTCTTCATTTTCGGCAATAACTAAGCATCGCTTTCCAACACCATACTCAAGTGCTTCCTCGCCATCATCAATTTGAGTAATAGTTGCAAACTGAACGATATGCTTATTCTCGTTGTCTTGTTGAACAAATTTTACCCTATCAACAACCTCTTGAGAGCCAAGATATTTTTCCCCGTTATACTCAGCTGAGTACACTACATCTTCACTTAATATGCTTTTTATTCTATCAGGATCGTTTCCGGAAAAAACATAACGCATTGCAGCAAGAGTATGTTCTTCATCACGGATAATACCTTCGTCATATTCGTATATTGCCACATCCCCCGAAAGAGTGCCATAGAAAGAAACAGTTGCTCCAACCTTGATATTTTCTCTATATTCCTCCGCAACTTGCTCTGCGGTATGTATAATATCAAGAGGCCCGAATTCTGTATCAACAACACATCTAATAAAGGTATTATCGGATTCTCCGTTCGTCTCGAACTTTCCCCAATATGCTCCTTTAACAGTTCCACGAATAGCAGTCAAATCATCGAGGTCATCGCTCTGTTCAAAATCAGGATCTTCCGGATTGCGGTTGCGAAGCATACCTGTCGGAAATACTGTGCCTTCAGCAAGACAAAAACTTCCTCCGTTTTTCATTTTAGGTTGCTTTTCTTCGTATGCTTTTTCGCTTTCAAAATACTCTATTAGTTTAGGAAATGCTATCATTTGCATTTTGACTGTATCTCCCCCTAAAAACGAGGGCAACACATCTGCATTTATTTTTAGACTTTACTTATACTTGATATTAAGGTCAACCTTAGAAATCAAACCGCACTTTGTGCATTTTGCTTTTCCGTTGGCCAAAATTTCAATTGTTGTTTTGCCGCACTTTGAGCAATTCCCATCTATCACTTCGCCTATATGCGAATTAAGAACTTTTCCAGGATTCTTTTTCAAATCCTTTTCAACATCCTTTTGGATTTCGTGAAAAATTTTGTCGGCATCAAACCCCTTAAATTTTATACTTGCCATAATCAATTAGCCTCCCTTGGAAGGTCTAAGAGATTATCGTGTGTATAATCATTAGGAGAAGAACGAACATATTTTTCGTTATTTGAACTAACGGCATCTATAATTGCTGGATAAGGATATCTATCGACCTTTATAGTGCCCGGATGCTCCTTCACATAATCGTGAATAGCGGCCTTTTTGAAATATCCTGGATTAGTACACCCTGTGATGTAAAGTTGGTCTATTTCGACCAATTTTGAAGAGTTATAACATCCTGGCTTCATCTTAATTTTGGTTACATACATCATAAACGATACCTCGTTTCTTATTTATTTGAAAACAAACTCAAAGAAGAGAGTAAACATATTTAACCCAGGATTTTACACTTGCATTTCATTTTGAGATGTGGTACAATGCCTATGTCTGAGGAAACATAGTTCGTAAAATCATAAATTGAATTATGTAGACACTCTTGCAGCGTTTCGGATACCAGCCGATTCGCTGTTTCTTTTTGTCTGTAATCATTAAAATATTTTTTCGCCTAAAAGTATTATAAATCGACATAAGTAGTATACCATAATCAAAACGACTTGTCAATTATTTTATTCAATTTATTGAATTTTAATTAGTTTTGTAAAAAACTTGACAAACTTCGACAATAATGTTATAATAAACTATCTTATATAGGAGGTTGATCTTTATGCCGAAAATCATCGTCACTGATAGATTGGCCGATACTCTGAAAATGTTACGTATGCAAAACGGAATCAAGTCTAAAGACCTTGCTGAACATCTAGGTAAAACGCCTGGATACGTTTCAAAATTAGAAAAACAAGAAGTAAAAAACATCGAAATAGAAACGGTCGAATCAATATTCTCTTTTATTTTAGGCGAAGACTATAAAAAAACTGAAATATGGGAACAAATCTATGCGTCTCTTCAGATTAAATATTCAAAAGCGGAAATAGAGGAAGAAATTTGGTTTGCCAATTTCGACACTGTTCATAGATACATTCCAGTTCCAGATTCTATTGTTGATTTTATAAATCAAAAAATATCTGAATTAAATATCAACCGTGATTTTCTTTTGAAAAGAATAAATGCAAACGAAGCTTTATCTGAAGAAGAAATCAATAATCCCAAACTTAAATATAATATTTGGTATCCATCAATCGTTGGGAAGGGGTCCTCTATAAAGATCAATATGTCCGAAAAGAGTTTCACTAATATTTTAGATAAAAATATGCCTTCTTGCCCATATATATTTGTATTTTGCATACTCTATTATGTCTTAAAAATCGAAAAATATGGTGAAATAGTTACTATTGATGACCCACAGACGCAGCAACTTTATCAAAAAACAACAACAATCTTAAATGATCACAAATTCTATTCTATAATAGAAAGAGATAATATATTGAGATGTGCACAATCTAAAGAAGAATTACAGGAGTTATTAAGCTCTTTTGATAATGATAATGCAAAATTGATTGGAGAGATTTTAGGAAGATTAAAATTCGCAAGTGATCTTGATATTAGAACAACTAACGAACGATTAACAAGTTTCCTTGAAAATCTCAAAACTGATGTTTGGTTCACTTTGAAAACTATAAGCCTGGACTATCATCAACTTGAATCGATTGACACCGCTCAACGAAAAGAATTTTTAAAAGACGTTGAATTGCTCATTCAAAAATATACTGATAATCAAAAGACGATAAAAAATACCGAAACATATTAAAATAAATCCCGAAGTTTTATCTTTGTGTAAAACTTCGGGATTTTTGAGGTCTAGGTATATATTAGTTCTTGCTATACGATTTCGGTGGCGCGGTGGCGGATGTTATTCATCCGGCGGACCCATTCGAGTTGGTTCTCTGCTTTTAGTTGTTCGGTGATGCCCTCGCGAGCTTTCATTTGATTTATCAGCTCAGAAAACATTTCTTCCGCCTGCCGATTGATTTCGGCAAGGTGGGTGTAGAGGGTGCCGTTTATCATT